>JAAYCP010000176.1 GCA_012729695.1 Actinomycetales bacterium | reverse complement strand
CGGCACCGTGATGTGGATGTTCGCCGTGCTGCCGATGGTCGCGGTGCTGACAGGGACGGTCCAGTCCGTACTCTCGCGCGATCGGCAACTGCCGTCCCCGGACGTCACATGATCCCACCGCTCACCCCGCCGAACTGGACAAAGAAGCCGCGTCAATCCGCCGGGTAATGCTCGGTCAGTCGATTGGAGCCGCGAGGTGCAAGACGGGAGTGCGGAGTATCGGATGCCGTGGTCCGTCCGGCGGCTCGGGCCGATTGTTTGTCGACACCGATGGATCCGCGTCTGCAACGCCGGTCGATAGGCGACCGCCGGCTCATTGTCCAGGTTGCCGACTTGCCTGCGGTGCGCATGTGAGGATGAGTCGCGTGACAGTGAGTGCACTGTGGGCTCGGCGGGCTCGTGGCTATCTTCGTGACTGCGTGGGGTATCTGGGGATCGCGGCCCTGGAGGTGCCGCTCGGTCTGACATTAACTGGCTCTGCACTCGCTTCGGACCCGCTGTTCTTGGCGTTGGCCAGTTCTGTGCCCCCGGTTGCGGCCACGATCATCGCCGCGCGCGCTGAGTCAGGGCACGCGAAGGCGACCTGGGGCAAGCGGCGAGAATCGCTGCGAGTGGTGTCGATCAAAGGACACCCCGTGAGCTTCGCAAGGGCACTGTGGAGGAATACGGTCAAGATCGCCACTCCGTGGACTCTGGGTCATGTCGTCGCCTTCGGTGTCGCCAACGGCGGCTTCGAGCGCGGGGACCTGATCACATTGACGGCCACGGTGTTGGTCTACGCCTTGATTCTCGCGACCGTGCTGATGGGCATGCTCGGCTCAGGACGCACCCTCCACGACAGGATGGGCGGCACACGGGTCGTCGCCGGATCCGCCTGACATCCCACATCGGACATCGCAGACTCTCGTCCAAGACCGATCCGCACCGTCACTCTGCTGCCACGAGGTGACCCCTTCCGCCGGCTGCCGGGCGCTCAAGTTGACGGCGTTACCTCCGCCGTCCTTGACCGGCGGCCCGTGGCGAGTCGCGGGCCCCATGGAAAACGGAAGTCACCCCGTACATGGCATCGACCTGCGAGGAGGTTGGGGCGACGGCATACTGACTGAATGGGAAGGCCACGCAGGGCCACCGCGCAGGACGTGCACGACGCCGCCCTCGCTATGCCGCACGTGACCGTCGAGCAGGCCAAGGACAACGCGGTCTACAAAGTGGGCGGCAGGTCGTTCGTCTTCTTCCGCAACCCGCGCAAGGACGCGTTCGACCCGGAGACGGGAGAGCCCTACGACGACGTCATCGTGATCTGGGTCGACGGCGAGCACGACAAGCAGGCGCTCGTCCAGGATCCGGCCAACCCGTTCTTCACGACGCCGCACTTCGATGGACACCTGTCGGTGCTGGTCCGCGCGAGCCGGCTCGGAGAGGTGACGCGCGACGAAATGGTCGAGTTGGTGCAGGATGCGTGGCTGAGCCGAGCGTCGCGGCGGCGGGGCAGGGCGTGGCTTGCCGAGCAGGGCCTGGGATAGGTCCGGGCGCCCCGCGGCGTGGGTGACGCGCACAACATCGCCGCGGTCACGCGGTGCGCGCGCGCCTCGTCGTCCGCGGCAGGTCCCGGGGGACTGTCGTCTGGTCGATCACTGACTATGGGAGCCCAACGCGCAGGCTCTCATCCACAGGTCACCCTAGATGGGCGCTCGGGCACACCATTGGGCTGTTCTGGGAGCATCGCCCCCGGCGAAACCAGTCGCCCGCCAACGTGCCCCACTTCGCCGGGAGCTGGGCGGCGCATGTTCTTGGTGGGCGTGATCCGCAGCCTTGCGCTGTGAGCGGGTTCGTTGGGTCGCGGAGGACTGTCGACGATGGGCGCTGCGGCCTGCGGCGTCTTCAACGATTGATCGGCATAGTTGCGGTGGCCTGATCGGCGTAGGCGGACGGATCCGTGCGGAGTTCTTGAGAGACCAGGAGCATGGAGGAGTCGACCCAGCTCAGCCACGCCTCTTGAAGCGGGAGGACGCGCACGGTCAGCAGCCCACCCCGCGGACGGCGCGGATCGAGCGCGAGCTGCCGCTCGACGGCGGTGCCTTGCGGAAGGATCTGCTCCCGGAACTGGGTGCGCCACGTGGTGGTCCACGCCGCGACGTCTATGGCATTGGCCTCGAGCAGGTCGAAGAAGCGCGGCGGGCATTTCGATCCCACTGCGGGCCTTCCCGGGGCATCGTGCAGGGCCAGGTCCAGGACATCGAGGCCGATCAGCCATGACCACCAGGCCATCCACTCCCCGGTCACATCAGGATGCGGATCGCACGGGCTGACCCCGATCGCGGCGGGTACGCCCGGCACCTGGATGGCGCAGTGGTCACGGATGTACAGGGCGCGCAGCAGGTGGGTAGGAGCTTCCAGCCCGTACCCGCCGTTCACGCCTGCCCACCTGCGCAGATCGGACAGGAACGACCCCCTGGCCATGCTCAACCGTAACGCTCCCCAGGGCCCAGGGCCCAGGGCCCATGCCGAGACGCAGACCATGCATCTCTTCAGCCGCAATCACCTGAGTCCTTCCGCCGGGAGCTGACCGTGGTTATGGCGGTGGTGGCCGAGTCAGGTCGGGAGGCTGAGGCTGGGCGCCGGATGTATTCGGGGCTTCCTGCTGGCCATGTTGCGCGGCGTCGCGGGCGTGGGAGCATGAAGCGTGGCATCTGTGGACGTCCGCTTGGCCGTACCGAGCCCGGATGACGCGGAGGAGCTCGCCTCGGTCCACGTTCGAGCCTGGCGAGAAGCCTATGGAGCACTCCTTCCGGAGCGCTTCTACGACGACAGCGCCCGCCAGGCCCGGCGGCAGATGTGGGCGGGTCGACTCTCGGAGGACGACGCTAGGCAGCGGGTCCGCGTCGCCAGGCAGGGAGATGAGATTGTCGGCTTTGTCGTGCACGGTCCAGCGATCGAGCACCAGGGACACCCGCCCGTGCGCGATGAGCAGCTCTTCGCGCTGTACGTCTTGTCTTTCTGCTACGGACAAGGTGTCGGACAAGCCCTCCTTGACGACGCCCTCGGTGGGCGACCTGCTCAGCTGTGGGTGGCCAAAGACAACTCGCGGGCGCACCGGTTCTACGAGAAGAACCGTTTCATCGACGACGGGACTGAACAGACTGATCCGGATCTCGACGGGCTGGTCGAGATCCGCATGATCCGGTAGACCGCCGTTGCCAATCGTCATGCCAGGTCAACCAACCGCGCTCATCGACGGGCGAGCGGGGTGCTGCGCACCGCCGGATGACGGGCGTGGTCTTGGTACTCGCTCAGGCGCGTCCGCGGACCGCCCACGCGCGCGAGATGAGAACGAACGGGCCATCGGGCAGCATCGCCCGGCATCGGTCGCGAAGCTCATCCCTGTGCTCGGGTGAGAGCGTCCTGACATACGCCCCCGCCGGACCGACGCCGCCGGTGTAGGGCTGCCACCACTCCTGGAAGCCGTCGTGCTCGCGCTCGACCGACAGGATGGTCCTGCGTCAGGGTGACCCCGTCCTCACGCTGCCGGGCGACAGCCACGACGTCGTCGCGGAACTCCTGGGGGTATGGCTTGGGCATGGTGCACATCCTCTCCCGCGGCACCGCACGGCACCACAGACTCGGTTGTCACCTTCTCGTGCAGCAGTCCCGTCGCCGACGTGTGGGCGGCATGGACCACTGCTGCCGGCCTCGCGAACTGGTGGTGGCCGCAGTGGCCCGACACCGCATACACGATGGAAGCCAAGCCCGGCGGGCGCTGGTCGGCGCGCAGCGAGCAAGCCGGGACCGGCGTCGAAGGCGAGGTGCTGTGGCTGGACGAGCCGCACTCCCTCGAGCTCACGTGGCGCTGGGACGGAGAGGACGTCGAGGACCTGGTCCGGGTCACGCTGACCGAGACCGGCAACGGCACCACGGTCACCGTGCATCACCGCACCTCAAAGGGTGCGATTGCCAACTACCGTCTGGGCTGGCAGTTCGTCCTGGGCAACCTCGCCACAGCCCTGCACTAAGACACCCTGACTTCGGCTGCGGTAATCATTCTGCGCCTGAGCTGGCGCCGACATCTCCTGCGTTACCCCGTCCGCTAGGGCGGTTCGGACGGGGGTCGGCCGGAGCAAGGAGCGTCTGTGCTAGCGGAGGCTATTAGGGTTGATCGCTGCCGTGACCGCCGCGGCGTAGGCCTCGTAGCCGGAGAGATTCGGGTGGAACAGACCGGGATCGGTGAGACCGAGGATCCACGGATCGGGGGCGTTGACGCCGTGATCAATGAATCGCTTGGTCACGTCGACGACCTGGAAGCCGTACTCGGCTGCCACACCGGCGATCACGGCGTTGAGTAGGTCGGCGCCGTCGTTCATTGCTTGCTGCTCAGACGGAGAGGCGTTGAAGTAGGAGCCGTACTCGGGTGAGAACAGTCGCGGGTAGCCGGTGACCACCACGTGCGCGTTGGGAGCGGCGCCCTCGATCTGGGAGTAGGTGTCCCGCAGCAGCCCGGGGAGGGTGTCCGTGATGGTGGCGGTGGTGGCCGCGATTGCGCCGGCGCACTGGAGGTCACTTCCTGCGACACAGGCGGCTACGACAGTTCCCCAACCGATGTCGTTGCCTCCGATGGAGACGGTCACCAGGTCGGTGTCCTCGTCCAGTGCCCACAGCTGGCCGGCCTCAAGTGAGTTGGTGGTGGCGCCGGCGCATGCGGCGAAGTCGTCGAGCTGTATGCGCATGCGGCCGTCGATCTGGACGGCATAGGCAGCCGCGGACCGGCCGCACTCCTGGGAGTACGGCGGCACTCCGTATCCACTCCCATAGGAGTCGCCCAAGGCGTCGAAGACCACGGGCGCCTTCGGGGCGGCCGATGCGGGGGCGGCAGTGATGGCGGGAAGGACCAAGGCAGCAGAGGCGAGTGCGGACCACATTGTCCGCGAGGTGATCTCCATGGAGGCAACGTAGCGGTATCCGACGGTGCGTGCAGGTCGAGAGGAGTCCGATGTGGCGCAGGGCGCCGCACCTCATGATCGGGCGGGCAGATGGCGAGGTGAGGACAACGCCGGCCGAACTGGTCAGCGAGGGCATCCCGTGGAGTCGCCGACGAGCCAGTCACACCCGAGGCGAGCGTCCCCGTGTCGTGCCAAGGCGAACGAGACCGTTGCCGTTCGACTCCCTTGCTATGGGGTGAGCTCAGCCAGTCCCGGAGCGTCCGCCCATGCTGCGACGAAGAGCGCGAAGCCGATGACGACTGCGACAGCGTGAGGCAAGAGCACATGGACGGTGCGGTAGGGCTTGAAGAGGAACGCTCGGATCTCGTCGGGAGTGCGCCGCCACGGCTGATCGTTGCGCCAGTCGGGCATGTCTCCCTGGTAGCTCCACTGCTGGTCGATGCGCAGGGCGGAGGCCTCGCCGAGCTCGGGGAGGGTGATGCGGTTCAAGTGGTAGTGCGCGATCTCGATGTCACGCATCCGCGAGTAGTAGCGCCACTGCTGGGTCTTGATCTGCCCTTCGATGAACCAGAACGCCAAGGCGGTGGCGCCGGCGAGGGCGAACAGCGCGAAGTGCCCCTGCTGGAAGCCCAACCCGAGGCCGGCCAGGGACAAGGTGACCGACCATCCCTTGACCGTCATGACCCGGCCGTCGAAGCCCCCGACGATATCGACGAGCGCGAAGTACTCCTTCGTGAGGTCCTCACGCAGGGCCCGCGCATCGCGGCCAGGGAGTTCGGCTTCGGTGGCGGTGCCAGGTGCATCGGTGTCACCGCGACGGCCATCATCGGGAGTCATGGCGACATCGTCCCGCTGCGGAGTCAACCTGCCAAGGGTGGCCCGGACGGGGCTCAGTGCCTCGTTCAACTGCTGAGGGTCAATAGCGTGGGTCCAGGTGTCCGCGACGCGCTCGGCGTCCTGCTCGGGGGTGTCGCCGGCGTCGACGAGCAGCGTGAAGTACTCGGCTCAGCTGATCTCGAGCAGGACCTGTCCGGAGGTGACGGCGGTGCCGGGGGAGACGTGGACGGCGTCGACGGTCCCTGCCTGGGGTGCGCTGATCTCGGTCTCCATCTTCATGGCCTCGAGCACGACGACGACGTCGCCAGCCTCGATGGCCTGACCCTCCTCGACGAGGACGCGTGTGACCGTCCCCGCGAGCGGTGCTGTGACCGCGTTGTCTCCAGCAGGCCCACCTGCGGCGGGCTTCTGGGGCGTCGGCGAGAAGGTGCCGCCGCTCATGAAGATCGCGCCAATCGTGGGATGCGGCTCCTCCTCGACCTCGACCTCGACGTCGTAGGCCACGCCGTTGACCGTCACCTTGAGCTGCATGTCCTCTACCTCGGTCGCTGGGTGTTCAGGTGCGCCTGGACGACGACCCGGCCCTGCTGGGCGTAGGCCTGACCAGTGCGGTAGTGCATCTGCTTGATCTTGGCGCGGTGGCCGAGGAACGCCGCGACCGCCGCAGAGATGGCGATGGCCACGTCCTCCGGCACGCCGGGGTTCTGCGCGCGCCGCTGGGCCAGCTCGGCCTCGAGCTGGGCCACCCGCTCCGACAACGAGCGGACCGCCTCGACCAGCTCCGTGATCGACTGGGCCCCGTCCGACGAGCCGCCGGCCGCGACGCTGCCGTCCGAGCCGATGGAGCCGCTCATGTCGGACCCAGCCCGTGCTTCTTAGCTGGCCGGATCGTGCGCTTGCTGATGAGGATCTCCAGCGACCTCGACACGTACTCACGGGTCCGCGCCGGCTCGATGATGTCGTCGACGAGACCGCGCGAGGCTGCCACATACGGAGTCGAGAAGGTCGAGCGGTACTCCTCCACGAGCTCCGCTCGGCGCGCCGCCGGGTCCTCGGCCTCGGCGATCTCCCGCCGGAACACGATCTCGGCGGCCCCCTCGGCCCCCATGACCGCGATCTCGGCGGTGGGCCAGGCGAAGACCTTGTCGGCACCGAGGTCCTTGGAGCACATCGCGACGTAGGCGCCGCCGTACGCCTTGCGCAGCACGACGGTGATCTTCGGGACCGAGGCCGCGGAGTAGGCATACAGCAGCTTGGCGCCGTGCCGGATGATCCCGTCGTGCTCCTGGGCGACGCCGGGCAGGAAGCCGGGGACGTCGACGAGGGTGAGCAGGGGGATGTTGAACGCGTTGCAGAAGCGCACGAATGCCGAGGCCTTGTCGGAGGCGTTGATGTCGAGCACCCCGGAGAGCACCTTCGGCTGGTTGGCCACGATGCCCACGGTCCGGCCGAGGATCCGGCCGAAGCCCACGACGATGTTGGCCGCGTAGCCGGCCTGGACCTCGAGGAAGTCGCCGCGGTCGACGAGCCGGACAATGATCTCGCGGACGTCGTAGCCCTTCTTGTCCGAGACCGGCAGGATGCCGGGCAGCTCGGGGTCGGCCTCGACGACGTGATCGGGGTCGACGATCGGCGGGTCCTCGGAGTTGTTCTGCGGGAGGAAGCTCAGCAGCTTCTTCGCGATGAGCACCGCCTGCTCGTCGTCGTCGGCGATGAAGTGGGTGACGCCCGAGAGCGCCATGTGGGCGTCCGCGCCGCCGAGCTCATCGGCCGTCACCTGCTCGCCGGTCACCTGGGCGATGACGTTCGGCCCCGTGATGAACATGTGGGCCTGGCGGGTCTGGATGATGAAGTCGGTCAGCGCGGGGGAGTAAGCAGCGCCACCGGCGCACGGTCCCGCGATGATCGAGATCTGCGGGACCACGCCCGACAGCAGGACGTTGTTGTAGAACACCCGGCCGTAACCGGCGAGCGAGCCGATGCCCTCCTGGACACGCGCACCGCCGGAGTCGTTGATGAAGACGAACGGCGTCCCCGTCGCGAGGCTCGCTCGCAGAGTTGCGGCGACCTTGTTGGAGTGGACCTCACCCGCGCTGCCCCCGGCGACGGTGAAGTCCTGACTCGCGACGTGGACCGGACGTCCGAGGACCGCGCCCTCGCCGGTCACGACCCCGTCAGCGGGGAAGTCGGCCTTGTCGAGCCCGAAGTAGCTCGACTGGTGGCGGGCGAACATGCCCGTCTCCTGGAAGGTTCCCGGGTCAAGGAGAGCGGCTATCCGCTCGCGGGCGGTCAGCTTCCCGGCCGCATGCTGTTTCTGTATGCGGTCCTCGCCACCGCCCTTCTCGATCTCCCGCTTGCGGGCGCGCAGGTCGGCGATGCGCTGCTCCATCGAGGCCTGGTGGTTCATCTTGCTCACGTCTGACCTCAGGCTCTCTCGACAGTGACGGAGTGCGACTTGCCGTTCATCGTCACGGAGTAGTTGATGGGACCCTTGACCGGACCGCCCGACTGCTTGGACAGCTCGTCGGTCGCCAGCTCAGCGGGGTCCTTACCGACGTTCTTCGGCCCCTGCGGTCGCTCGACGAAGAAGCCGGGAGCAACGCCCGGGAACATCGCATACGTCAGGACGTCCTCGTCCGTGCCGTCGAAGCCCTCGAGCGCGCTGGCCTCGATGGAGAGCCGGTCCCACTCCGGTGGGATGAGGTCGGCCGGGCGGACGTCGATCGGCTCCTTGCCCGACTGGACCCGCGCGGCCTCGACGATCTCGGGGTCACGCTCACCGATCGTCTCGCCGTAGTAGCCGAGCATGAGGTCGGCGAACTCCGCGGTGAGGGTCTTGTACGGACCCATGAGCACGTTGAACACGGCCTGGGTGCCGACGATCTGGCTCGACGGCGTGACGAGAGGGGGGAACCCGGCCACCTCGCGCACCCGCGGCACCTCGAGGAGCACCTCACGGAGCCGGTCACCCGCGCCCTGCTGGCGCAGCTGGCTCTCCATGTTGGAGATCATGCCGCCGGGGATCTGGCTCTTGAAGATCTCCGTTTCCACACCAGTGATGGCCGACATGAACTGGCTGTACCTGGGACGGACCTGCGCGAAGTGGTCCTTGATCTTCAGCAGCCGGCTGTCGTCGAGGTTCGTCGTGTACGGCGTCCCGCGGAGCATCTCGACGAGCGACTCGGTCGGGTTGTGGCCCGGCCCGAGCGAGATCGACGAGATCGAGGTGTCGACGACGTCGGCACCCGCCTCGATCGCCTTCATGAGGCTGACGAGCGTGACACCGGTCGTCGCGTGGCAGTGCACGTGGATGCGCACGTCTTCGCCGAGGTCGTCCTTGATGGCCTTGACGATGTCGTATGCGGGTTGCGGCTTGAGCAGGGCCGCCATGTCCTTGATGCACAACGAGTCACAGCCGAGCTCCATGAGGTCACGCGCCAGCTCGACGTAGCCCTCGACGGTGTGCAGCGGGCTCTCGGTGTAGCAGATGGTCCCCTGGGCGTGCTTGTCGACGCGGCGAACCGCGGCGATCGCCTCCTTGACGTTGCGCACGTCGTTGAGGGCGTCGAAGACGCGGTAGACGTCCATGCCGTTCTCGGCCGACTTCTCGACGAAGCGGTTGACGACACCGTCCTCGTAGTGGCGGTAGCCGAGGAGGTTCTGTCCGCGAAGGAGCATCTGGAGGCGGCTGTTCGGCATGAGCTCCCGGAACGTGCGCAGCCGCTCCCACGGGTCCTCGTTGAGGAAGCGGATACAGGCGTCGTACGTCGCCCCGCCCCAGCACTCGACGGACCAGTAGCCGGCCGCGTCGATGTCGGTGCAGGCGTCGACCATGTCCTCGAGCGCCATCCGGGTCGCCATGAGGCTCTGATGCGCATCGCGCAGGACCAGCTCCGTGACACCGACTTCGCGCGGCGCCGTCGTTTCCGTCATGCGCTCATCCAATCACTCCCGCCCTACCCGTGAACAACCACAACGAGGGCGACATCCAGCCGTATGCATCGGCGCAGGTGAGAGCGGACCGGAGCCGCCGTGAATCTCAGCCGTTCGGGCGACGATTGGCGAGTATCCCGTCACCTGCCTTTCCTGTCCTGGCAGTCGCTCATGAGGCGGTGGGGACCTCCGCCAGGTCGTAGTCAGCGGGTGCCGTGCGCGTTGTCTGCCTGTGAGCTGAGTCGATGGCGCGGCCGGCGAGGACGAGTCCGAAGGCTCCCGGTCTCGACGATGCGGACGAACATCAGGTTGAACGCTCCGCGTCCGCCGACGAGCCAGAGGCCTCCGAGACCGGTCAGTGCGGACCCTGCGAGCATCAGTGAGCGGCCCCTGGACGCGACCACTGTGGCAAGGCGGTAGATCGCGGCGAGCGACCCCAGGACCAGGAAGGCTCTGCCGATGACGAGGAGCGCGGCCGAGAGAGACTCGAGGGTTGGGTTCGCCGCGACCGCGTTGTAGCGGTCGCTGGTCCCGGTGCCCATGTCGGGTAGCAGGCCCTGGCCGAGCGTCCAGGACAGGGCGGCGAGCGAGAACGCTGCCGTAGTGATGTGACGGTGCATTGTTCCTCCAGAGTGACGCGAGAAGTGACACCACCACCGTGAACCTCAGCGGATCCTTGGCGCCTGCCCTCGGCTGCCGAAGGGGGTGGTCGTTGGTGTAGGTGGGAGGTGGTGTGCACTACAGGCGAACCGCCCTTCGGCAGGGACATAATCGGGTCGTGTCCAGTGACCCGTACGTCCTGGTCCCCTTGGTGGCCTGGCTCGCCAGCGGGCTTGCGGCGGTCGCGTTGACGCCCCGCCATGGGGCGGCACGGGCACTGTGTGTGGCGGGAGCGCTGATCTTCGCGGCCTGGGTACTCGAGGCGGCGGCGGTGGGCCGCATCGAGAACGGCAGCGGCGACGCATGGCTCAATGCGGTCGCTGACGGGGTGTTCATGGCCAAGACGGTTGCGGTCATCGCGCTGCTTCTGCTGATGCCGACCGGCATGTTCGTGCGGCGGTGGCACGGGTGGCTGGTCGTCGGTGCCTCAGGACTGACCGTGGTCGCGACGGTGCTGCGTATGCTCGGCTCCGCCACGGTGGACGTGGGCAGTGAGCCATCGCTCGCGGTGCCGAACCCCCACGCCGTGACAGCGCTCTCCTCACTCGGTGCGGTCGGAGACGCCCTCGTCGATGCCGAGCCGCTCCTGTTCCTCGTCGGCGTCGCGATCCTCGCCCACCGGTGGTGGCG
>JAAYCP010000175.1 GCA_012729695.1 Actinomycetales bacterium | reverse complement strand
CGTCGCGCGCGCCGAGGTCGTCGCCGCCTCGAGGTCCGCGAGCAGGAATGCCAGGCCCTGGTTCGCCGCGATGGGGCGACCGAACTGCTCACGCTCCTGCGCATACTTGGCGGCGACGTCGAGAGCCCCCTGCGCGAGTCCCGTTGCACCTGCAGCGATTCCGAGACGTCCGGAGTCCAGGGCGGAGAGTGCGATCGCCAAGCCCTGCCCCTCCTCGCCGATGCGCCGGTCGGCCGCGACAGGCACGTCGTCGAAGATCACCTCGCGGACGGTGTCGCAGTGCAGCCCCATCTTCCGCTCGGGCGCACCGAAGGACAGGCCTGGGGCGTCCGCCGGGACAATGAAGCACGAGAGTCCGCGCCCGCCGTCGTCGGAGGTCCGGGCAAAGGTCGTGTAGAAGTCGGCGTGCCCGGCATGGCTGATCCACGCCTTGCGGCCCTTGATGACGTAGGTGTCGCCGTCGCGGGTGGCCCGGGTCGTCATCGACGCCACGTCCGATCCCGCGAGCGGCTCGGAGAGGCAGTATGCGCCGAGCAGGTCTCCCGAGAGCATCCCCGGGAGCAGGCGCTCCTTCTGCTCCTCGGTGCCGTACGTGAACACGGGGTAGCACGTGAGGCCGTGCACCGAGACCCCCACGGCCACCGACATCCACGCGTGGGCAATCTCCTCGAGCACCTGGAGGTAGACCTCGTACGGCTGCTCCCCGCCGCCGAAGGCCTCCGGGTAGGGCAGCGAGAGGAGTCCGGCCTGGCCGAGGGTGGCGAACACCTCGCGGGGGAAGACGTCGTCGGCGCTGCCCGGGTCGGCGGCGAGGGCCTCGGGGGCGGCCGCCCGCTCGGCCTCGTCGACCCTGGGCCGCAGCTCCTTGTCCGCGATCTCGCGGGTCAGGGCGATGAGGTCCTGACCGACCTCGGTGGGCATCAGCCTCGTTGCTGGCATGTCCCGATGGTATGCCGTCGCCCGACAGGCGCAGCCGCGCTCACCGACCTATCCTGCTGGGTATGCACGAGCTGACCGTGCGGGAGGCCCGTCGCCTCGCGGTGATGGCCCAGCTGCTCGATGCTCCCCGGCTCGACGACCCGCTCGAGGTCATTCGGCATCTCGGCACCCTGCAGATCGACCTCACCCGTCGCGTGGCACCGAGCCCGGACCTCGTCCTGTGGAGCCGGCTGGGGCGCGCCTACCGACCCTCGGACCTGGATGCGCTGCTGGACTCCGGTCGCGTCGTCGAGCTCCAGGGGCACTACCGGCCGGTCGAGGACATCGCGCTCTATCGGGCCGAGATGGCGCAGTGGTCGCAGCGTGCGCACGAGCTCTATGTCCAGTGGGTCGCCACCAACGACGCCTGCCGCCGGGACATCCTCGAGATCCTGCGCTCGGATGGGCCGCTCCCAGCCACCGCGTTGCCCGACACGTGTGTGGAGGACTGGAGATCCACCGGGTGGACCAACACCAAGAACGTCCAGCGGATGCTCGACTTCATGGAGGCCCGGGGCGAGGTCGCAGTGGTCTCGCGCGAGGGTGGGGCACGCCAGTGGGATCTCGCTGAGCGCGTGTGGCCCGATGAGACGGTCGTGCCCGCGGACGAGGCGGAGGCTGAGCGGGACCGCCGGAGATTGGCCAGCCTCGGGATCGCCCGACCGGCAGGCCCCCAGTGTCCCGCGGAGTCGATCGACGTCGGCGACGCGGGGGAGGAGGCGACGATCGAGGTTGTCCGCGGCGCCTGGCGCGTCGATCCGGACCTGCTGAGCCGGTTGCGCAGCGACGGCTTCCACGGCCGGGTCGCCCTGCTCTCACCGATCGACCGGCTCATCTTCGACCGACGCCGGATGGTCGAGATCTTCGGGTTCGACTACCGCCTCGAGATGTACATCCCGGCGGCGAAGCGGAAGTGGGGCTACTACGCCCTGCCGATCCTCGACGGTGACAGGTTGGTCGGGAAGGTCGACTCGACGGCCGACCATGACGCCGGGCTGCTACGGGTCCATGCCGTGCATGAGGACGAGCCCTTCAGCGCCACGCGAAGAGATGCAGTTGCGCGGGAGATCCGCTCGCTCGCAGGGATGCTCGGACTCACGCCGGATACGCACTGACCTCGGTCGCCTTGACCGTCGCCCAGAGGGCTGCGCCGGTGTGGAGCCGCAGCTCGGCCACCGAGGTCGTCGTCACCTCGGCGACGAGCGGGTGCCCGTCCGAGGTCGTGAGGCGCACCCTCGCAAGCTGGCCGAGGACCTCGACCGAGGCCACGGTGCACCGGAACGCATTTCGGGGGGACCCCACCGGCAGCTCGGGGTAGAGCGAGACAGCAGCAGGGGCGAAGGCGACCCAGCACGACCCGCGTGACTCCACTCCGCTCGTCATGACCGGCCCGATCACTGTGGAGACGGTCGCGTCGTCGACGGTCTGCCCCTGGTAGAGGTTCAGGCCGACGATGTGGGCGACGTAGGGGTCCCGCGGCCGGGCGATGACCTCCTCCGGCGGCCCCTCCTGGGCGATCCGCCCCTGATCGATGAACACGAGCCGGTCGGCGAGCGTCAACGCGTCGAGTGGGTCGTGCGTGACGAGCAGGGTGACCCCCGGGAAGGCGGCGAGTCGTCGCCCGAGCACCGCGCGCACCTCGGCACGGGTGGCTGGATCCAGCGCGGAGAGCGGCTCGTCGAGGAGCAGGACGTCCGGATCCGTCGCGAGCGCCCTCGCGAGAGCAGCCCGCTGGCTCTGACCCTGCGACAGCTCGCGCGGACGTCGCGCGGCGAGCTCGCCGATGCCGAGGGCGACCAGCTCGGACCGGGCGCGGGCGTGGGCAGGTGCGCGTCGCATACCTCTGCTGCGGGGACCGAAGGCGACGTTGTCAAGCGTCGTCAGGTGCGGGAAGAGGAGGTGCTGCGCCGCGACCAGCCCGGTGCTCCGCTCCTGCGGTGGCACGGACGTATGCGCGTCCGCCCAGGTGCGCCCGCCCACCCTGACGTGGCCACCGGTCAGCGGCACGAGTCCGGCGATGGCGTCGATGGTCGTCGTCTTGCCAGAGGCGTTGGGACCCAGGAGCGCGACGACGGACCCGGCCTCGGCGTGCACCGCGAGGTCGACCTCGAAGTCGCCTCGGCGTGCCCGGATGTGCGCCTCGAGAGTCATCCCATCCACCGTCCGCGGAGGAGACCGAGGACCGCGATCGAGACGGCGAGCATCGCGATGGAGAGGGCGATGGCGGCCTGCGGGTCGGACTGGAGGGCGACGTAGACCGCCAGGGGCGCGGTCTGCGTCCGGCCGGTGAGGTTGCCCGCGAAGGTGATCGTCGCGCCGAACTCACCCAGGGCACGGGCCCAGGCCAGGGCCGCGCCGGCGGCGATCCCCGGCGCCGCGAGGGGGAGGCCGACGCGGAGGAAGACGCGGGTCGGGGACGCGCCGAGCGTGGCTGCTACGTGGTCGAAGCGCGGGTCGACGGAGCGCATCGCACCCTCGACGGCGAGGACGTAGAACGGCAGCGAGACGAAGAGCTGCGCGAGGACCACCGCCAGCGGGGTGAACGGAATCCGCAGGCCGAGCGCATCGAACACCGGAGCGCCGACGAGACCGTTCCTTCCGTATGCGAGGAGGAGGGCGACTCCTCCCACCACCGGCGGCAGGACGACGGGGACGGTGAGCAGCGCTCGCATCCACGTGGCGAGGCGTCCGGTCGCGCGGGAGAGCAGCCAGGCCAGCGGCGTGCCGAGAAGCATCGCCAGTCCCAGGGTGATGAGGGTCGTGATGAGCGACAGCCGGATGGCAGGCCAGACGACCGGGGCGCGGAGATGGGTGAGCAGGCCGGGCCAGTCGGTGCGCGCGATGAGCCCCAGCAGCGGGAGGACGACCAGGGCCATGCCGAGGGTGGCGAGTGTGAGCAGCGGGGCGCGGCTGCCGGCGAGGCGTCGGCGGAATGCCGGTACTCCGTCCCGCTGTCGTGACTGTGCTGCGTCGGTCATCATGTGGTCGCTTTCGAGGTCGCTGGTCGTGCTTGCTCGTGTCTGTTCGGTTGACGGGGCTGTCGTGGGGCGTCAGGGTGCGGCGAAACCGGCGGCTTCGAGGGCAGCCCGCCCGTCCGGCCCGGTGATGAGGTCGACGAAGCCGATGGTGTGCGGCTCGGCGTTGAACCAGACGAGTGGGTACGTGAGCGAGACGTTGTGCTCGGTCGGGATGGTCACCCCGTCTACCGCCGTGGAGGTCACGACGTCCGACCGGTAGACGAGCGCGGCGTCGGCCTCGCCGAGGCTCACCTTGGCCAGGGTGGCCTTGACGTCGATCTCGCGGGACACCGGCGTGGGAGTCAGGCCGGCGGCGCGGAACGCCTCGTCCGCCGCTGTCCCGCATGGCGCGGTCTGGACGCAGAGCACGGTGTCGAGGTCGGTGCGGGTGAAGTCCTCGAGCCCAGTGATCCCCCGTGGGTTGCCGAGTTCGACCGCGATCTCGAGCTCGTTGGAGGCGATCGTGGTCTCCCCGCCGCCCCGCGCATACCTCTCGGGCAGGAGGGCCAGGGCGTCCGTCCCTGCGCTGGCGAAGAGGTCTGCCTGGACTCCTTCGGCGACCTGCTGGGCCAGCGTCGTGCTCGAGCCGAAGCTGAGGTCGATCCGCACCTGTGGGTAGAGCGACTCGTACTGCGTCGCGAGCTCGGTGAACGCCTCGGTCAGTGAGGCTGGGGCGAGGACGGTGAGGGTGGTCGGCTCGGAGTCCGTGTCGCGCGTTCCGGCCGCAGGGCCACCTGGTTCGGCCAGCGCACCGGAGCCCTCGGGCGCGTCCGTCCCACTGGTGGAACAGCCGACGAGTCCGAGCACACTGCAGAGGCCGATCACGCCGAGTGCGAGGGCTCTCACGGGACACCGACGATGACGTTCGTGGCCTTGATGGAGGCGATCGCGACGCTCCCGACCTCGAGGCCGAGCTCGTCGACCGCCTCCCTGGACATGAGGGAGACGACGCGGAACGGGCCGCACTGCATCTCGACCTGGGCCATGACCGTGTCCTTGACGACGCGGGTGACGAGCCCACGCATCCGGTTGCGGGCGGACTCGTCCGTCACCGGTCCGGCCGGTGCGGGGTGCGCCAGCTCCTGGGCGATGGCAGCGACGTCGGCACCATCGGCCACGAGACGTCCGGCCTCGTCCTTGGTGGCAGGCAGGCGGCCGGAGTCGACCATCCGTCGCACGGTGTCGTCGGAGACGCCGAGGAGCCGTGCGGCTTCAGAGATCCGCAACTGCGTCATAGAAGTGACGTTACCACCGCACATGCGGTGACAGAGAGAGTTCGGCTGCCACCTCAGGGATGCGCTAGCAGGTCCCCGCCCGAGCTAGCCGGGCGTACCACAACGTTCCTATTGTCACGTTGTGGTACACCCCCGGCAGCCCGCCTCACCGTGCGGCAGAGCAGTGTGTGGCAAAGGTGCTGCCATGACGGCACATTTCTCACGCGTAGGGCAGACCGGCGTCATCGGCGTACCACAACGTTCCTATTGTCACGTTGTGGTACGGGGGCGGCGGGCCGTTGTGAGCCGGAAGAGGTCAGACGTCGCCGACCCAGAAGCCCCGGTTGCCGCCGAACCAGTCGCTGGTGTGCGTCCACCCACGGTCCCAGCCCTGCCGTGCGCCGAGATAGGACCCGACGACGGCAGCACCGAGGTCGTCGAGCTCGGGCACCACGACACGACCATCGACGCGTCGCGCCATCTGCTCGACGAAGCGCGCCAGCCCGGGATCCTCGCCGAGCCGGAAGAACGTCGCCTGCGCGCCGAGGCGCCGGGCCGCGTCGAGCTCCTCGACCGTCTTGGCGATCGTGAGCGGGTGCGGCGGGTAGTCGAACCACACCTGCCCGTCGGGCAGCAGGTGCGCGGTCGGCTCGCCATCGGTGACGATGAGGAGGACCGGCTGGTCCCCGGAGTGCTTGCGGAAGTGCCGGTTCGCGAGCAGCAGCCCGTGGTGGAGGTTCGTCCCCTTGTCCCACAGGGCATCGAGACCGGTGAGCTCCTCGATGTCCATCGTCCGCGCGTAGCGCCCGAAGGCGATCATCGTCAGGTGGTCGCCGCGGAACCGGGTCCCGACGAGGTGGTGCAGCGCCAGAGCCGTCCGCTTCATCGGCACCCACCGGCCGTCCATCGCCATCGAGAACGACGTGTCGACGAGCAGGGCTACCGCTGAGCGGGTCCGCGCCTCGGTCTCGGTCACCTCGATGTCACGCACGTCCAGCCGTATGCCCTGGCTGGGATCGCCTCCCTCGCTCACCGTGCGCGTCACGGCGTTGGTGACGGTCCGGGTGACGTCCCACGGCTCGGTGTCACCGAACTGCCACTCGCGGGAGGCGCCACTGCGTTCGCCTGCGGCGCCGGCGAGGCGGGCGTCCCGCTGGCCCTGACGCGCGGAGAGGCGGGTGGTGGCGTCCTTGAGGAGCTCCTTGCCGAGGCGGCGCATCGCCTTGGGGGAGAGGCGCAACGAGCCGTCGGAGTCGCGGCGCAGGTAGCCGCTCTCGCGCAGCGCCTTCTCGAGCTCGGCGAGGGTGCGCGCCTCGACCGCTGCGTCGTCGCCCAGGTGCCGGCTCAGCGCGTCGAGGTCGATGTCGTCGAGGCGTGCCCCCGGGTAGGCCTGGGACAGCTGCTCAGCGAGCGCGTCGAGGTCAGCGACGTCCTGCAGGACGCCGGTCCCGTCCCCGAGGCCGAGTCCCTGGCCCTGACCGAATCGCTCTGAGCCGTCCCAGTCCTCACCGGGACGCAACGCCTGCAGGTGGGAGCCGAGACGGGCAAGTGAATCCGCGAGCTGCGGCGAGCCGAAGGCCTGCGCGGAGAGCTCCATGAGCTCGCGGCGCTGCTCCTCGGTCATCGAGTTGAGCATCCGTTGCGCCGCAGCCGAGCGCCTGGCGAGGGAGTCGATGAGCTCCTCGACGGACTGAGGGTTCTCGGGGAAGTGCTCGCCGTGCTTGGCCATGAAGTCTGCGAAGTCGGCCTCGGTGTCCTCGCCCCGAGCGTGCTTGTCGAGGAGGGAGTTGAGGTCGTCGAGCATCTCCTGGATGCGCTGCCGGTCCTCATCGGTGGCGTTCTCGAGGGCCTGCTTCATCCCGGCGAACTGCTGGTCGAGCATCTCCCGGCCGAGGAGGTCCTTGATCTGCTCGAAGGTCTCCCGGGCTTCGCTGGACTGCCAGTCGTAGTCCGCGAGCTCGGTCACCGCCGCCGCAGGGGACGGGGGCAGGGCATCGAGGCGGGTCTCCCTGAAGGCCCGGTCGGCGTCGTCCATGGTGATGTCCCGGGCCAGCTGTCCGCGCTCCTGGAGCACGGCCTTGTCGAGGAGCTCACGGATCTCGTCGAGCGTGCGTCCCAGGGAGTGCTGGCTCAGCAGGTCGCGGCGCTTCTGCGCGACCCTGCGGGCCAGCTCGTCCAGACCGACCCGGTCCCGGCTGCCGCGGCGGAGGAACTCACGCATCGCCCGCTCGGGTGAGGCGCCTGCCATGACGTCCTCGCCGATCGCATCCAGCGCCTCGGCCAGATCGACCGGTGGGGCGAGCGGGTCGGGCCCACCCGCATACCGGCTGTAGCGGGAGCGTCGGGAGGGACGGGACGGACTCACGGCACCCTCACCCGTAGACCGTCCGGGCGCCGTCGGACTCCTTGGCGATCTTGCGCGCGAGATAGAGACCCTCGAGGGCGAGCTCGACCGCGCTGGCCTGCTCGCCGACCGACCGCGCGCCCAGCCGCTCACAGACCTCGTCGTAGAGCGTGCGGCCGTCGGCGCCTGCTCTCAGCTCGGGCAGCTCACCGAGCAGCTCCGCGGCGGTCACCTGCTCGCCGGTGACGATGAGGAGCCCGCCGTCGAGCGCCTCGACGAGCGGCGCGAAGTCGATCCCGCGGAAGTGCTCGCGCACGGTCTCGGCGGTCGCAGTCCGCAGCAGGTGCTGGAGGATGGCCTGCTCCCGACCCTCCTCGCCGGCCTCGAACTCGACCTTCCCGCCGAGCACGTCGACCGCCGTCTCGAGGTCGACGACCCGCGCCACGGCGTCGGACTCACCGCGGACCGTGGCGCGGTGCAGCGCGGACGCCGCCACCGTCTCGGCCCCGGCGATGGAGAACCGCGCCGAGACGCCCGAGCGCTGGTCGACGGCGCTGGAGTCGCGCAGACCTCGGGTGAAGCGGGCGAGGATCTCGATGAGTACGTCCGGCACGGTCGCGACGAGGTGGGCCTCCTGGCGCACCACCGCGACCTCGTCGACGAGCTCGACGGGGTAGTGGGTGCGGATCTCGGCGCCAAAACGGTCCTTGAGCGGGGTGATGATCCGCCCGCGGTTCGTGTAGTCCTCGGGGTTCGCCGACGCGACGACCAGCACGTCGAGCGGCAGCCGCAGCACGTAGCCGCGGATCTGGATGTCGCGCTCCTCCATCACGTTGAGCATCGCGACCTGGATGCGCTCGGCGAGGTCGGGGAGCTCGTTGATCGCGATGATGCCGCGGTGGCTGCGGGGGATGAGTCCGAAGTGGATCGTCTCGGGGTCACCGAGGCGCCGGCCCTCCGCGACGCGCATCGGGTCGACGTCGCCGATGAGGTCGCCGACCGAGGTGTCCGGGGTGGCGAGCTTCTCGGCGTACCTCTCGGTGCGGTGCCGCCACGCGACCGGCAGGTTGTCGCCATCGCGTTGCGCCCGGCGCTTGGACTCGGAGGTGATCGGCTCGTAGGGGTGCTCGCCGAGCTCGGAGTCCTCGATGACCGGCGACCACTCGTCGAGGAGACCCACGAGGCTGCGCAGCAGGCGGGTCTTGCCCTGCCCGCGCTCGCCGAGGAGGACGACGTCGTGCCCGGCGAGCAGCGCCCGCTCGAGCTGGGGGATGACGGTCGAGCCGAATCCGTGCAGCCCTGACCAGGGGTCATCGCCCGCGGCCAGCTTGGCCAGCAGGTTGTCGCGGATCTCCTCGCGCAGCGACTTCTGCACATCGCCGCTCGCGCGCAGCTCCCCGACCGTCCGGATGCTCGGTGCCTGACTCACTCCCTCACGCTAAGCGTTGCGCCTGACACATTCCAGAGCCCAGCCGGTAGACGGACCGCGCGAGTGGGGCGTCGTAGGGAAGGTGGGTGCTGCCATGACGACAGCCATCGTCCCCACGGGAGTGGGGCGTCCTCGTGGGGAAGGTGGGTGCTGCCATGACGACACCAGGCTTCCCCACGAGATGAGGAGCGCTGGTTCGCGTGAGCGGAACACGTCACCCGGCCCGGGGGAGAGGCGAGTAGAAGGGAGAGCATGGCGACGCATACCCCCGCTCCTGTGCAGAGCAATCCCGAGATCGGCGCACGCATCGTCACGGGCGAGGTGACGACGAACTACCACGACCTCGGTGACGGGCCGCCCTTGCTGCTGCTCCACGGGTCCGGTCCTGGGGTGAGCGCGTGGGCGAACTGGCGCCTGCCGATGCCCTACCTCACCGAGCACCACCGCGTCATCGCCCCCGACCTCGCCGGCTTCGGCTACTCGCAGGTGCCCGGCGGCTGGGAGTACTCACGGGCGACCTGGCTGCAGCAGATCGTCGACCTCCTCGATGCCCTGGGCCTGGAGCGGGTCTGCGTCGTGGGCAACTCCTTCGGTGGCTCGATGGCGCTCGCGCTCGCGATCTCGCACCCGGAGCGGGTCGACCGGCTCGTGCTCATGGGATCGGTGGGTGTGCCGTTCGAGATCACCGAGGGTCTCGATGCGGTGTGGGGGTACGAGCCGTCCCTGGAGACGATGGGGCACCTCATCCGGGACGTCTTCGCCTATGACGGATCGCTCGCCACCGACGACCTGGTCCGGATGCGCTACGAGGCGAGCCTGCGGCCCGGTGCGCAGGAGGCGTTCTCCGCAATGTTCCCCGCTCCGCGGCAGCGCTGGGTGGACGCGATGGCCCACGACGAGAGCGACCTGCGGGCGATCCCGCACCCGACGCTGCTCATCCACGGTCGCGACGACAAGGTCATCCCGCTGTCGACCACGCTGACCCTGCTGCAGTGGATCGAGGACTCCCAGGCCCACATCTTCGGCCGGTGCGGGCACTGGACGCAGATCGAGCACACCGAGGCGTTCTCGAAGCTGGTCGTGGACTTCCTCGCCTGAAGCGGGGTGCGTGTGACGAAGGAGCCGTGATAGCGACTCTTTCGTCACACGTCGTCACTCCACCGGACCGCAACCCATCGGACTGACCGATCCCCGACCTTCGAGGCGCCTAGATGGGGCCGAGCTCGGGACGCTTCGGCTGCAGCGTGTCGCCGGAGGAGACACCGCGAAGGCGACGCTGCACCCAGGGGGCCGCGTGGGTGCGCGCCCAGACGGCGTGCTCGCGCAGCTCCTGGCGCCGGCCGGCCCGGTTCTGCTTCGGCAGCGGAAGGCGCCAGTCGGGGTCGGTCTCGGGGAGCCCGAGCGCGAGCAGCGCCGCCTGGGCGATCCGTTCGTGTCCGAGCGAGGACGGGTGGATCCGGTCCTCGCCCCACATCCGCCAGTCCTGGGTCGCGCGCAGGCCCCAGAGGTTGATGATGTAGCACCCGTGGTTCTGCGCGATGGTGAACATGTTCGCCGTGTGGATCGCGTTCCGGGGCCGCAGAGTGCGGAACACGCCCGCTTCACGAGGATCGGTCGGGGTGCAGAGGAGCACGTCGGCTCCCGACGCACGGATCTTGGCGACCGCGGCATCGAACCGCTCGGCGAGGGCGTCGAGGTCGACCGAGGGCCGCAGGATGTCGTTGCCGCCGCCGACGAGCGAGACCAGATCGGGCTGCAGGGACAGAGCCCGCTCGAGCTG
>JAAYCP010000027.1 GCA_012729695.1 Actinomycetales bacterium | reverse complement strand
CGTCAAGGCCGAGCAGGAACGCCGCTGCAGGGCCGGTGAGGAACGCCCGAGCCTGGTCGGTGCCCATCGCCTCCAACTGGTCCCAGAGCACGCACAGAGCGTCCGTGGCGGTCTCGTGGCGTGTCGGTGGCAGGACAGGCAGCGCAGGCCGCTGCGAGTCGTGTACGGGCCGCATGTAGGCCGCCGCGGTGCTCATGGCTGGTGCCGCATCGGGAGCGCGTAGGCCGCGAGGGCGGTCAGGGCGAAGAGGATTAGCGCGATAGCCACGGCTCACACCGCCTCGACGAGCGTCGCTGCCTCAGGGCACTCGTCGGCGTGCGCCCTGGCCGCCTCGCCTGCGTCTGCGTAGGTCGGTGCCGCCGTCGACCACCCGCACGCCTCACACGACGCGCGCCATTGTGGGCGATCCTCGACGAGCTCGAAACCGAGTTCGGAGGCGATCCGCCGCGCGTGCTCGAGGGTGGTCGGCGATCCGTCCGAGGACGTCGGGCCAACCTGCCAGGTCCGGCCGCTGCCGCTGCGCATCCTGTAGACGCGCCCTGCGGGGGGTGGAGTGTTGTCGCTGCTGATGGGTAGTCTTGTGCCCACGATGAACCCCTTTCCGGTTTGGTTCGTCGTCAGGCCCTCGGATGTTTGCGCATCGCGGGGGCCGCCTTATGTGGTTCGGCTAGGCTCACCCCGTGCGAGAACTAGCCGAGAAGAATGCAACCCACAGCGCTCATCCGGGCCGACCTTGTGAGGCTGACTCGTACAGCGCTAAGGCGTCTGTATTCGAGAAGTTCCTCGGTAAGGGCTGAGCCCTGGTCATGGACAGCGACGCGTACCACAACGTGCCAATAGGAACGTTCTGGTACGCCCGTGCTGCTGGCGACGGTGGCTGATGGTTCTCTTCGCGCTGGCGACCGGGTCCGCGGGGCCGCGCGTCGCATACCTCCACGGCCTGTTCGGCCAGGGCCGCAACTGGATGCAGATCGCCAAGGCGGTCAGCGGTCCGAACGGTGACCAGACCCAGGCGCTGCTGCTCGACCTGCCCAACCACGGACGGTCGTCGTGGACGAAGGACTTCTCCTTCGACGCCTACGCTGCCCAGGTCATCGACACCCTCGAGACTGCGACGCGGGGGGAGCGGTGGACCCTCGTCGGTCACTCCCTCGGCGGCAAGACCGCGATGATCGCGGCGCTGCAGAGGCCCGATCTCATCGAGCGGCTCGTCGTCGTCGACATCGCGCCGCGCGACTACGGCAACCTGGACCGCTTCAGCGGCTACGTCGAGGAGATGCAGCGCCTCCCGCTCGATCAGATCTCCACGCGCGCCGAGGCCGAGGAGCTCTTCGACGAGCCCGACCCGGGGGTCAAGGCCTTCCTCCTGCAGAACCTGCGCCGCGACAAGGACTCCTGGCGCTGGCAGACGAACCTCGACCTCGTCGCCCGCGACATCGCTGGTGAGGCACGCATGGGTGGCTGGCCGGTGCAGCCCGGGGACTACGAGCCGTACCCAAACCCCGTGCTGTGGCTCGTCGGCGGCGAGTCACGCTACGTGCGGGAGGAGGACGCCGAGACGATGCGCGCCCTGTTCCCCCGCACGCTCCAGGTGACGGTGAAGGGGGCCGGGCACTGGGTGCACACGGAGCGACCGGAGGTCGTCGTCGAGGCGCTGCGCCGGTTCATCCTCGGGCCGGAGCGGGCTGCGGGCGGCGCTTCGGACGAGGCCGCAGACGGGGCTTCGGGCACCTGATCCACCCGCGTCGACCGGGCATCATCTAGGTTCGGTGTCATGAGTGACGTCCTCCACCTGCGCGGTCCGATCCTCGCCGGCCCAGACGACGTGCGCGCCCAGGCGTGGGTCGTCGACGGGATCATCACGTATGCGCCGCCCGCGGGCCGCCACGACGTCACCTCGGTCGGTGGCTGGGTCCTGCCCGGGTATGTCGATGCCCACTGCCACGTCGGTCTGGGACCTCAGGGGGCGGTCTCGGATGCCGAGGCCGAGACCCAGGCGCTCACCGACCGCGACCACGGAACGCTGCTCATCCGGGACGCCGGTTCGGCTGCCGACACCCGCTGGATCGACGACCGCGAGGACCTGCCGCGCATCGTGCGCGCCGGCCGCCACATCGCGCGGACCCGGCGCTACATCAGGAACTACGGCCACGAGGTCGAGCCCGACCAGCTCGTCAGCCGGGTCCGCGCCGAGGCTCGGGCCGGTGACGGCTGGGTCAAGCTCGTGGGGGACTGGATCGACCGGGACGCGGGAGACCTCCAGCCGTGCTGGCCACGCGACGTGCTGACCGAGGCCATCGCCGCCGCGCACGAGGAGGGGGCACGGGTCACGGCACACTGCTTCGGCCAGGAGGTGCTCTACGACTTCGCCGCGGCCGGGACCGACTGCATCGAGCACGCGACCGGCCTTGAGCCCGAGACCATCTCGCAGTTCGCCGAGCAGGGGATCGCCATCGTGCCCACGCTCATCAACATCGCCAACTTCCCCGACTTCGCGGCTGCGGCGGGGGAGAAGTTCCCGCTCTACCGGGACCGCATGCTCGACCTCCATGCCCGCCGCTACGAGACCATCGGTGCTGCCCACGAGGCCGGGGTGCCGGTCTACGTCGGCACCGACGCCGGCGGCCACATCAGTCACGGACTGGTGCCGGAGGAGGCCCTCGAGCTCGAGCGGGCCGGACTGTCCCGGATCGACGTGCTGGGCGCTGCCACGTGGCGGGCCCGCGAGTGGCTCGGTCACGCCGGGCTGGATGAGGGCGACCCCGCCGACCTCGTCATCCTCAAGGAGGATCCCCGCGAGGACCTGCGGACCCTGTCCGATCCCGTCGCGATCGTCCTGCGCGGGGTGCGGGTGGTCTGAGCCGCTGCCGCTCGCGGTCGGTCGCCCGAGCTCGTGCTCGGTCGGGGACTCATGCGGAGGTCGGTCGGCGACCCGAGCCGAGGTCGGTCGGCGATCTGAGCCGAGCTCGGTCGGCGCCGGTTCGGAGCATCCCGCGACCTCTGGCAGAATGGTCGCTCGTACCCGTGTGGTGTGGGCCCCTCTCGCTCGCGCCGCGCGCCTACCCCAGAGGTACAGGTTCCCCGTGTGTTCCCCACCCGGTCTCGCCGTGCCTCGCATACATCTGGAAAGGGACCACACCTGTGGCCGTCAAGATTCGTCTCAAGCGGATGGGCAAGATCCGCACCCCGTTCTACCGCGTCGTCGTCATGGACTCGCGCACCAAGCGCGATGGCCGCGCCATCGAGGAGATCGGCAAGTACCACCCCACCGAGGAGCCCTCGGTCATCGACATCGACAGCGAGCGCGCGCAGTACTGGCTCGCCAACGGCGCCCAGCCGACCGAGCCCGTCCTTGCTCTGCTCAAGGTCACCGGTGACTGGCAGAAGTTCAAGGGTGAGCCCGGTGCCGAGGGCACGCTGAAGGTCAAGGAGCCTAAGAAGAGCAAGAAGGAGCTCTACGAGGCTGCGCTGGCCGCTGCCGGCGCCAAGACCGACGAGGACGCCTCCCGCGCCACCACGCCGCGGAAGAAGGCAGCCAAGAAGGCCGAGCCCGCCGCCGAGCAGGCTGAGGTCACCGAGGAGCCCGCGGTCGACGAGGTCAAGGCCGACGCGGACGCCGAGGACAAGGCCTGAGCCTGATGCTCGAAGAGGCTCTCGAGCACCTCGTCACCAGCATCGTCGACCACAAGGACGACGTCGTCGTGCGCCACAAGGAGCTCCGCCGCGGCGGTGACCTGCTCGAGGTCCGGGTCCACCCCGACGACCTCGGCCGTGTCATCGGTCGCTCCGGACGGACGGCGAGCGCCCTGCGCACCGTCATGAGCGCACTGGCCGGCGGCAAGAACGTCCGCATCGACATCGTCGACACGGACCGCGTCCGATAGGGCTGGTTCGGTCGAACCACACGACGAACGGCGGGTATGCGCATCGCATGCCCGCCGTTCGTCGTCCGTCAGGTCTTTGGGAGTCAGCGCTCGCCCGGCCTGCCACCGCACACCCAAGCTGCAGAGGCGCCGCGCGAGCCTGGGGCGACGCATACGGAAGGATGACCGCGTGACCACCGATCGACTCATCGCCCGCATCGGCAAGCCCCACGGGACCCGTGGGGAGGTGACGGTGCAGGTGCACACCGACGACCCCGAGTCGCGCTTCGCGCCCGGCGCGGTCTTCACGACGCAGGCACCGACCGGCTCGGGCGTGCCCCGCGCGCTGACCCTCGCCGCGGCCCGACTCCACCGTGACATCTGGCTGCTGCAGTTCGAGGAGATCCCCGACCGCACGGGCGCCGAGGGTCTTCGCGGCACCACCTTGCACCTCGACGAGGAGCAGGTCGCCGCAGAAGCCGACGAGGAGTCCTGGTACGAGGACGAGCTCGTGGGGCTCACCGCATACGACCCGGCCGGAGGCCGTCTGGGAGAGGTGACGGGCCTCGTCACGGGTGCCGCGCAGGACCTCCTCGTCGTCGGGCTCGAGGACGGCGCCGAGGCGATGGTGCCCTTCGTCGCCGCGATCGTGCTCGAGGTCGATGTCGAGGGTGGCCGCGTCGTCATGGACCCGCCCCCCGGTCTGCTCGACCTGGCGCGGGAGTAGCGGAAGCCGATGCGCATCGACGTCATCACGATCTTCCCTGACTACCTCGCGCCGCTCGAGCTCTCACTCATCGGCAAGGCGCGTCGCGACGGGGTCCTCGACGTGCGGGTCCACGACCTGCGCGACTTCACCCATGACCGGCACCGCACCGTTGACGACACCCCCTTCGGCGGTGGCGCGGGGATGGTCATGAAGCCGCAGCCGTGGAAGGAGGCCCTCGACGCGCTCGGCGCCGCTGCGGACGGCGGAGAGGGTATGCGGCCGAGACTCATCGTGCCTGGCCCCTCCGGGCGACGGCTGGACCAGACGCTGGCGCGCGAGCTCGCCCAGGAGGAGTGGCTCGCCTTCGCGTGCGGGCGGTACGAGGGCATCGACGAGCGCGTGTACGAGTACGCCTCCGAGAGCCTCGGGTGGCAGGTCGACGTCGTCTCCCTCGGGGACTACGTGCTCAACGGCGGGGAGGTCGCCGTCCTCGCCATGGTCGAGGCGATCGGTCGCCTCGTGCCCGGCGTCGTGGGCAACCCGGAGAGCCTCGTCGAGGAGTCCCACGAGGACGGGCTGCTCGAGTACCCCGTCTACACCAAGCCCGCGTCCTGGGACGACGGGTCCGTGGTCCGCGAGGTACCGCCGGTGCTGCTCTCGGGCGACCACGCGGCCATCGCGCGCTGGCGGCACGAGCAGCGACTGGCCCGCACGGCCCAGCGCCGGCCCGACCTGCTCCACCCGTCGCTCGTCGTCGAGGGCCTGGGGGACCTGGACCTGCGCCTCGCCACCCCGGCCGACGTGCCGGAGCTCATGGTCCTGACCCGCGCCTGCTGGATCGAGGAGGTCGCCGAGGTCGCCCCGCACTGGGCGGGTCCGGTGGAGACGGTCGCCGAGCATACGGCCGACCTGCGGGAGTGGAGGACCTGGGTGGTCCGGTCGCACGGGCGCCTCATCGGCTCGGTGCGGGCCCGGCGCAAGCCGGGGGAGCCGCACCGGTGGTGGATCGGTCGGCTCATGGTCGCTCCGGACCTCGCAGGGGAGGGCCTCGGGCGGGCGCTGTTGGCGTTCGCCGAGGGCCAGGCGCCCGAGGACGTCACGGAGTTCTGGCTCAACACCGGCCGCAGTCGGACGCGCAACCAGCGGTTCTACCGCAAGGCCGGCTACCGGGTCATCCCCGGCGAGAGCGAGGTCCACCCGATGACGGTCGACCTGCGCAAGCCCCGCCGCTGACGCCATCCCGCGTCCGCGGAAGGCGGCCCTGAGGTCGGCCCGATCTGCCTCGCCCGGGGCAGTTTTCGCCGCCTTTAGTGGCGCGCATCACAGTACAACGTGTTGGATGGGGAGGCAGCAGTGTTCTCGCCGATGGGCGCCAGGCGCGTTCATCCAGGTGTTCAGTCGCGGTCTCAGCCGAGACCACGGACCTGCGGTGGGGCACGGAGGACTGGCGAAGGAGCCTGATGTGAAGAGTCACAGACGTCGCTCCAGCGTGGCGATGGTGCTCAGCGCCGTCACGTTGACTGTGGGTCTCGCGGCCTGCTCGAGCACCGAGGACAGCGCACGCCTGACCTGGTACATCAATCCTGATGGCGGCGGGTCGAACCCCGAGGGCGGAGGCCAGGCGCAGATCGCGGCCCAGTGCACGGAGGCGGCGGGCGGCGCATACTCCATCGAGATCCAGCTGCTCCCCAACTCCGCGAGCGACCAGCGCCAGCAGCTGCTCCGGCGGCTCGCCGGCGGTGACTCGGGCGTGGACCTGATGAGTCTGGACCCGCCGTTCATCCCCGAGTTCGCCCAGGCCGGCTATCTGGCTCCGGTGCCGGAGGACATGGTCGAGGCCTTCACCGAGGACCGGGTCGAGTCGGCCGTCACGGCCTCGGAGTGGGACGGCAAGCTGGTCACGGTTCCCTTCTGGGCCAACACCCAGCTGCTCTGGTACCGCAAGAGCGTTGCCGAGGCCGCCGGGCTGGACCTCGAGGGCGGCAACGTCACGTGGGAGCAGCTCGTCGAGGCCGCTGACTCCCAGGACGTCACGATCGGCGTCCAGGCCAACCGCTATGAGGGGTACACGGTCTGGATCAACGCTCTCATCGCCGGGGCTGGCGGGGAGATCCTCGTCAATCCGGGCCCGGCCCTCGAGGACATCGAGCTCGGACTCGACTCCGACGCGGGCCGGGAGGCGGCGGCGATCGTGCGGTCCGTCGCCGATGCCCGGGTCGGCGGTCCGTCGATGAGCACCTCGGACGAGACCGTGGCGCTGAACCTCTTCCAGGATCCCGACACCAGCGGCTTCCTCGTCAACTGGCCGTATGTGTGGGCCGCCTTCCCGGCGAACGGCGTCGAGTTCATCGACGACATCGGATGGGCGATGTACCCGGCGACCAACGACGAGGGAGACCCGGCTCCTCCCTACGGCGGCATCTCCATCGGGGTGGGTGCCTTCAGCGAGCACCCGGACCTGGCCTACGAGGCCGCCGAGTGCATCACGAGCCACGAGCACCAGCTGCTCTACATGGTCGGGACGGGCAACCCCGCCTCCCGTGCCTCGGTCTTCGACGAGGCCGAGGTGGTCGAGCAGTTCCCGATGGCAGACGTCATCCGCGACTCCCTCGAGGTCGCCGTCCCCCGGCCGCAGACGCAGTACTACGGCGACCTGTCGACCGCCATCCAACGCGTGTGGAGCCCTCCGAACGGAGTCGATCCTGACGCCACACCGGCCCGATCGGCCGAGCTCATCATGGACGTGCTGAGAGGGGAGGCCCTGCTGTGAGCACCGCGACGGCACCCGCCGAGACCAAGACCCCATCCAAGGACAAGGCGCTCCTGTCCAACCGCGCGAAGGCGGAGCGCCGGCTCGGCTGGAAGCTCGCCGGACCCGCCTTCATCGTCATGGTGGCCGTCACCGCCTGGCCGATCCTGCAGGCGATCTGGCTGTCCTTCTTCCGCTACCGGCTGACCGACCCGGACGCCCGTGAGTTCGTCTTCCTCGGGAACTACTCGGTGATCTTCACCGACCCGGTCTTCTACCAGGCGCTGCGCAACACCCTGCTCATCACCGTCGTGACCGTGGCCGTCGAGCTCGTCCTCGGCTTCGCGATCGCCATGCTCATGCACCGCGTCGTGCTGCCGCGGCGCACGCTGCGCACCATCGTGCTGATCCCGTACTCGATCATCACCGTCGTGTCGGCGTTCGCGTGGCTCTACTCCTTCCGCACCGACACCGGCTACGTCAACCACTGGCTCAACACGATCACGTTCGGTGCGTGGGACAGCGCCTTCGACTGGTTCGGCAGCTGGGCTCCGGCCATGTCGGTGATCATGGTCTCCGAGATCTGGAAGACCACGCCCTTCATGTCGCTGCTCCTGCTGGCCGGGCTGGCCCAGATCGACGGCGCGATGGAAGAGGCCGCCAAGGTGGACGGTGCGACCTTCTGGCAGCGCCTCTTCAAGGTGATCCTGCCGAACATGAAGGCCGCGATCATGGTGGCCGTCCTGTTCCGCACACTCGACGCGTTCCGCATCTTCGACAACGTCTTCATCATGACGCGCGGAGCGAACGACACCGAGACCCTCTCCACCCTGGCCTACAAACAGACGATCGACCGGGTCGAGATCGGAATGGGGTCGGCGCTGTCGGTCGTCCTGTTCCTCATGGTCTTCGCCATCGCCCTGATCTTCATCAAGGGCTTCAACGTCGACCTTGCCGGGTCGAGGAAGTAGAGGAGGCTGACATGGACGCAACACCGAAGCAGAAGTGGAGCCTCTTCGCCGTCTCCATCCCGGTCATGCTGTGGACCCTGATCCCGCTCTTCTGGATCTTCTCGCTGGCCGTCAAGCCGAGCTCGATCCAGGCGGACGGCAAGTACGTCCCGCGCGAGATCACCTGGGACAACTTCCGGCTCATCCTCACCGGTGGTGCCAGCGACCTCTTCCTCCCCGCCCTGCGCAACTCGATCATCGTCTGTCTGCTCGCCACGCTGATCAGCGTGGTCCTGGCGATGTTCTGCGCCTACGCGATCGCGCGGCTGGACTTTCCGGGCAAGAAGATGATCCTCCTGGTCGCTCTGGGGGTCTCCTTCTTCCCGGTGATCTCGCTCGTCACGCCGCTGTTCGACCTCTGGCGCAACATCGGGCTGTTCGACACGATCCCCGGTCTCGTGATCCCCTACCTCTCGCTCACCCTGCCGTTGTCGATCTGGGTGCTGTCGGCCTTCTTCCAGCAGATCCCCTGGGAGATGGAGCAGGCCGCGCAGGTCGACGGGGCAACGAGCTGGCAGGCCTTCCGCAAGGTGATCGTGCCGCTGGCAGCGCCAGGAGTCTTCACCACCGCCATCATCACGTTCTTCACCGCATGGAACGACTTCGTCTTCGCGATCTCGCTGACGTCGGACAACGCGAGGACCGTGCCCGCGGCGCTCGCGTTCTTCACCGGTGCAAGCCAGTTCGAGCAACCGACCGGGGCGATCTCCGCGGCCGCGGTCATCGTCACCATCCCCGTCGTGATCCTGGTGCTCATCTTCCAGAAGCGCATCGTGGCCGGGTTGACCTCCGGCGCCGTCAAGGGCTGAGGCCCGCTCAACCCAAGGAGAACCTGCACATGTCACAGATCCAGCTCAAAGAGATCAGCAAGGTCTATGCAGACGGCTACGAGGCGGTCAAGAAGGTCAGCATGGACATCGCCGACGGCGAGTTCATGATCCTCGTCGGCCCCTCAGGGTGCGGCAAGTCCACGCTGCTGCGGATGATCGTCGGCCTGGAGGACATCACCTCCGGCGACCTGATGATCGACGGCAAGCGCGTCAACGAGCTCGCGCCCCGGGAGCGCAACCTGTCCATGGTGTTCCAGAACTACGCGCTCTACCCGCACCTGTCCGTGTACGAGAACATCGCCTTCCCGCTGCGCCTCAACAAGGGCGGGATCAGCGATGAGGAGGTGAAGAAGCGGGTCGGCGACGCGGCGGAGATGCTCGAGCTCAACGACCATCTGGAGCGCAAGCCGGCCAACCTCTCGGGTGGTCAGCGCCAGCGGGTGGCCATGGGGCGCGCGATCGTCCGGGACGCCGACGCGTTCCTCTTCGACGAGCCGCTGTCCAACCTGGACGCGAAGCTGCGCGGGCAGATGCGCACCGAGATCGCGCGGATGCAGCGCCGGTTGGGCGTGACGACGGTCTACGTCACGCATGACCAGACCGAGGCGATGACCCTGGGCGACCGCGTCACCGTCCTGAAGAAGGGGGTCGTGCAGCAGATCGCCTCACCGCGTGAGCTCTACGAGCAGCCGGTCAACCTGTTCGTCGCCGGCTTCATCGGGTCGCCGCCCATGAACTTCCTGCCGGCCCGCGTCGAGGACCGCTCCCTCAGGCTGCCCTTCTGTGAGGTCCCGTTCGGCGAGGAGTTCGCCGACAAGGTCAAGGGCAAGGACCTCGTGATCGTCGGCCTGCGGCCCGAGTTCGTCAAGGATGCCGAGATCCAGGACCCGGTGCCGGGGGCCGTCGAGTTCGAGGCCGACGTCGACGTCACGGAGTGGCTGGGCAACGAGCTGTATGCGTACATCCCCTTCGAGTCCGACGAGGCCGTCCGCGCCAAGCTCGACGAGCTGGACCGCGACCTGGACGGGGAGGGCATGCGCACCCAGATGGTGGTCAACCTGGAGGCCCGCTCCCGGGTCCGCGAGGGCGAGCGTGCCCGCTTCTTCTTCGACCCGAAGCTCATGCACGTGTTCGACCCGGAGAACGGGGACAACCTCACGCGCAACGAGGAGGAGGCCAAGCGGATCGCCGCCGAGAGTGAAGAGGACCGCAAGCGCGCCCTGGAGCGGGCCAAGCGCAAGGAGGCGGAGGCGCCCGCGTAGTCGTCGACGGTTCTCTGGCGGTGCCGCAGCTTTCCGGGCTGCGGCACCGGCGCGTCCGGGGACGGCTCGTGTCACGGTGCCGATTCCCCGTGCTGAGTCCTCGAGCGGATCTCTCGGGCGATTTCTCGAGGGACGGTGCTCTCTGGCAAGATTGCCCCTTGGACTGAGATGACCTGGCCCCTGCCACAGGGGGAGTTCATCGCGCGAGTCGAGAACGCGGCCAGCTCAGCCCCATCACTACGTACCGAATCACTACGTACCGAACACGAACCGCACCTGACCTGTGGCATGTGCAGAATGCGAAGCAGTCATGCAGCGTTTCGACGAGCTCGACAAGGCGTCGATCCGAGAGGACATCCCCGCCTTCCGCGCCGGTGACACCGTCAAGGTGCACGTGAAGGTCGTCGAGGGCACCCGCTCCCGTATCCAGGTCTTCCAGGGCGTGGTCATCCGCCGCCACGGCGGCGGTGTCGGCGAGACCTTCACGGTCCGCAAGATGTCCTTCGGCGTCGGCGTCGAGCGGACCTTCCCGCTCCACACCCCGATCATCGACAAGATCGAGGTCGTGACCCGCGGTGACGTCCGCCGGGCGAAGCTCTACTACCTCCGCGGTCGCCGCGGCAAGGCCGCCAAGATCAAGGAGCTTCGCGACACCCCCGCGAAGTGATCCGCCGAGCCCTGCGCAGCCTGCCGAGGCCACGCTGAGCTCCGCGAACAACCCCGTCGACCCCCGCTCGCCACGCAGGTACTTCCTGGTGGCGGCGGGGGTCGCGGTGCTTGTGCTCGTCGTGCTGTGGACCCAGGTCGTCCAGACCTACACGGTCGTCGCCGACTCGATGATCCCCACGTTGCACAACGGCGACCGCCTCGTCGTGCTGCGGACGAGCAGCATCGAGCGCGGCGACCTGGTTGTCTTCGATGGTGAGCACCTCCTCGGCACCCCGGGCACCGCATACGTCAAGCGGGTGGTCGGCGTGCCCGGCGACCACGTCGTCTGCTGCACGGAGGGGCGCCTGGTCGTCAACGGAGAGCCCGCCGACGAGCCGTTCCTCGCCGGACCGACCGACCAGGTCACCTTCGACGTCACCGTGCCGGCCGACCGCTACTGGGTGCTCGGCGACAACCGCACCGACAGTGCCGACTCGCGCAGCGCGCTCGGCCGCCCCGGCGGCGGGATGCTCCGGGCGAGCGACGTCGTCGGTGAGGTGGTGTGGCGCTACTGGCCGACCGGCCGCATCGGGCCGATCGAGAGTGCGACCGTCGATCCCGCGCGCGCCGATGCCGCCGTCGTCAGGCTGGTGGGGGATACTTCCGTGAGCAGCAGCGGCCCGGGATCCCGGCCGTGAGTCACCACCCGAACCACCAGGAGCCAGCCGTGACGGACATCCCGCCCCGGAAGGCTGCCCCACGCCCGCCGAGGAACACCCCACCCGTGGACGAGGGCCGCGGGATCCTCGCTGGCATCGGGTATGCGGTGCGCGAGACGGTCATCGTCGTCACCATGGCGGTGGTCCTCTCCCTGGTCGTCAAGACGTGGATCGCCCAGGCCTTCTTCATCCCCTCGGGGTCGATGGAGGACACCCTCCAGGTCGGAGACCGGGTCATGGTGAGCAAGCTGCACACCCGCTTCGGGGACGTCAACCGCGGGGACATCGTCGTGTTCAAGGACCCTGGCAACTGGCTGCCTCCGGCGCAGGCGGTCGAATCCCGCAACGAGCTCGTCGGCAAGGTGCAGGCCGCGCTGACCTTCGTCGGGCTGCTGCCCGATCCGGCGGACGAGCACCTCATCAAGCGGGTCATCGGGGTCGGTGGGGACCACGTCGTGTGCTGCGACGCGGAGAACCGCATCACGGTCAACGGCGCCCCGATCGAGGAGCCATACGTCCACCCCGGTGACGCGGCGTCCCAGATGACCTTCGACATCACCGTCCCGCACGGTCGGGTCTGGGTCATGGGGGACCACCGCTCGGACTCCCAGGACTCGCGCTACCACCCCCGCAATGGCGACGGTATCGAGGGCTCGGTCCCGCTCGACCTCGTCATCGGGCGCTCGGTCGCCACGGTATGGCCCCTCAGCAGCTTCGGGACCTTGTCGAACTATCCTCAGGTATTCGCCCACGTCCCTGCTCCCTGACCGACCGCGCGCCATGTTCTACGACTTCGCTCCCTGACCTGACTCCCTGACAGCCGTCCCTGACCACCTCTCACCCAGCGGATCCGACAGATGCCTCCTCGTCCTCGCACCCCGGCCTCGCGCAAGCCCTCGCTGCGTACGGAGCGGGTGCTGCAGCGCGAGGGCTACCCGTTGCTCGCCGGGATGGACGAGGTGGGCCGCGGTGCGCTGGCCGGCCCCGTGACGGTCGGCGTGGTCGTCATCGACGAGGCCTGCCGGTCCGCGCCGACCGGCGTGAAGGACAGCAAGCTCCTCACGCCGGCCGCCCGTGAGCGGATGGTGCCCCGGATCGAGCGCTGGTGCGTCGCATACGGTGTCGGCCACGCGAGCCCGACGGAGATCGACGACATCGGCATCATGGGTGCCCTGCGGCTCGCCGGCCTGCGTGCCCTCGACCTGCTCGGCGTGGTCCCCGACCTGATCATCCTCGACGGCAACCACGACTGGCTCACGGCGCCTGAGGAGGTCGGGCTGCTCGCCTTCGCAGGCGGCCAGGCCGGTCCGTCGACGCCGCCTGTGCGGACGATGATCAAGGCCGACCTGCGCTGCTCCTCGGTCGCTGCCGCCTCCGTCCTGGCCAAGGTGGCGCGGGACCGGCTCGTCGTCGAGCGGTCGGAGGAGTTCCCGTTCTACGGCTGGGCCGAGAACAAGGGCTACAGCGCTCCGGAGCACATGGAGGCACTGCGGGTGCACGGACCCTGCGAGTACCACCGCCGCTCCTGGAACCTTCCTGGTCACGGGCACTCGGCCCTCGAGGTCCCGGCCGCGGTCGCTGCGGATGTGGCCGAGTGGGCCGGCGACGAGGGCGTCGTGGAGGGGCCCAGCTACCCTGAGGCTGCCGCCGTTGCGGAGATGACCAGGCGCTGACGCGGTCGGTGCTGACCACGACACGGTCGGCGGCGTGATAGGACAGTGGCATGAGCTCTGAGGACCTCGAGAAGTACGAGACCGAGATGGAGCTCGCCCTCTATCGCGAGTACCGCGACGTCGTCGGCCTCTTCAGCCACGTCGTCGAGACCGAGCGCCGCTTCTACCTCTGCAACTCGGTGGACGTGAAGGTGTGCGGCGAGGGCGCCGAGGTCTACTTCGACGTGACGATGCACGACGCGTGGGTGTGGGACATCTACCGGCCTGCCCGGTTCGCCAAGCAGGTCAGGGTCGTCACGTTCAAGGACGTCAACGTCGAGGAGCTGGCCACTCCCGACCTCGAGGTGCCCAAGCCCGGGTTCTGACGGGTCGGCGCCCGCGCCTCGTCCACAACACGGCGGTCTCTCGGGCAGGTCGTCCCCAGCGCACCGCATCCTCTGGTGAGCACGAGGTATGCGCCGCCAGCCTTGTCGTCATGACGGCACTGGCAGACGACACCGGTTCGGACGCGGCTCACGATCCTCCACAGGGCAACCCCCAGGAGGTGACGCCTGGGAGAGCCGATCCTCGGCACACCCTCGGGGAGATGGGGGAGGAGCTCGCCACGAGGTACTTCCGGGATCGGGGAGCCACCGTCCTGGACCGCAACTGGCACTGTCGGCAGGGGGAGATCGACCTCGTCGTGCAGGAGCCTGATGGCGTCCTGGTCGGGGTGGAGGTCAAGACCCGACGTGGCCTCGGCTTCGGTGAGCCCGTCGAAGCGGTCACGCCACGCAAGCTTCGCCGACTGCGTCGCCTTCTCGCGTCGTGGCGGAGCGCCCATCCCGGCGTGGAGGTCAGTGACCTACGACTGGACGTCGTCGGCGTCCTCATCAGGCCGGATGAGCCGGTCCGGCTCCGTCATGTGACGGGAGTGGGGTGATGCGGCTCGGCTCGACCCTGTCGGTTGCGCTGAGCGGGCTGTCCGGCACGGTGGTCCGCGTCGAGGCGCATGTCGCTCCGGGGCTTCCGGCCTTCGCCATCAGTGGGCTTCCCGACGCCGCCTGCGCCCAGTCGCCGAGCCGCATCCGGGCAGCCGCCCTGGTCGCGGACAGTCCGATCCCGAACGACAGGGTGACGGTCAACCTCTCACCCTCCTCCATCCCGAAGCGGGGCAGTGGATTCGACGTCCCGATCGCCTGCTCGCTGTTGGCCGCCCAGGGTGTGATCCCGCGAGCGGCTACCGAGGCAGTGGTGCACGTCGGCGAGCTCGGACTGGACGGGACGATCCGGGAGGTTCCCGGCGTCCTCCCGGTCGTCGTGGCCGCTGCCCGTGCAGGGGTGGAGCGGGTGGTCGTCCCGGTGGGCAATGCTGCGGAGGCGAGTCTCGTGCGCGACATCCGGGTCCATGCGTTTTCCACCTTGCGGGAGCTCATCGATGCCTATCGCAGCGGGCCGGTCGAGCGGTTCCCGGAGGTGGTTGTGGGCGCCGCCGAGGGCTCGCTCACCCGTAGCCATGGCGATCTCGCCGATGTGGTCGGTCAGGAGCCGGCTCGGCTCGCTCTGGAGATCGCCGCGGCCGGTGGCCACCACCTCATGCTCACAGGCCCGCCCGGGGCCGGGAAGACGATGCTCGCGGAGCGACTCGTCACGGTGCTCCCGACCCTGAGCCGGGACGATGCGCTGGGCGTCCTCTCCGTTCGGTCCGTCCTCGGCGAGGTGGGTCGCGAGGTGGGCCTCGACATCACCCCTCCCTTCGTCGCACCGCACCACAGCGCGTCCATGGCGGCCATGATCGGAGGAGGCGGCGGTTCCCACATCCGCCCGGGCGCGGTGTCCCGGGCCGATAGGGGAGTTCTCTTCCTGGATGAGGCGCCGGAGTTCAAGAAGGACGTCCTGCAGTCGCTACGTCAGCCGCTGGAGTCCGGTCGGGTCGTCGTGGCCAGGGCCAAGGAGACGGTGACCTTCCCGGCTCGTTTCCAGCTCGTCCTTGCGGCGAACCCGTGCCCGTGCGGCATGGCCTACGGCAAGGGGCTCGAGTGTCGGTGTCAGCCGCGCGAGGTCCGGAACTACCTCGGTCGGATCGGCGGTCCGCTGACCGACCGCGTCGATCTGCAGATCCAGGTCGCGCCGGTGAGCCTGGCCACCCTCAACGCCGCGCCAGGGGAGACCTCTGCCGTGGTCGCAGGCCGGGTTCTCGAGGCGCGAGAGACCCAGCGGGAGCGCTGGAGGTCTCTCGGGTTCGCGCTCAATGCAGAAGTGCCCGGCCGGGTGCTGCGACGGGGTCGCTTCGCGCTACCGGCCGAGCAGCTGACCGAGCTGCACCAGGCTCTCGACCGAGGCTGGCTGACTTTGCGAGGCCTCGACAGGTGTCTGCGGCTGGCGTGGACGCTCGCCGATCTCCGAGGCGCAGTCACACCCGGTCGCGACGACATCGGGATCGCGGTCGGATTGCGTGGACGAGGGGCGGTGGCGGCATGATCGCCGGCAGATGGGGGCTCGACGGGTGTGCACGCTGCCCGGGGACGAGAAGGGCGGTGGTCACGTGAGCACGGGGGCCATGGGAGCCGGACCGCAGAGCAGGCTGCCGGAGGACGAGCGTAAGGCACGGGTGGCGCTGAGCCGGGTCGGTGAGCCGGGCGGTGCAGGGATCGCGGAGATCGTTGCAGCGCACGGCGCGGTGGAGGCCTTGGAGCGACTGGTCCGCGGAGGGGTGACGGTGCGTGGCTCGGTCCCCGAGCACTACTCGTACGAGCGGCTCGAGGAGGATCTCGAGCACACTGAGCGACTCGGGGCCCGGGTGGTGATTCCGGGCGACGGCGAGTGGCCCCGCCTGCTCGACGACCTTCCACAGCCGCCGCTCTGCCTCTGGGTCCGCGGTCCCGCAGACCTGGACGAGGTATCCGGGAGGAGTGTCTCGATCGTCGGGGCACGCAGCGCGACAACGTACGGAACGCAGGTCGCAGCCGACCTCGCGGCTGGTCTGGGGCAGCGGGGGTTCGCGATCGTCTCGGGTGCGGCGTTCGGGATCGACGCCGCCGCACACCGTGGGGCTCTCGCTGTCGACGCCTGCACCGTCGCTGTGCTCGCCGGCGGGGTCGACCGCCTCTACCCGTCGAGTCACGCTCAGCTGCTCACCGCCATCGCCGACACCGGAGCCGTCATCAGCGAGCAACCTCCAGGGGTAGCGCCGATCGGAAGCCGCTTCCTCAAGCGCAACCGCATCATCGCAGCCATCTCCTGCGGGACCGTGGTGGTCGAGGCATCCCTTCGTTCCGGCTCGCTGAACACCGCGACCCACGCGACGGAGATCCTTCGACCGGTCGGCGCCGTCCCCGGCCCGATCACCTCGATGCAGTCCGCCGGTTGCCACCAGCTCATCCGCGAGAAGGGTGCCGTGGTCGTCACGGATGTCGCAGAGGTGGCCGACCTCATGGGTCAGCTGGGACTCGACCTGGCACCGACGAAGCGCGGACGGACTCGACCCATCGACTCGCTCGAGCCCGAGGACCGGGCGCTGTTCGAGGCGCTTCCGATGCGCAGCCACTACGACGTCGAGGCCCTGAGTCGAGCCGTGGGGCAGACGATCAGACAGGCGCGGGCCGGGCTCGGACGTCTCGAGCTCCGTGGTCTGGCAACGACGGACGGGCTGGACAGATGGCGCAAGTCCCGATGACTGCCAGGCGGCGCCTCCATGCCCGCAACGGGCAACACGCAGCGCGTGATCGGGTTCAGGTCGTTGATCGAGCCTGCACCTTTTGCGACGGTGGGGGAGTGACGACCCCTGTCCCCTCCTCCCGCGCGGCTGTGCCCTCCGCCGACGCGCCTGCGGAGCCGCTGGGAGAGCGTGCATCGCTGGCCGAGGGTGCCCGGTCGACCGGGGTGCGTCCCGACTTCGAGGCCCATCTGCGACAGGAGCGGAACCGCTCGCCACACACGGTCCGCGCGTACCTCGCCGACCTCGACCAGCTCGAGGACTACCTGAGCGAACGCGGTGTCCAGCTGCTCGAGGCCAGCTTGTCCGATCTGCGCGGTTGGTTGGGGGCGCAGGCCGCGGGCGGTGTCGCGCGCTCGACGTTGGCGCGACGTGCGGCCGCGGTACGGACGTTCTGCCGTTGGGCGACCCGAGCAGGGTGGCTCGAGCAGGACCCGAGCCTGCGTCTGGTGGCGCCTCGGCGTCATGCACGGCTGCCTGAGGTCCTCAGCGCGTCGGACGCCGGCGAGCTGCTCGAGGTCGCCGCGGTGGCCAGCGACGACGAGGACCCGGTCCACATCCGGGACCGCGCCATGCTCGAGCTCCTCTACGCGACCGGGATCCGAGTCGGCGAGCTGACGGCCCTGGACGTGGACGACCTCGACGACGGGCGCCGGGTGGTGCGGGTCATCGGCAAGGGGAACAAGGAGCGCAGGGTGCCCTACGGCCTGCCCGCCCGAGAGGCCCTCGAGCAGTGGCTGCGCATCGGGCGGCCACAGCTGGCCCGCGCCGGCAGCGGCCCGGCCCTCTTCCTCGGTCGACGCGGACGTCGGATCGATCAGCGCCAGGTCCGGGAGGTGGTGCACCGCATGCTCGAGCACGTCGAGGACGCGCCGGACCTCGGCCCCCACGGACTGCGCCACAGCGCTGCGACCCATCTCCTCGAGGGCGGGGCCGATCTGCGCGTCGTCCAGGAGCTCCTCGGGCATGCCTCGCTCGCGGCCACCCAGATATACACCCACGTCTCGATCGACAGGCTTCGCGACTCCTACCGCCAGGCCCACCCCCGCGCCTAGCTCCCGCACTCTCTCCAGGTGCCACACGGTGGCTTGCATCAGGCCGGCACCCCACCCCAAACACCCATCCCTGACGCCCCAGACCTCCGTGCGCCGGCCACCCGAGGCGGGCAGTCCACGTCGTCGATCAGTCGCCGAACGGGGCGTGCCATGCTCCGGCATGGGGAGGCACCTCGGCACGGAGCCGGCTGCCGTCTGCGCGCTGGTCGCCCACGAGACTCGCTACCGACGGTCGCCAGGTGTCTCGTCGCCCGTGCCCGTCGAGAGGCACGACGACGGGGTCCCCGGGCGCCACCGTCACCGCCGTACCGCGGACAACGACCTCGACCTCCGGACCCTCGACGTGGGCGAAGGAGATCGACTCCTGCTCCACCCGCACGACGAAGCGGGTTGACCGGACCTGGAGAGGAAACTCCAGGGCTTCCCACTGCACAGGCAGACGCGGGTCGAACGTGATCACACCTGAGCGGTTGCGCAGCCCGCCGAATCCGTGGGTGAGGACGTTCCAGACTCCGCCGGCGGACGCGATGTGCACACCGTCCGCGGCGTTGCCGTGCAGGTCGATCAGGTCGACGAAGAGCCCCTCCCGGAAGTAGTGCAGGGCCAGGCCGGGATAGCCCACCTCGGCCGCCATGATCGATTGCACGACGGCGGAGAGGCTCGAGTCCCCTGTGGTGATGGGGTCGTAGTACTCGAAGTCCGCCCGCTTCTCCTCGGGCGTGAACTCGTCGCCGTGGAGGAAGAGTGCCAGGACGACATCAGCCTGCTTGAGCACCTGGAACCGGTAGATGACGAGCGGGTGGTAGTGCAGCAGGAGCGGTCGCTTGTCCGCGGGGGTGTTGTCCAGGTCCCACAGCTCCCGGTCGAGGAAGTGCTCAGCCTGCGGATGGATACCCAGGGTCTCGTCGAAGGGGATGACCATGCCGTCCGCGCAGCGCTCCCAGTCCTCGACCTCCTGCTCGTCCAGCTCCAGATCGGCACAGATCTCCGCGTAGCGCCGCGGATTCCGCTCGCGCAGCTCACGCACCACGGCTGCGGCGCTTCGCAGGTTGGCGCGCGCCATGAGGTTGGTGAAGAGGTTGTTGTTGACCACCGTCGTGTACTCATCGGGGCCGGTGACCCCGTGGATGTGGAACTCAGGCTCTCCGTTGTTCCGCCAGAACCCGAGGTCGGCCCACATCCGCGCGGTCTCGATGAGGACGAGCACGCCGTCGTTGAGCATGAACTCACGGTCGCCGGTCACCTCGGCGTAGGTGCACAGCGCGAACGCGATGTCACCGTCGATGTGGTACTGCGCCGTTCCCGCCGCGTAGTAGGCGGACGCCTCCTCGCCGTTGATCGTGCGCCAAGGGTAGAGGGCCCCACGCAGCGACATCTCGGCGGCGCGACGTCGGGCGGCATCGAGCAGGCTCACCCGGAAGCGCAGGGCATTACGCGCCATCACCGGGTTCGTGTAGGCGAGGAACGGCACGACGTAGATCTCGGTGTCCCAGAAGTAGTGACCCTCGTACCCGGATCCCGTGACGCCCTTCGCCGCGATGCCGTGCTGGTCGGCGCGGGCAGCAGCCTGGGCGAGATGGAACAGGCACCATCGCGTGGCCTGCTGGAGGTGCGGCTGGCGCTCGATCCGGACGTCGGAGCGCTCCCAGTACTCGTCCAGCCAGGCTCGTTGAGCCGCGTGCACCTTCTCGACGCCGTCCACCCGGACCCGGTCCAGGGTGCGACGCACCCGGTCCGAGAGCTCGGCGACCGGGACGCTGCGTGAGGTGTGGTAGGCGACCGTCTTGGTGAGCCGGACCGGAACGCCCTCCTGCGCAGTGATCCGGAAGACTTGCTTGGCCAGGTCCTGCTCCAGGCTGTAGCGGACCTCGTAGGGGTTGTCGGTGACGAGCTCGTGGTCGGCCCCGACCGCGATGGTCATGCGTGAGTTGGCGCAGCGGTAGCCCAAGGTCATCCGTCGCGGAGTCCGCCACTGCAGCGCGGGCTCCAGCACCCGGTGCTCGAAGGCACTCGCCTGCCGGGGGTCGAAGCCCACCCCCGGGACGGCCTCCGACGTCCGGTACTCGTCGCTGAGGTCCTGGCGGTTGAGGATCTGGGACGAGATGACCACGGGCGCCGACCCGCGGAGCATCGTGAGCTCGACGGTCATGACCGCGAGATGGCGGTCAGTGAAGCTCACCATCCGCGTCGTCCGCACCCGCACGCGCTTCCCCGACGGGGTCCGCCACACCAGGTCGCGGTAGAGGATCCCGTCCCGGAAGTCGAGGATGCGTTCGTACTCAACGAGGTCCGCGATGGAGATGATGAGCGGCTCGTCGTCGACGTAGATCTTCATGATCTTCGTGTCGGGTGCGTTGACGATGGTCTGGCCGGTCGTCGCCAGGCCGTAGGCGGCTTCGGCGTGGCTGATCGGCCAGGTCTCGTGGAAGCCGTTGATGTACGTGCCGTGGGTGTGCGCGTCGCGGCCTTCCTCGGGATTTCCTCTCATCCCTAGGTAGCCGTTGCCGACGGCGAAGAGGGACTCGGTGACGCCGAGGTCGGAGGTGGACGGCCGCGTCTCGACGAGACGCCACTCGTCCACCGGGAAGCGGAACCGGTTCAGCGGGTCCTCGGGCAGCTCTGCGAAGGTCATGGCAGCACCTCCTCCAGATCGGTGACGACGATGTCGGCCCCCGCTGCCCGGAGCGTCTCGGCGCCCGCGCCCCGGTCGACACCGAGAACGCACCCGAAGCCGCCGGCGGCGCCGGCCTGCACTCCCGAGACGGCATCCTCCACGACGACCGCAGATGACGGGGGCACCGCCAGCTCGGCAGCGGCGTACAGGAAGGTGTCGGGGGATGGCTTCCCGGCCAGTCCCTTCTCGAGCGCGACGGTGCCGTCGACGACCACAGGGAACCGGTCAGCCAGCCGGGCTGCCTTGAGGACCGCGACGGCGTTCTTCGACGACGAGACCACGGCCATCGACAGCCCAAGGCCGCCCAGGGCGTCGAGGAGCCGGACCGAGCCGGGGAACGGCGTCACCCCGTCCCTGTCCAGGATGGTGTTGAACGCGGCGTTCTTCCGGTTGCCGAGTCCGCAGACCGTCAGCGCATCGGGCCCGTCGGCGGGGTCGCCCTCGGGCAGGTCGATGCCCCGCGACTCCAGGAAGGACCGCACGCCCTCGTAGCGCGGTTTGCCGTCCACGTAGGTGAAGTAGTCCTCCCTCGTGTACGGCTCCTGACCGCCGAGCGATGTGAGGAAGCTGTTGAACATCTCCTCCCACGCCCGCATGTGCACCTCCGCGGTCGGGGTGAGCACACCGTCCAGGTCGAACAACACTGCGTCGTAGGCGGCCCAGTCCATGGCTGTCATCGTAGGCGCGAAGGTCGTCGTCCACAGGGGAGGCGCGCACCTGCGCCGGGGCTCATGGGGTCCTTGCCGTTCCTGGCAGCAGGGGCAGGAGGACGATGCGCACCCGGGTGAGGAGGAGCAGGGGATCGAGGTACTCCTCACCCAGGCGCGCACCGAGATGGAGGCACGGTTCTTCGCAGTGACTGCCGCTTCCGATCCGTCCGAGCGTCACTCCTGCTCCCACTTCCGTGCCCTCGGCGATCCGATCGTCCAGTGGCTCATACGTGCTCGCGACACCTCCGCTGTGCCGCACGGTCACCGTCCCTCGGCCGGCCACCATGCCGCTGTGCGTCACGACGCCATCGGCGACCGCGAGGACAGGTTGGCCCTCCTCGGCGGACAGGTCGATTCCGCGGTGCCCCCGGCCGTACGCCGTGGCCGGCCTCTCGAAGGGTTGCTCTACTCGCGGTACCGGTGCCAGGGGCCACCGCCACGGCGCCTCCGCGCCAGAGGGTGACCCTGCCACGTCCGCAGGCATGAGGACGAGCGAGCCGGACAGGACCGCCAACCACACCGCCACTGCGACGAGCGACCGACTCAGCGCGCTGCGTCGACGGTGCGGGGTCGTGATGGCCATGCCCCAGCCTGACCTCCCGGTCGAGGTCGGGGCGATGCCTCGCCGTCGGTTGTGGACGACATGCCCGGCGAGGGCCTCGTCCGTGGACGACGACTACGCGCCGGCCAGCGCGCTCAACCGCGCAACGCCTTCGCGGAGGACGTCGTCCTCCTTGCAGAACGCGAAGCGCACGAGGGACCGAGCGGAGTCGACGTCGTCGCAGAACACCGAGACCGGGACACAGGCGACGCCGGCGCGGGCCGGCAAGGAGCGGGCGAAGGCCAGTCCATCGGCACCACCCAGGGGACTGGCGTCCGCGACGACGAAGTAGGTCCCCGCCGGCACAGCGACGCGCAGACCGGCGCTGCGAAGGCCCTCGACCAGCAGGTCACGCTTGCTCTCCAGGCCCGAGGCGAGCGACGCATACACCTCATCACCCAGACCCAGCCCGACCGCCACGGCGGGCTGGAACGGGCCGGAGGCCGAGAAGGAGACGAACTGCTTGACCGCCCGCAGTGCAGAGATCGCCTCGGCCGGTCCGCTCACCCAGCCCACCTTCCAGCCGGTCGTGGAGAACGTCTTGCCCGCCGAGGAGATCGTGAGGGTGCGCTCGGCCATCCCCGGCAGGCTGGCGACCGGGATGTGCTCACGGCCGTCGAAGACGAGGTGCTCGTAGACCTCGTCGGTCACGACCCACGCGTCGAACTCCTTCGCCAGATCGCAGATCAGCGTCAGCTCCTCGAGGGTGAACACCTTTCCGGTTGGGTTGTGCGGCGTGTTGAGCAGCACGAGGCGGGTCCGCTCCGAGAAGGCCGCCCGGAGCGACTCCCCGTCGAGCGCGAAGTCGGGGAACCGCAGCGCACTGGTGCGCCGGACGCCGCCGGCGAGCGCGATCGTGGCGGCGTAGGAGTCGTAGTAGGGCTCGAAGGTCACGACCTCGTCACCCGGCTGGACCATGGCGAGCATGGCCACGGCGATGGCCTCGGTGGCGCCGACGGTCACGAGGATCTGATCGCGCGGATCGATGCCCAGTCCGTAGAAGCGCGCCTGGTGCGCCGCGATCGCCTCGAGGAGCGCCGGGTCGCCTGGGAATGGTGGGTACTGGTTCCGGCCGTCCGCGATCGCCTGTCGCGCGGCATCGAGGATCTCCTGTGGACCGTCGGTGTCGGGGAACCCCTGGCCGAGGTTGATCGCACCGTGCTCGCGCGCGAGGGCTGACATCTCCGAGAAGATGGTCGTCCCGAACGGCGCAAGGGCGGGGTGACCGGGTGCTCTGCTCATGCCGAAACTGTATGCGGCGCCCGCCCTGCGCGGATCTGCTGCGGAGGGCGGGTCGGCCGCGAGAGGTGGACAGCGTCGGCGGCGGGAAGACCGTCCCGATCGTCGGCCGCGGAGCGGCTGGGGGAGGGCCCCGGGGTCGGTGGATGAGCGCCGCGGAGGCGCCGGGAACGCAGCCTTATGGGGCAGCGGGAGCGGGAAAACGGTTCGTGAGTTGTCGGTCAGCGGACGTACGCTGATCCGGCCATGCGCGACTTTCCACCCCTCGTCACCGCGTGGACCGAACGGTCCACGGGGAGCACCGACCGCACCGTTCCGGACACCAGATCGCCGGGGCGGTTGTTGTGGTGGTTCGTCCGCAACCAGGGCCTGCTCTTCGTGGCCTGCAGCCTGCTGAGCCTGGCCTGGGTGCTCCCGGCGGCAGCATCTCCGTGGGTCCTCGGCAAGGCCGTCGACGAGGGCATCGTCCCCGCCGACACGGGCCGACTGACGCTGTGGGTGCTCGTCCTTCTCGGCGTCACCGTCATCGGGGCCGGCAGCGGTGTGCTCTACCACACGGCTGTCGTGCGCTCCTGGCTCGTCGCGCTCTACGGCACGGTCTCCCTCGTCACCCACAAGAGCGTGATCCTCGGCCATGTGCTGCCCCGGCGGGTCCCCACGGGCGAGGTGCTCTCGGTCGCGGGGAGCGACAGTGACCAGTTCGGCGGCTTCCTCGAGATCGTGACACACACGATCGGCCAGCTCATCGCATACATCGCCATCGCCGTCATCGTCCTGCGCATCAACCTCGAGCTGGGTCTCGTGATCCTTCTGGTGGCGCCGCTGCTCGTGCTCACCTCCGCCCCGCTCCTGCGGCCGATGGGCAATGCCCAGACGCGGGAGCGCACCCGTGACTCCGAGCTGACCGGGCGGGCGACCGACATCGTGGCCGGTCTGCGGATCCTGCGTGGCATTGGCGGCGAGCGCATCTTCGGCGACAACTACGCCCGCCAGTCCCAGCGGGTGCGCGAGGCAGGGGTCCGCGCGGGAGCCTGGCAGGCACTCGTGGAGGCGATGGGCGTCCTGCTCTCAGGGATGTTCGTCGTCGCGCTCATGTGGCTCGGGATCCGTGAGGTGCGCTCCGGAGACCTCCAGATCGGGGAGCTCATCATGTTCCTCGGATACGCGCTCTTCCTGCTCCAGCCGATCCGGTCCTTCTTCTTCCTCGCGCAGAAGTCGACCCGGGCAATCGTCTCGGCACGGAAGACGGCCAGCGTGCTGGGGCAGGCCGCGCCGTGGCCGCAGGACAGGAACGCCTACCTCGACCCGGATCAGCCGATCACCGACGAGCAGTCCGGTGTGCAGATCCGGCCGGGCTCGCTCACGCTCGTCGTCTCTGCGTCCCCCGACGACTCGGCCGCGCTCGCTGACCGTCTCGGGCGGTACCTCCCGCGCGAGTCGGACCCGCCCGAGATGGATGGCGACGAGGACGCACGCGGCCGCCAGGCGGCGCTCGCCCGCCGCCGGGCGAAGGAGCAGCGGGAGGCCATCGAGCGTCGTGACACCGAGCGCGCAGCGGACACCTGGGGTGTGACGGTCGGCAGCATCGACCTCGCTCAGGTCGACCTCGCCGAGGTGCGGCGGACCATCCTGGTCAGCGACACCAGCGCCTTCGTCTTCGCCGGGACGCTCCAGGACGCCATCGACCCGCACGGGGTGTGCACGCGGGAGCAGGCCGAGGCTGCCCTGCGGGCCGCGTCGGCGGAGGACGTCTACGACATCACGCCCGGCGGTTGGCAGGGCGTGCTCGACGAGCGTGGGCGTGGTCTGAGCGGCGGGCAGCGCCAGCGACTGGTCCTCGCTCGCGCCCTGGCGCAGGACCCACCGGTTCTCGTCCTCGTCGAGCCCACCTCTGCCGTGGATGCCCACACCGAGGCACGTATCGCGGAGCGACTCGGAGCGCACCGGCGGGGGAGGACCACGGTCGTGATGTCCGCCTCCCCCCTGCTGCTGCACCATGCCGACGAGGTCGTCTTCCTCGTCGACGGCGTCGTCGCCGACACAGGTCGGCACGAGGACCTCGTGGCGAGGAACGCGGCCTACCGTGACGTGGTGCTCCGCGGGGAGGAGTCCGCCTCAGCACCCGACCCGGTCGGCGAGGAACCGATGAAGGGCGCCCGGAACGGGGTGCTTCGTCGGTCCCCGGACCATCGAGCACAGGACGATCGAGCACAGGACCATCGAGCACAGGACGACGACGAGTATGCGCACGGTCGCGAGCCGCAGGACGGCGAGCGGGCGCCGGACGCGGAGCATGTGGAGGTGAGGTCATGACGGACAACCAGCTCCAGGACCTCGGCTCCGCCGGCGACGCCCTCCGCCCCGACAGCCGCGACACCTCATCCACGGACACCTCATTCACGGACACCTCATCCGCGGTGGCAACCGCCGTGGATGGGGCCGGACGGGTGGCCATGCTCGGACTCGAAGGCTCCCTCGCCGACTCGGCTGCCACGTGGCGCGAGGACCGCCGACCCGTCTCACCCATCCCGGACGAGCTCGTCGTCGACCGCACGCTCGGCCTGCGTGCCCGCTATCGGGCGCTCTGGCGTCGGCATGCGCTGCGCAGGCAGCGAGCCGAGTCGACGCTCGCTGCCGCGCAGTCCCCGAAGCAGGGGCTGCCGGTGGCACAGCCGAAGCACGTCGTCGAGTTCGTCGGCGGACTGCTCAAGCGGCGGATCGGCCTCGTCCTGGCCGTGGTCCTCGCCAACGCGCTCGCCGCGGGTGCCGGGCTCGCGGTGCCGATGATCCTCGGCCGGCTCGTCGACGCCACCGTCACAGGCGATGGCGATGTGGGAGGGATGTCGATCCGCACGCTCACGCTCGTCGTGATCGGCGTGGTCGTCGCGCAGACAGTGTTCACCTTCATCGCCAAGGCGCTCGCGGCCGTTCTCGGCCACGGTGCCCTCGCAGAGGCTCGTGAGACGGTCATCCGTGCGGTCCTCCGACTGCCGCTCGGCCGCGTCGAGAGCGCGAGCACGGGCGATCTGGTCACCAGGGTCACCCGCGACGTCGGGGCGATGAGCGAGAGTGTGCGCTTCGCGATCCCCGAGTTCATCATCGGGACCATCACGGTCTTGCTCTCGCTCGTCGCGATGCTCGTCAACAGCTGGCTGCTCGCGCTGCCGGCCCTCGTGCTCATGCTCCTGGCCCTGCCGCACGTCGCCCGCTACCTGCGCCGGGCGCCGGCCGCCTACGTGACCGAGGGCGCCACCTACAGCGCGATCAACACGACGCTCGCCGAGACGGTCGAAGGTGCCCGCACGGTCGAGGCGCTGGGGCTGGAGGAGCAGCGTCGACGTAGGTCCGAGGACGACATCGCCGTGTCCGCCCAGGCGGAGCGCTACGGAATGACGTTGCGCAACCTGCTCTTCGGGGTCATGGACATGGCCTTCAGCCTGCCGCGGGTCCTCGTTCTCGCCCTCGGATCGTGGGCGTACTGGCGTGGCCTGGTCTCTCTCGGCCAGGTGACGGCGGCCATGCTCTACATGGAGATGTTCTACGCGCCCTTCGACCGGCTCGTGTCCATGGTCGACCGCCTCCAGGTGGGCGCCGCTTCGACGACCCGTCTGCTCGGGATCGCCATCGTGCCGCCCGACCGCAGCCCCGGGGAGAGCCTCCCGCACGGCCGCGAGCTCATCGGGACCGACCTGCGCTACGCATACCGTCCCGGCCACGACGTCCTCCACGGGATCGACCTGCGGTTGCGGACAGGGGAGCGACTGGCCATCGTCGGGCCCTCCGGGTCGGGCAAGTCGACCCTCGGCCGCCTGCTCTCCGGGATTCACGGACCTCGGACGGGCTCGGTGTCGGTCGGCGGCGTCGAATTGCTCGAGCTCCCGCTCACGGTGCTGCGGCGCGAGGTCGCGCTCGTGACCCAGGAGCATCACGTGTTCCGGGGGTCGGTGCGTGACAACGTCGCCCTCGGCCGGGAGGACGCACGCGAAGACGAGGTCATCACTGCCCTGCGGACCGTCGATGCCCTTGGTTGGGTGGAGGCCCTTCCCGAGGGGATCGACACGGTGCTCGGCGCCGGGAACTTCGTCCTCACACCGGCTCAGGCCCAGCAGGTGGCGTTGGCGAGGCTCATCCTCGCCGACCCGCACACTCTCGTCCTCGACGAGGCGACCTCGCTCATCGACCCGCGCACGGCCCGCCACCTCGAGGGGTCGATGAGTGCCCTCCTCACCGGACGCACGGTCGTTGCCATCGCCCACCGCCTGCACACGGCGCACGATGCGGACCGGATCGCGGTGGTCGACGAGGGGCGCATCGTCGAGCTCGGCAGCCACGACGAGCTGATCGCCGCCGGCGGCGAGTACGCCGCTCTCTGGCGGGCCTGGACCTCCTAGCCTGGACCTCCTAGGACCGGCACCGGCCCCGGACTCCTCGGCGCCGTGGTCGCTCCTCGCCGCCTACATTGGTCCGCATGCGACCACTGAGTGCCGTCGAGACCGCCGCTGCGGTTCGTGAGGGGCGGATGACTGCCCGCGAGGCGGTCTCGGCTGCGCTCGAGCGGGCCGAGCGGCTCGACCCCCTCCTCGGGGCCTTCACCGTGCTGCGTGCCGACGACGCTCTGGCCGAGGCCGACGCCATCGATGCCGGGGGATCGGGAGCGGACGGACCGCTCGCCGGCGTACCCGTGGCCGTCAAGGAGGAGTACGACGTCGCTGGGCTCGTGACGACGCTGGGCGGACGGGGGAACTCCACGCCGGCAGCGAAGGACTCCGAGGCCATCCGGCGCCTGCGGGCCGCAGGTGCCGTGATCATCGGCAAGACGACGATGCCCGAGTTCGGACAGATCCCGCTCACCGAGTCCGACGCCACCGGGCTGACGCGCAACCCGTGGAACCTCGATGTCGGACCGGGCGGGTCCTCCGGAGGGAGTGCGGCGGTTGTCTCGGCCGGCATCGTGCCGATCGCTCTCGGCGCCGACGGAGGAGGGTCGATCCGCATCCCTGCCGCGGCGTGCGGGCTCGTCGGCCTCAAGCCGACGCGGGGTCGGATCAGTCTCGCTCCACTCGGCCAGCACTGGTATGCGCTGGTCGTCCTCGGGGGCCTGACCGGTACGGTGCAGGACTCGGCTGTCCTCCTCGACGTGCTGGCTGGGTCTCTGCCCTCCGACAGGTGGCAGCTGCCGGACCCCGAGGAACTCTTCGTCCGGTCCGTCGAGCGTGACCCGGGGCCCGTGCGCATCGGCTGGACCACCGATCCCGTCCAACCAGGCGTACGCACGCACCCGGACGTCGCCCGTGCCACGGCTGCGTTCATGTCGGATCTCGCAGCGCTCGGACACGATGTGCGGGACGGCTCGCCGCGCTTTCCGCTGCTGCTCGACGCATTCGTCCCGCAGTACTTCGCCGGGATGCGGGTCGAGGCCGGACTCGTCGAGCACCCCGATCGCCTCGAGAGGCGCACCAAGGACGTCGTCCGGCTCTCCGGCTGGGCCGGCGAGCGGGTCGTCGAGCGGGCCCTGCGACGGGGGGAGCAGATCGCCGAGGCCGTCGACCGCCACGTGCTCGGTTCCGCGGACGTCGTGGCTCTTCCCGTCCTGCCCGTGCCGGTGCCCAAGGTCGGTGCAGCCGGGGACAAAGGCGGGATCGCCTCGATGATCGCCTCGCTGCCACTCACGACGAACACCACGCTGGCCAACGTCACCGGGCACCCGGCGATCTCCCTGCCGGCTGGGTTGGACAGCAACGGGGTCCCCGTCGGGGTCCAGCTGATGGCCCGGAGAGGCCGGGAGGACCTGCTCCTCGCGCTGGCCGCCCAGCTCGAGCGCTCCCAGCGCGGAGGCCGCTGGCCCCTGCCGCCGCGGGCCGAGACCGCCCCGGAGGGGGACTGACGCAGGTCTCCTCCAGGATGTCGTTCACGCCCGCTCACGCGACATCGCGGCTGGCCGGAGCACGGGTGCGGATCCCGTAGAATGGAGCCCGCAGCCGGTCTCGATCGGCTGACTTCGCGCGTCTAGCGCCTCTGACTGGATTCCTCCATGAAGCGGCGGCGCACGGCCCACTGGTCCCTCTACCGAGGGCGGGCTCCGCGTCAGACGCCAGGCAGGTGGACCGCATCCCCGCGGCCCACCGACGTGAACCACAACAGCACAAGGAGACACGGCATGGCCGTCGTTACCATGCGCCAGCTCCTCGAGAGCGGCGTCCACTTCGGGCACCAGACCCGTCGCTGGAACCCGAAGATGAAGCGCTTCATCATGACCGAGCGCAATGGCATCTACATCATCGACCTGCAGCAGTCGGTCGACTACATCAACAGCGCCTACGAGTTCGTCCGCGAGACCGTCGCCCACGGTGGCACCATCCTGTTCGTCGGCACGAAGAAGCAGGCCCAGGAGGCGATCGCCGAGCAGGCGACCCGCGTCGGCATGCCGTACGTCAACCACCGCTGGCTCGGTGGCATGCTCACCAACTTCCAGACGATCTCCAAGCGGCTCTCGCGCCTGAAGGAGCTCGAGGAGATCAACTTCGACGACGTGGCCGGATCGAGCTTCACCAAGAAGGAGCTCCTCATCCTCAAGCGTGAGAAGGACAAGCTCGAGAAGACCCTGGGCGGTATCCGGGACATGAGCAAGGTCCCCTCGGCCGTGTGGATCGTGGACACCAAGAAGGAGCACCTCGCCGTCGACGAGGCCCGCAAGCTCAACCTGCCGGTCATCGCAATCCTCGACACCAACTGCGACCCCGACGAGGTCGACTACAAGATCCCCGGCAACGACGACGCCATCCGTTCGGTGACCCTCCTCACCCGCGTCATCGCCGACGCCGTCGCCGAGGGCCTGGTCGCGCGCAGCAGCGGCCGCTCCGGCGCCGAGGCCGACGCCGGTGTGGCCGCCGACGAGCCGCTCGCCGAGTGGGAGCGCGAGCTCCTGGCCGTCGAGCAGGCCGCGGTCGAGGCCCCGGCCGCCGAGGCCCCGGCCGCCGAGGCCGAGGTTGCCGACGCCGCAGCCGCTGACGCTCCCGCCGTCGAGGCTCCGGCCGTCGAGGCTGAGGCTCCCGATGCCGAGGCCCCCGCCGCCGAGGCTCCCGTCGAGGCCGGCGACGAGACGGCCCCGGCCGCCGACCAGGCCTGAGGTCAGTTCACTCTCTGCGAGGTGGGGCCGGTCCAACGGGCCGGCCCCACGCCAGCAGACCACCTACCCACGTGCAGTCCCATCGGTGGGACTGCACACCCCACCTTCATCACCCAACTGGGTCATCGAGCTCAAGGAAGACAGGTAATGGCGAACTACACCGCCGCTGACATCAAGGCACTTCGCGAGAAGACCGCCGCCGGCATGATGGACGTCAAGAAGGCTCTCGACGAGGCTGACGGCGACATGGCTGCCGCGGAGGAGATCCTTCGCGTCAAGGGCCTCAAGGGCGTCACCAAGCGTGAGGGACGCACCGCGTCCAACGGACTCGTGACGGCCAAGGCCGAGGGCGGCTCCGGCACCCTCGTCGAGGTCCTGTGCGAGACCGACTTCGTCGCCAAGGGCGAGCGCTTCGGCTCGCTGGCCGACGAGGTCCTCACCACCGCGATCGAGTCCAAGGCCACCGACGCCGAGTCCCTGCTCAATGCGCAGACGTCCGAGGGCAAGACCGTTCGGGAGCTCCTGGACGAGGCCAACGCCGCCATCGGCGAGAAGATCGAGGTCAAGCGGGTTGCCCGTCTCGAGGGCGAGCGGGTGGTCTCCTACCTGCACAAGACCAGCCCGGACCTGCCTGCCCAGATCGGCGTTCTCGTGGCCGTCGAGGGTGGCGACGAGGCCACGGCCCGCGACATCGCGATGCACATCGCGGCCTTCAGCCCCACCGTCCTCGACCGCTCCGAGATCGACGCGGAGGTCGTCGAGAACGAGCGTCGGGTCGCCGAGGCGACGGCTCGTGAGGAGGGCAAGCCCGAGGCGGCCCTGCCGAAGATCGTCGAGGGCCGGGTCAACGGCTTCTTCAAGGAGAACGTCCTGCTGGAGCAGCCCTTCGCCAAGGACGCCAAGAAGACCGTCGGCAAGGTGCTCGAGGAGGCCGGCGCCAAGGCGCTCGGCTTCGCCCGCTTCCGCGTCGGCGGCTGATCCTCGCGTCCCGGCTCGTACGCCCCGCACACCAGTTCCGGTGTGCGGGGCGTCGCCATTGGTCATCAGGCCCGCGTCACTGCCGGTGAGACGCCTGCCGATGAGCGTTCCACGCCTGGCATGTGGCAGGATCAATCGACCGCCTATCCGCCCTCAGCCAGGAGCTCGCCTGTGACCCAGCCTGCCTCCCAGCGGCCCCGCCGCGTCCTTCTCAAGCTCTCTGGTGAGGTCTTCGGTGGCGGCCGGATCGGGGTCGACCCGGACGTGGTCAAGGGCATCGCGAGCCAGATCGCCGCCGCGGTCGAGGAGGGCATCCAGGTCGCGGTCGTTGTCGGTGGGGGCAACTTCTTCCGGGGTGCGGAGCTGCAGCAGAAGGGCATGGACCGCTCCCGGGCCGACTACATCGGCATGCTCGGCACGGTGATGAACTGCCTGGCTCTCCAGGACTTCCTGGAGAAGGAGGGCATCGACACCCGTGTCCAGACGGCGATCACGATGGGTCAGGTCGCCGAGCCGTACATCCCCCGCCGCGCGATCCGGCACCTGGAGAAGGGCCGCGTCGTCATCTTCGGAGCGGGTGCGGGAATGCCCTACTTCTCGACCGACACGGTGAGCGCGCAGCGGGCCCTGGAGTGCCACTGCGACGCGGTCCTGATGTCCAAGAGCGGGGTGGACGGTGTCTACGACTCGGATCCGCGCACGAACCCGGACGCCAAGAAGCTCGACAAGGTGACCTTCCGGGAGGCGCTGCGCGCGAACCTCAAGGTCGTCGACGCTGCCGCCTTCAGCCTGTGCATGGAGAATCAGCTCCCGATGGTCGTCTTCGGCATGGAGGGCGACGGCAACATCACGCGGGCGCTGCGCGGGGAGCCGATCGGCACGCTGGTCACCTCTTCCTGACCAGCAGGCGGACCACCTGAGAGACTTAGCCGAGCAGGTATGCGCCGGGCACCGGTTCGCATACCACCCATGAGGCGTCACACACGTGACGAGAGAGACGAAGGACACGATGATCGACGAGGCATTGTTCGAGGCCGAGGAGAAGATGGAGAAGGCCCTCGAGGTCACGAAGGAGGACCTGGCCGGCATCCGCACCGGGCGCGCCCACCCCGGCATGTTCAACAAGGTGGTCGTGGACTACTACGGCGCTCCCACGCCGCTCCAGCAGCTCGCCTCGTTCCAGACCCCAGAGGCACGCACCGTTCTCGTCAGCCCCTACGACAAGGGCTCGATGGCGGCCATCGAGAAGGCCCTGCGGGACGCAGATCTCGGTGTCAACCCCAGCAACGACGGCAATGTCATCCGGCTCAACCTCCCGCAGCTGACCGAGGAGCGCCGCCGCGAGTACATCAAGATGGCCCGCCACACCGGCGAGGAAGGCAAGGTGGCGGTGCGTAACATCCGGCGCCACGCGAAGGACACCATCGAGCGGGCGGTCAAGGACGGCGACATCGGCGAGGACGAGGGGACCCGCGCCGAGAAGGAGCTCGAGGCACTCACCAAGAAGTACGTGGAGGCCATCGACGAGGCGCTCAAGCTCAAGGAAGCGGATCTGCTCGAGGTCTAGGCGATACCACGAATCGCCCTACCCGCCTACGCGAGCATCCAGATGACGACCGGCCCCACCCCGACGCCCGAGCCTCCGGCTCGCAGCCGCCGCCGAGCCGAAGCGACCCCGCCGGCCGGAAAGGCGGGCCGAGACCTCAAGGCCGCCATCACCGTCGGCGTCCTGCTCGCGGTCGTCGCGCTGAGCTCCCTCCTGTTCGTCAAGCAGCTCTTCCTCGTCCTCGTCCTCGTCGTGATGTGGATCGGGGTCTGGGAGCTCTCGCGCGCGCTGCAGTCGGTGGGGGCCCGCGTTCCGCTGCCCCCGGTGCTCATCGGCGGCGGCGGAATGATCGTCGTGTCCTACTACCAGGGAGCCGAGGCGCAGCTCATCGCTCTCGGGCTCACCGTCGTGGGGGTGATGGTCTACCGGGTGGCGGACGGGGTGACCGGAGCGCTTCGTGACGTGGGTGCCGGCGCCTTCACTGCGCTGTACCCATGCTTCCTCGGCGCCTTCGTCTCCCTGCTCCTGGCCGCTCCCGACGGCCAGCTGCGAATCATCTTCTTCATCCTCGTGACCGTGTTCAGCGATATCGGCGGCTATGCCGTCGGCGTCCTCTTCGGCAAGCACCCCATGGCCCCCTCCGTGAGCCCGAAGAAGTCCTGGGAGGGCTTCGCCGGGTCGGTGCTGACCTGCGCGATCATCGGCGGGGTCGCCATGTGGCAGTTCTGGCCGGAGGCCACCTGGTGGCACGGAGCGGTGATCGGTGCCCTCTCGGCCGCGGTGGCGACGATCGGCGACTTCATCGAGAGCTCGATCAAGCGCGACCTGGGGGTCAAGGACATGGGCAACCTCCTGCCTGGACACGGTGGCGTCATGGACCGGATCGACAGCCTCGTGATGACGGCTCCGCTGCTGTGGATCAGCCTCTCCTTCGTGGTCCCGATCGCCTGACGAGCTGCCATGACCGAATCCCTCCCCACCCCCCGGCCCCGCCCGGGCCAGCTGGTGTTCACCGCGCCCCGTCGCGGCAAGCCACCGACCCACCTCGTCGACCTGCCCATGGCGCAGCGCAAGGAGTTCGTGGAGTCCCTCGGGTTCAAGGGGTTCCGCGCCCGACAGCTGTCTGTGCACTACTTCGACCGGCTGGTGATCGACCCGGAGGAAATGACAGACCTGCCCAAGAGTGAGCGGGAGACGCTCGTCACCACGGCGATGCCGCAGTTGCTCACCCCGATCCACACGATCACGACCGATGACGGCATGACGGTGAAGTCCGTCATGCGTCTGCACGACGGCGCCCTCGTCGAGTCTGTGCTCATGCGCTACCCGGACCGGGTGACGATGTGCATCTCGAGCCAGGCCGGCTGCGGCATGAACTGCCCCTTCTGCGCGACCGGACAGACCGGACTCACGCGCAACCTCTCGACCGCAGAGATCGTCGAGCAGGTCGTCCATGCCGCCCGCCTGCTTCGGCAGGGCAAGGTTCCCGGGGTCTCGGCGGACGACCGGGCGGCTCCGCTGCGGGTCTCGAACGTCGTCTTCATGGGTATGGGGGAGGCGCTGGCGAACTACCGCGCAGCGGTCGGGGCGATCCGCCGCCTCGTCGACCCGGCGCCCGACGGGCTCGGGATGTCGGCACGAGGCGTGACGATGTCGACCGTCGGGCTGGTCCCGGGGATCGACCGGCTCGCCGCCGAAGGCATTCCGGTGACCCTTGCACTGTCGCTGCATGCCCCGGACGACGAGCTGCGCGACGAGCTCGTCCCCATCAACACCCGGTGGAAGGTCGATGAGGCCCTCGATGCCGCCCGCCGATACTTCGACACCACCGGACGTCGGGTCTCGATCGAGTATGCGCTGATCAGGGACATCAACGACCAGGCCTGGCGCGCCGATCTGCTGGGCGAGAAGCTCGCTGCTCGCGGCAAGGGGTGGGTGCACGTCAACCCCATCCCCCTCAACCCGACGCCCGGCTCGAAGTGGACGGCTTCACGGCCCGGGGTGCAGCAGCAGTTCGTCGAGCGGCTGCGGGCGCACGGCATTCCGACGACCGTGCGCGACACCCGGGGCTCGGACATCGACGGGGCCTGTGGCCAGCTCGCCGCCGGCCAGCCACCCCGCGAAGCCACCCCCTGAGCCGATGGGGCGCCCTTGTGCGCCCCCTTCCAGCCGCCGGGTGATGTCTGCGACCGGAGCCCTGCGACCGGTCCCGCCCCAGGTCGGCCGGTTCTCGTGGGATCTGTCGTGGAGAGCCCGTGCGCCTGCAGGCCTAGCGCGAGGACACGTGCCGGAAGCGGGAGACGGCCAAGGGGACGAAGACCGCGAGCATGACGATCGAGCCGCCGATGACCGTCAGGACGGGATGCTGCATCGGGAAGGTGTCCGCCGGAGGCACCGTGCCGGTGTTGCCGAACAGCTCACGCGCTGCCTGGACCAGCGCCGAGACCGGATTCCAGTTCGCGATGAACTCGAGAGGGCCCGGTAGGCGAGAGGCCTGCACGAAGGCGTTCGAGATGAACGTCAGTGGGAACAGGACCATGAAGGCGGCGTTGTTGATCACCTCGGGTGAGCGGACCATGATCCCGAGCAGGGCCATGACCCAGCTGAAGGCATAGCTGAACAGCAGGAGCAGCGCCACGCCGGCGAGGAACTGCAAGGTGCCGTTCGTGTAGCGCCAGCCGACGACCGCTCCGGTCAGCATCATGATGACCATCGAGATGGTGTTGAGCACGAGGTCGGCATTGGTGCGGCCCACGAGCACGGCTGACGTGTGCATCGGCAGCGTTCGGAAGCGGTCGATCAGACCCTCCTTGAGGTCCTGCGCCATCTGGTAGCCCGAGAAGGTCGAGCCGAATAGCACCGTCTGACCGAAGATGCCGGCCATGAGGTAGTCGGTGTAGTCGCCTCCGTCGATCTGGATCGATCCGCCGTAGACCTGCGAGAACAGCAGCACGAACATGATCGGCTGGAGTACGGCAAAGCCGAGCATCTCGGGGTTCCGGCGCAGCTTGAGGAGATTGCGCCACGTGACGGTCCAACCGTCCGACAGCCAGGTGGCGAGCGGGCCTACGGGCGCGTCCTGGGCGGGCTCGCGGGTCTGCAACGGGGTCGCGGTGGTGGTCATGCGCTCAGCTCGCTCTCATTCTCCGCACCACTGTCGTGGCCGGTGAGGGTCAGGAAGACGTCGTCCAGCGTGGGGCGACGGATGCCGGCGTCGTGCAGAGGGATGCTCGCCTGCTCGAGTGCGGCGAGCACCCGCTGCAGGCTGGGTGGTCCCTCCTCCACGGCAACGTCCAGAGTGCGCCCCGAGGTGTGGGTCCGGACCTCCCCGGAGCCGTGCCGGGCGAGGACAGCCCGTGCGGTGTCGGCGTCGGCCTCGTGGACCAGGGTGATCACAACTCTGTGGCCGCCCACCTCGGCCTTGAGCTCATCGGCGGTGCCCTCGGCGATGACGACCCCGTGGTCGACGACGCTGATGTGGTCGGCGAGGTAGTCGGCCTCCTCGAGGTACTGCGTCGTCAGCAGCACCGTCGTGCCCTCCCGCACCAGGCCCAGGATCACGTCCCACATCCCGATGCGGCTGCGCGGGTCCAGGCCGGTCGTCGGCTCGTCGAGGAAGAGGACCGGGGGAGTGTTCACGAGGGCGCAGGCCAGGTCGATGCGTCTGCGCATACCGCCGGAGAAGCCCTTGACCTGGCGGTCCCCGGCATCCGTGAGGTCGAAGGCCTCGATGAGCTCCTGCGCCCGTGCCTTGGCCCGCCGCGCGCCGAGGTGGTAGAGCCGGCCGACCATCTCGAGGTTCTCCAGGCCGGTGAGGTTCTCGTCAACCGCGGCGTACTGCCCGCTGGCGCCGATCACCCTACGGACCCCTCCCGGGTCGGCGAGGACGTCGATTCCGGCCACCGAGGCGGTGCCGGAGTCTGGCTCGATGAGGGTGTTGAGCACCTTGACTGTGGTCGTCTTCCCGGCACCGTTCGGTCCGAGCAGCCCCTTCACGGTCCCCTGCGGCACGCTCAGGCTCAGGCCGGCCAGGGCGTGGACCTCCCCTGACCGTGATCGGTAGGTCTTACGCAGGTCTTGAGCGTAGATGTAGGTCACCCGCGCGATGCTAGTGCCGTGCTCCGACAGGGCTCACCCCCTTTTCGGCGCACGGGGCTGATCAGCGCGGACGGCCGCCCGTTGTCGCGCAGCGCAGCGTGTGGGCGGTGTTGCGTGCGTTGCTGTGCGCACACAAGCACCTGTTGTCGCGCGCAGCGCAGCGTGTGGGTGGTGTTGCGTGCGTTGCTGCGCGCGCACGAGCACCCGTTGTTCTGGCCCGCTGCTGGTGGGTGCCCCCGCGTGCGTTGCCGCGCGCGGACAAGCACCCGTTGTTTTCGCCAGCTGCTTGTGGGTGCCCCCGCGTGCTTAGTAGTGCGCGCGACCCCACACCACCGACCGGCCACTTCGGCCTAGCCGGGGACCGTCGCGGGCTCGAAGAACTCCATCGCCGCCGGGACGTCGTCGACGAGATGGATGTGCTCGGCCATCGGCCGGCCCGCGGCGAGTGCCTTGACGAGCGGCCAGGCAGGAAGGACCTCGGTCCAGTGCTCCACGCCGAGGAGGACCAGGCGGGGAAGGTCGTGTCCGGGGCGGGACTCGTCGTGGTAGTACAGCGGCGTGCACGCCTGGAAGATTTCCTGGACCGTCCCGGCGGCACCGGGGAGGACGACGATGCCGGCGTTGGCCGCGGCGATGAGCCCGTCCTCGCGCTCGGCGTTGGAGAAGTACTTCGCGACGCCGTGGCAGAACACGTTGGGCGGTTCGTGACCGTAGAACCACGTGGGGATCCCGAGACTGTGCGGGAGCTCGTCGCGCTCCTGACCGTTGGCGATGTCGCGGCGCACCTCGAAGGCGAGCCGTGCCCAGTCGTCGATGCTCGGGTGGAAGTAGGGGACGGCGGCGAGTCGTTCGAGGGCGTACTCGAGCTGCTCGGCCGACCGGGTGAACGCCCCGAGGTTCGCGGCCTCCATCGCTCCCGGACCTCCGCCGGTGATGACGAGATAGCCGGCCTGCGCGAGCGCGTGCCCGAGCTCGGCGGCGGCGCGGTACCCCGCTGACCCGCGGGCCAGGTTGTGCCCACCCATCACGCCGGCGACCCGACGCCCCGCGAGCAGGTCCGAGACGGCGTCGCTCATGGCATCGTCGTGGATGGCCTTGAGCATCGAGACGTAGGTGTCCTTGCCGAGCTCGCTGTCCTGCGCCCACCGGTAGGCCCGTGCGTCCGGGGTCTCCTCGTACCCGTGCGTGATCCCGTTGTAGAGCTCGGCCGGGTGGTAGAGCCGGTCGCGGTAGACCGCTACGGGTGCGCTCGGATGGCGGGGGAAGATGATCGCCCCGTACTTGCGCAGGTGCGTGTCGAGCTTCGGTGGGATCGACCCGCCCAGCACGACGAGACCCTCGAGATCCGTCCGGGCGTAGAGCTGCTCCTCGAACGGGCCGAGGTCGAGCGCCTGGATGCGGAGCTGGGTCAGCGGCACGCCGGCATCCAGTGCCGCTTGGAAGTCCTCGTGCGTACGGATCTCCTGCATTGGGTCAACGCTAGTCGGCCGACAGGGCGATCACAGTCACAGACATAGCGCTCACGGGCCAGGCAATCCGGACGAAGCACTCATAGACGAAGCACTCATAGGCGAAGCACTTGACGAAGCCACCTGAGAGATAGCGCTCATGCGCAAGGCGCTCACGCGCCGCCCACGCCACGGCAGCTGGTCGGCTCAGTGCCCTCCGGTGAGCCGGTCGACGACCGACCCGAGCTTCGCCGGCGAGCCGGTCCGGGCCTCCTCGGCGTCGGCCAGGTGCGCCAGCCGCAGTCCCGCATTCACCCCGAGCCAACGCAAGGGCTCCGGTTCCCAGCGGGGGGAGCGGTGACCGACCCACGGGAGGCGGGTCAGTGCCGTGCGCCGGTCCAGGACGAGGTCAGCGAGGGTGCGGCCGGCGAGGTTGGTCGCGGCCACGCCGTCACCGACATACCCTCCGGCCCAGCCGAACCCGTCCGCATACCCCACCGACGGGTGCCAGTCGCGGGCGATCCCGAGCGGGCCGCCCCAGGTATGCGTGATGGGCACCTCCTCGAGCTGCGGCAGGATCGTGCGGAGCACGCGGGCGAGGTCGTCGAAGACCCGCTGGTCCTGGTCGAACTCGGGCCGGATCGCCGATCCGAAGTGGTAGGGCGCCCCTCGTCCACCGAACGCCATCCGGTCATCGACGGTGCGCTGCCCGTAGATGACGACGTGCCCGTGGTCGCCCCAGACCTCCCGCTCGGCGAGGCCGATCGTCGCCCACTGCTCGGCCGTCAGCGGCGCCGTGGCGAGCATGAGGGAGTACACGGGTGCGATGTCCCGCTCCTGACCGGGCAGGTGCGAGGTCCATGCCTCCGTGGCACGCAGTACATGCTTGGCGCTGATGCGTCGGCCGTCCCCGAGGACGACGACCTTCCGGGTGAGCCGCGCGACGGGAGTGCGCTCGCGGATCATCCCGCCGCGCCGGTGCACCGCAGCAGCCAGACCGTTGACGAGTCGGCGCGGGTGCACCCGCGCGCAGTGCGGGTTGAAGGTCGCGCCGAGGACGTCCTGGCCGTGCAGCCGTTCGCGGGCCTCGTCACGGTCGAGCCAGCGGGTGTCCAGACCCCACTGCTGCCCGTGGCCCACCTCCTCGCGGGCTCGCACCTGCTGCGCCGGTGACCGCACGAGGGAGAGAGCGCCGCCCTTGACGAACCCCGCGTCGATCTCCTCGGCGCCGCAGACCGCGCCCACCTCGTCGATGGTCTCGCGCACCGCGGCGATGAAGTCCATCGTCGCGTCCCTGCCGTGGGAGGCGGCGATCCGGTCGGGCTCGACCGGCCAGAACGACGAGACCCACCCTCCGTTGCGGCCGGAGGCCCCGAAGCCGACGTGCTCGGCCTCGAGGATGAGCACGGACAGGTCGGGCCGGTGCTCGAGGAGGTAGTAGGCGGTCCACAGACCCGTGAAGCCCGCCCCGGCGATCAGGACATCGACGGTCTGGGGAATCTCGCCGGTGTAGGACGGCGCCGTGCCCGCGGTGTCCCACCACAGTGGCGCACGCACCGGCGACCCGCTGTGCGTGCTGCCCTCGCCTGAGAGCGCTTGTGTCGGCATCGGTGTCAGAACCTCATCCGTGCTTCTCGACGTCATCCGTGCTTCTCGAACATCAGTGCTTCTCGACGTCACACGTGCTTCGACGTCACAGGTGCTTCGCCGCGTCGCTGAGGACGGACCGCAGCCGCGAGGCGATGTCGGTGAACTCGGCGGGGCCGATGGTCAGCGGGGGAGCGAGCTGGATGACCGGGTCGCCACGGTCGTCCGCGCGGCAGTAGATCCCGGCGTCGAACAGCGCCGGCGAGAGGTAGCCGCGCAGCAGTCGCTCGCACTCGTCGTCGTCGAAGGTCTCGCGGGTGTCCTTGTCCTTGACGAGCTCGATGCCGTAGAAGAAGCCGGCCCCGCGGACGTCACCGACGATGGGCAGATCCGCCAGGGTGTCCAGCGCGGCACGGAAGTCGCCCGCGTGCTGCTTCACGTGGTCGGTCAGCCCCTCGCGCTCGAAGATGTCGAGGTTCGCCATGGCGGCGGCGCACGACACAGGGTGGCCGCCCCAGGTGTAGCCGTGGGCGAAGACGGTGTGGTCCTTGCGGAACGGCTCGAAGAGGCGCTCGCTCGCGACCATCAGGCCGAGCGGCGCATATCCGCTCGTGACCCCCTTGGCGGTGGTGATGATGTCGGGCTGGTAGCCGAAGTCGTCGCACGCGAACATCGACCCGATCCGTCCGAACGCACAGATCACCTCGTCCGAGACGAGGAGGACGTCGTACTCGTCGCAGATCTCGCGGACCCGCTCGAAGTACCCGGGCGGGGGAGGGAAGCAGCCGCCCGAGTTCTGCACCGGCTCCAGGAAGACGGCGGCGACCGTGTCCGGGCCCTCGAACTCGATCGCCTCGGCGATCCGGTCCGCAGCCCACTGCCCGAAGGCCTTCTCGTCGTCGCGCAGGTGCTCGGGGGCGCGGTACAGGTTCGTGTTGGGGACCTTGAAGGCCCCCGGGACGAGCGGCTCGAAGGCCTTCTTCGCCTCGGGGATACCGGTGATCGAGAGTGCACCCTGGGGGGTGCCGTGGTAGGCGACCGACCGGGAGATGACCTTGTGCTTCGTCGGCTTCCCGACCAGCTTGAAGTACTGCTTGGCGAGCTTCCAGGCCGTCTCGACCGCCTCGCCGCCCCCGGTGGTGAAGAAGACCCGGTTGAGGTCGCCCGGCGCCTCGCCCGCGAGTCGCTCGGCGAGCTCGATCGCGCGCGGGTGGGCGAACGACCACAGCGGGAAGAACGCGAGCTCGCCGGCCTGCTTGGCCATCGCCTCGGCGATCTCGGTGCGGCCGTGCCCGACCTGGTTGACGAAGAGTCCGGCCAGGCCGTCGATGTACTCCCGGCCCTGGTCGTCCCAGATGCGGTGGCCCTCGCCGCGCACGATGACCGGCACGCGCTGGTCGGCACCGCCGACGGCGGCCGGCTCGAAGGTGGAGTGGCGGGTGAAGTGCATCCACAGGTGGTCGCGGGCCGCCTCGTGGTAGCCCGTGCCGGCGGGGGTCACGCCGGACATCGTCGCGGAGGTATGCGTGGGTTCGGTCATCTCAATCGGTTCCTCGGGAGGGGGGCGGGCTCAGCGGGTGCCCCAGTTGTAGTGCTGCTTGTTGAGCTTGAGGTAGACGAAGGTCTCGGTGCTCAGGACGCCGGGGAGCTGACGGATCCGGGTCGACAGCAGCTCGAGCAGCTGCTCGTCGTCCTCACAGACGACCTCGGCGAGGATGTCGAAGCTGCCCGCAGTGGTGACGACGTAGTCGACCTCGGGCATCTCGGAGAGAGCGTCACCGACCACGCTGAGGTCGCCCTGCACCCGCAGACCGATCATCGCCTGCCGTCGGAAGCCCACCTGGATGGGGTCGGTGACGGCGACGATCTGCATGATTCCCGCGTCGAGCAGTCGCTGGACGCGCTGGCGGACCGCGGCCTCCGAGAGGCCGACCTCCTTGGCGATCGCGGCATACGAGGCCCGGCCATCGACCTGGAGCACCTCGATGATCGACTTCGAGATCTCGTCCAGGCGGGGATCGGCCGTGGAACGCTGCGTCGAGCGGAATCCTCTGGACGGGCTACGCATACGGCTCATCGTGGCACACGTTCTCGTGGGCTTGCGAGGTGGACGCGCAGGAATCCGTCGTGGGGAGGTCACGCGGGGAGCGCTTTACACAAGATTGTTACCTTGGCTCACCCGAAATCGTTGAGGGTCTCGTCTATCGTGTGACCACATCCGATCGTGCCCGGCGACCCCGTGGGTCCCGGATGACATGTGACAGGAAAGGCCCATCTGACATGAGCAGCCCCCGTTCCCTGCAGAACTACATCGGTGGGGAGTTCGTCGACGCGCGCAGCGAGACCACGTCCGAGCTGGTCAACCCGGCCACCGGTGCCGTCGTGGCCACGGCTCCGGTCAGCTCGGCGGAGGACGTCGACGCCGCCTACACCGCCGCGTCAGCCGCGTTCGCGGAGTGGGGCCAGACCACGCCGAGTGAGCGGCAGCAGGCCCTGCTGAAGATCGCCGACGACATCGAGGCGCGCGCCGAGGAGCTCATCCACCTCGAGGCGGAGAACACCGGCAAGCCCTATGCGCTCACCGCCTCGGAGGAGATCCCCCCGATGGTGGACCAGATCCGCTTCTTCGCCGGCGCCGCGCGGGTGCTCGAGGGCAAGTCGGCCGGGGAGTACATGAGCGGCCACACGAGCTGGATCCGGCGCGAGCCGATCGGGGTCGTCGGCCAGGTGACGCCGTGGAACTACCCGATGATGATGGCCGTCTGGAAGTTCGCCCCGGCTCTGGCGGCGGGCAACACCGTCGTGCTCAAGCCCAGCGACACCACGCCGGAGACCACACTGCTGCTCGCGGAGATCGCGGGCAAGCACCTGCCCGCCGGCGCCCTCAACGTCATCACCGGTGACCGGGAGACCGGCCGCGCGCTCGTCGAGCACCCGAGGGCCGACCTCGTTGCGATCACCGGCTCGGTCCGAGCCGGCATGCAGGTCGCGGAGAGCGCGTCCCGCCAGCTCAAGCGCGTCCACCTCGAGCTCGGTGGGAAGGCTCCCGTCATCGTCTTCGACGACGCGGACATCGAGGCTGCCGTCGAGGGCATCGCGGTCGCGGGCTACTTCAATGCCGGTCAGGACTGCACCGCGGCGACCCGGGTGCTCGTGGCCGACGGCATCCACGACGACTTTGTCGCTGCGCTGGCGGAGTACGCCTCCACCCAGGCCAAGGTCGGCCTCCCCGACGACGAGGATGCGCTCCTCGGTCCGGTCAACAACGCGAACCAGCTCGAGCGCGTGACGGGTTTCCTCGAGCGCCTCCCGAGCCACGCCTCGGTCCAGGCCGGCGGCTCCCGGATCTCCGAGCTCGGCGACGGGTTCTACCTCCAGCCGACTGTCGTGTCCGGACTGCGCCAGGACGACGAGGTCATCCAGAACGAGATCTTCGGCCCGGTCATCACCGTGCAGCGCTTCAGCGACGAGGCGGAGGCCCTCGCCTACGCCAACGGCGTGCAGTACGGACTGGCCTCCTCGGTGTGGACCAAGGACCTCGCCCGAGGCCTGCGGATGAGCAAGGCCCTCGACTTCGGCTGCGTCTGGATCAACACCCACATCCCCCTCGTGGCCGAGATGCCCCACGGTGGCTTCAAGCACTCCGGCTACGGCAAGGACCTGTCGATGTACGGCCTCGAGGACTACACCCGGATCAAGCACGTCATGGCCAACATCGAGGGCTGAACCGGCCGCGATAACCTCCGACCCATGTGCGCCCGACCGACCGGTGACCACCACCTGGGCAGATCCTTTTCCGCCCCGGCCGTGACGCATACCCTGCAACCCCCTGCAGGTCGGCCCGACGCCGTGCCGACCGTCCGAACCCCTGCCACATCCCACAGAAGGGCGTGAGATTCTCATGAGCTCCAACCCCGACCTGAACAGTCTCGCGTTCCGCGCCGCGCTCGGCCGCGGTCTCGTGAGCCGTCGCACCGCCATGCTCGGCATGGCCGGACTGGGCGTCGCCGCGCTGTCCGCCTGCGGGAGCGCCGGCCGCAACCAGGGCTCCAACGGCACGGCAACAGGCGGGGCCAGCGCCGAGGACCTCTCGGACAGCGAGAAGGTCGTCAACTGGTCCAACTGGCCGGAGTACATCGACGTCGACGACGACGGCAACCGCCCCTCGATCGACGCGTTCGCGGCAGCGACCGGCATCGCGGTCAACTACACCGAGGACTACAACGACAACGACGAGTTCTACGCCAAGGTGCGACCTCTCCTCGAGGCAGGGCAGGACACCGGCCGCGACGTGTGGTGCAGCACCGACTGGATGGTCGCCCGCCTCATCCGGCAGGGCTTCGTGCAGGAGCTCGACTACGACAACATCCCCAACGGCAGCAACGTCGTCGACTCGCTCTCGGACGTGGAGTTCGACCCGGGCCGCAAGTTCTCCCTCCCGTGGCAGTCGGGCTTCGCCGGCATCGCCTGGAACCCTGCCTCGACCGGCGGTAAGCGGATCGAGTCCATCGACCAGCTCCTGAACGACCCGGCGATCAAGGGTCGGGTCACCCTGCTGACGGAGATGCGCGACACCGTCGGCCTCATCCTCCTCGAGCTCGGCAAGGACATCACGAGCTTCACCGCCGAGGACTTCGACGAGGCGCTCGCGGTCATCCAGGACGCGAAGGACCGTGGTCAGCTCCAGGGCTTCACCGGCAACGAGTACACGCAGCCGCTCGCATCCGGCGACATCGCCGCCTGCATCGCCTGGACCGGTGACGTCGTCCAGCTCCAGTTCGACAACCCGGACCTGGGGTATGCGCTTCCCCCCAAGGGCTTCACCATCTGGTCGGACAACTTCGTCATCCCCAACATGGCCAAGCACAAGAAGAACGCCGAGCTGCTCATCAACCACTACTACGACCCGGAGGTCATGGCTGAGGTCGCGGCGTGGGTCAACTACATCCCGCCGGTCCAGGGGACCACCGAGGCGCTCGTCGCGCTCGACCCGGAGCTCGCCGAGAACGAGCTGATCGTCCCCACCGACGAGGTGCTCTCCAGGGCCCAGGTCTTCCGCGGTCTGACCGACGCCGAGGAGTCGGACTTCACCGCCCGCTTCCAGTCCATCGTGGTCGGCTGAGCAGGGCTGCCGAGAGCGCGACGAGCAAGACGCCCAACAGCCAGAGGAGAGAGACGTGGCAGAGAATCCGTCGGGCGACCTGCGCCTGGTCCAGCTGAGCAAGCAGTTCGCCGACTTCACGGCGTGCCACCCGCTCGACCTGACGATTCCGCAGGGGTCGTTCTTCGCGCTGCTCGGCCCCTCGGGCTGCGGCAAGACGACGACCCTGCGGATGATCGCCGGGCTCGAGGAGCCCACGGGCGGCTCGATCTTCATCGGCGACACCGACATCACCCACACGAAGGCCTACCGTCGCAACGTCAACACGGTCTTCCAGAGCTATGCGCTCTTCCCGCACATGACGATCATCGAGAACGTGGCCTTCGGTCTGAAGCGACGCGGCGACAAGGAGGCGATGAAGAAGGCCCAGGAGGCCCTGGACCTCGTCGAGCTGGGACACCGGGCCAAGCAGAAGCCGAACCAGCTCTCCGGTGGCATGCAGCAGCGAGTCGCGCTCGCCCGGGCCCTGGTCAACCGTCCGGACGTCCTCCTCCTCGATGAGCCCCTCGGCGCCCTTGACCTGAAGCTGCGTCGCCAGATGCAGATCGAGCTCAAGCGGATCCAGCTCGATGTCGGCATTACCTTCGTCCACGTCACCCATGACCAGGAAGAGGCCATGACAATGGCCGACGAAGTCGCGGTCATGAATGCCGGCCGTCTCGAGCAGGTCGGGACGCCGACCGAGCTCTACGACCACCCGGCCTCGACCTTCGTGGCGAACTTCCTCGGCCAGTCGAACCTGCTCACGTCACGCATCGTCGGTGACGCAGGGGAGGGGCTGCTCGACGTGGACTGCCATGGCTACCCGATCAGAATCGCCGCCGCACACGTTCCGGCCGGCGTGCGGGACGTCTTCGTCGGGGTCCGACCCGAGAAGCTCCGGATCGGGCACACCGGCGCGAACCAGCTCACCGGCACCATCACCGATGACTCCTTCACCGGGGTGTCGACGCACTACCTGGTCCAGCTGCCGTGGGGCTTCGAGGTGACCGTGGTCCAGCCCAACGACGGCTCACCCCGCGCGAAGGTCGGTGAGAAGGTCGACATCTCGTGGGACCCGGGCAGCGAGTTCGTCCTCGACGCCCGCCAGGACGAGGATGCAGGTCTTCTCGATGAGGAGATCCGCCATGGCTAACATGGCGGTCGCCGTCGGCGGGACCCCGGCCCCGGCAGCCCGGCCGACGCGCCGCAACTGGGTTCCCTACGCCCTGCTCCTGCCCGGACTTCTGTGGCTCGCGGTGTTCTACGCGGCGCCGATGTTCACCCTGGGCTCGCAGTCCCTGCAAGAGGGCAACGTCTATGACGGCTACGTCCTCACCGGGAACGTCGGGATCTACCCCGAGGCGCTCTCGGAGTACTGGCCGCACCTGCTCCGCTCCCTCGGCTATGCCGCCTCGGCGACGATCGCGGGACTGGTCCTGGCGTACCCGCTCGCGTACTACATGGCGCAGAAGGCGGGGCGGTGGAAGAACATCATGCTCATCCTCGTCATCGCGCCGTTCTTCACGAGCTTCCTCATCCGCACCCTCGCCTGGCGGATCATCCTCAGCGACGGCGGTGTCGTGTCCGACATCGTGCACACGACCGGACTGATCAACCTCCTGGACATCATGGGGCTGACGCAGGGCGGCACGCTGCTCAACAGCAAGTTCGCCGTCATGGCGGGTCTGACCTACAACTTCCTCCCGTTCATGATCCTCCCGCTTTACGCCGCACTCGAACGCCTGGACCCCCGGCTCATGGAAGCGGCCCGGGACCTGTATGCGTCGGGCTGGGAGACCTTCCGGCACGTCATCTTCCCGCTCTCGCTGCCCGGTGTCGTGGCCGGCACGCTCCTGACGTTCATCCCCGCGACCGGTGACTACATCAACAGCCGGCTGCTCGGGAACACCCAGACCGTGATGATCGGTCAGGTCATCGACAGCCTGTTCCTGCGGGTCCTCGACTTCCCCAAGGCGGCAGCGCTCTCGTTCATCCTCCTCGTCATGATCGTCACCCTCGTCGGTATCTACGTGCGGCGAGCCGGAACCGAGGAACTGGTGTAGCCCATGTCGACGACCCAGCTGATCAACGTCCCCGTCCGGCGAGCTACGGTGGAGGTTCGGTAGCCATGGCCTGGATCAGGAAGCATCTCCTCCTCTTCGCCGCGCTGGTGGTCCTCGGGTACCTGCTCATCCCCAACCTCATCGTCGCGATCTTCTCGTTCAACAAGCCCCGTGGTCGCTACAACTACGAGTGGAACGAGTTCTCGATCGACGCGTGGCTGAACCCGTGCGGCAACCCGGGGATCTGCGAGGCCCTGGGCCTGAGCCTGCGGATCGGGTTCACCGCCTCGCTCGTCGCGACCATCCTGGGCACCCTGGTCGCCTTCGCGCTCGGGCGGCACCGGTTCCGCGGCCGCTCGGCGACGAACCTGCTCATCTTCATGCCGATGGCGACCCCTGAGGTCGTCATGGGTTCGAGCCTGCTCACCCTCTTCGTCATGGCCGGCATTCCCTCCGGCGCGATGAACATCACGATCGCGCACATCATGTTCTGCCTGTCCTTCGTCGTCGTCGCGGTCAAGGCAAGGGTGAGCTCCCTCGACCCCCGGCTCGAGGAAGCGGCGGCGGACCTCGGTGCCACACCGCTGCAGACGTTCCTCCGGGTGACTCTGCCGCTCGCGGCGCCGGGGATCGCGGCGGGCGCTCTGCTCGCGTTCTCGCTGTCCTTCGACGACTACATCATCACCAACTTCAACGCGAGCCCGTCCTCCATCACCTTCCCGATGTACGTCTGGGGCGCTGCGCAGCGCGGCACCCCGGTGGAGATCTTCGTGGTCGGCACGGTGATGTTCCTCCTCGCCCTGTTCATCGTCATCATCGGCCAGATCCTCAGCGCCAGGCGCGAACGGCAGGCATGAGCCCATGCGCGTACTGATGATCGGTGCCGGCGGGGTCGGCGACGCGGCCGTGAAGATCGCCGTGGAGCGGGACTTCTTCGAGGCCTGGGTGGTGGCCGACTACGACCTGGGACGGGCCCAGGCCACCGTCGAGGCGGCCCAGGCCCGGCGGGCCGGCGAGGGCCGGTTCGTGGCCGCGCAGGTGGACGCGAGCGACGAGGCCGCCGTCGCGGCACTCGCCCGGGAGCACCGGGCCACCCACGTGTTCAACGCCGTGGATCCGCGCTTCGTCATGCCGATCTTCAACGGTGCCTTCGCTGCCGGTGCCGACTACCTCGACATGGCCATGAGCCTGTCACGACCGCACCCGAGCGAGCCCTACGCCAAGGTCGGCGTCAAGCTCGGCGACGAGCAGTTCGCTCAGGAGCAGGCATGGGAGGAGGCCGGCCGACTGGCCCTCCTCGGGATCGGCGTCGAGCCGGGTCTGTCCGACGTGTTCGCCCGGTACGCCGCGGACCACGTGTTCTCGCACATCGACGAGCTCGGTGTCCGTGACGGCGCCAACCTCGTCGTCCGCGACGAGGATGGCAACGAGGTGTTCGCGCCAGGCTTCTCGATGTGGACCATCATCGAGGAGTGCCTCAACCCTCCCGTGGTCTGGGAGCGGGCCAGGGAGTTCGAGGAGGACCAGGGGTGGTTCACGCTTCCTCCGTTCAGTGAGTCGGAGGTCTTCGACTTCCCCGAGGGGATCGGCCCGGTCGAGTGCGTGCACGTCGAGCACGAGGAGGTGCTCCTCATGCCGCGCTGGATCGACGCCGACCGGGTCACCTTCAAGTACGGCCTCGGCGCCGAGATGATCGGCATGCTCAAGACCCTGCACGCGCTCGGCCTGGACCGGACGGACCCGGTCGAGGTCAAGGGCGTGTCGGTCAGTCCGCGCGACGTCGTGGCCGCCGTGCTGCCGGACCCGGCCACCATCGGTCCCCGGATGGAGGGCAAGACCTGCGCGGGCGTCTATGTCACCGGCACCGGCAAGGATGGTCAGCCCCGGGCTGTGTACCTCTACCACGTGAGCGACAACGCCGACACGATGCGGGACTACGGTGCGCAGTGCGTCGTGTGGCAGACGGCCATCAACCCCGTCATCGCCCTCGAGCTCCTGGCGAACGGCACCTGGCAGGGCGCGGGGATCCTCGGGCCCGAGGCGTTCGACCCCGTGCCGTTCCTCGAGCTGCTCAAGGCGCCCAAGCCCGAGGGCTACGGCTCGCCCTGGGGGATGGAGGAGCGGTGAGCGGCACCGCCGCGTTCCCTGGCCGCTACGGCCAGCAGTTCGGCCCCGACTTCACCTTCCTCGGGGTGCCGGCCTGCGACCTCGGCGAGCCGGAGTCGTATGCGGGGGCCGACGTCGTCATCCTCGGCGCACCTTTCGACGGGGGCACCTCACACCGGCCAGGCACGCGGTTCGGACCCATGGCGATCCGGGGAACGGACTACCTGGCCCACGACGGATCGCGCCCGTCGCTCGCCCTGCGCACCGACGGTCTGAAGGATCTCAAGGTCGTCGACGCGGGTGACGTCGAGCTGCCGCCGGGCGATATCGAGACGACCCTGGGTCGGATCGAGTCGGCGGTGGAGACGATCACCCGCTCGGGAGCGATTCCGCTCGTCCTCGGTGGCGACCACTCCATCGCCTACCCGGATGCCAAGGGTGTCGCGAACGTTCTCGGCCACGGTCGGGTCTCGATGATCCACTTCGACGCCCACGCCGACACCGGCGACATCGAGTTCGGCTCCCTCTGGGGCCACGGTCAGCCGATGCGGCGCCTCATCGAGTCGGGCGCGCTGCGTGGAGACCGCTTCCTCCAGGTAGGGCTACGCGGCTACTGGCCGGGACCGGAGACCCTCGACTGGATGGCCCAGCAGCGGATGCGGTCGTACGAGATGACCGAGATCGTCCACCGCGGGCTGGCGGACTGCCTCAGCGAGGCCTTCGACATCGCCACCGACGAGTGCGAGGGCGTCTTCCTCTCGGTCGACATCGACGTGTGCGACCCCGGCCACGCACCCGGGACGGGCACACCCGAGCCCGGGGGTCTCACCGCCCGTCAGCTCCTCGACTCGGTGCGCCGCATCTGCCTCGAGCTGCCCGTGGTCGGGATCGACATCGTCGAGGTCAGTCCGCCATACGACCACGCCGACATCACCGCCGCGCTCGCGAACCGCGTTGCGCTCGAGGCTCTTTCGGCCATCGCCCGACGGCGTCAGGATCAGCGGGACGGGACGACCTGGGACCCGAGCCGGCCCCTGCTCGACGGCCGCTGATCAGGCGGGCCGGGGCGCGACAGGACGTTCCTGTCGCAGGGGGCTGCCACGCCCCATCCGCAGATCGTGGTGCGCTCAGCTGAGCGCAGCGCGTAGCGCGTCGACCAGGTCGTCCCGCTCCCTCCGTGCGGCCAGGGCGTCATCGAGGGAGACCGCCCGGAAGCGGGTCCGCGCGCCGGGGGAGGACTGCCCGACGAGATCCATGTCGGCGCTGATGACGGTGGCGACCATCGCATACCCACCACCGGAGACGGCGTCGCGGTGCAGGATGATCGGCTCCAGGCCACCGGGGACCTGGATCGAGCCGACCGGGTAGCCGGCGTCGACGATGTTGGAAGGGTCCGACCCGGCTCCGAAGGGCTGCTCCCGTTCGATCCACTCCAGCGTGGGCCCGCTGTAGCGGAAGCCCATCCGGTCGGCCACCGGACTCAACGTCCACTCCTCGTCGAGGAAGGCCCGCAGTCCGGCCTCCGAGAGCCGGTAGTCGTACAGGCCCATGACGACACGGACCTCGATACTCCGTGAGAAGGACGGGCGCAGGTCCTCCGGCACGGATCGGCCCGGCCGGGCGCCGCCCGAGCCGGTCGGCAGCACGTCGCCTGCCAGCAGGGCCCGGCCCTCGAAGCCGCCGAAGCTGCCGATCGCATACGTCGAGCGACTGCCGAGGACCTCGGGGACGTCGATGCCCCCGGCCACCGCGATGTAGATCCGGGCACCGGCGGTGAGGAAGCCGAAGGAGACGACGTCCCCTGCGCTGAGCGGCACTGCCTCCCAGGACGGTGCACCGGCTCCGTTGACCTGGAGCTCCATCTGGGCACCGGTGACCGCGATGACGGTGTCCTCGGTCGCGCGAAGCTTCGGGCCGAGGTACGGGGACTCGATGAGGGCAGCCCCCTCGTCGTTGCCCACGAGGAGGTTGGCGGCGCGGGCGGAGTACAGGTCGACGGCGCCGCCCGGCGGGATGCCGTAGCGGTAGTAGCCGGGCCGGCCGAGGTCCTGAATGGTGCTACCGAGCCCCGGCTCGATGATCTCAATGGGCATCGAGCACCTCCAGCAGACGCGAGTTGTACGTATCGGGATCGTCGAGGAAGTCCTGGAGGACGAAGTCCACCGGCGCATACCGGCCACGGAAGGTGCCGGCCTCGACCTCGCTCCGGATGCTGGAGTACTCCGCCTCGTCGATGGCCCGGAACTTCACGATGTCACCGGGCCGGAAGAAGACCATGAACTCGCTGAAGTCGGCCAGCCGCTGCTTGGGGTCGAAGATCGGGACCGGCGTGATACCGAACATCTGGTAGCCGCCCGCACCGCGCACCGAGTAGATGCAGGAGAAGCAACCCCCGTGTCCGATGGTCCGTTCCGGGGTGTCGGTGCGCGGGCGAAGGTACTTCGGGACCTCGAGCTGGCGGTCGCGGTCGACCATCTGGAACAGGAAGGGCAGGCCTGCGACGAACCCGACCATTGACGTGATCCAGGGAGCGGACGAGTGGGCCTCGATGAAGGCCTCGGCGGAATCCAGCCCGTTCTCGATCGCGGCGAAGTCGAGGTCGTTGCCCTCTGGACGCTGGTGGCGGTCGCGGAACCTGGCCCCGGTCTCGTTGGTGTAGGGGTCGTTGTACCAGACCGGGATCTCGACGATCCGGGTCTCCAGGCTCAGGTGCGGGTCGTGCGCCACCTCTGCCTCCACCTCGCGCACCGCCTCCTCGAGGGCCTGCGGGGCGATGAGGTCGGGGTCGAAGCGGACGAGGAGGGAGGCGTTGGACGGGCAGATGTCGGTGACCCCGGTCAGCCCCCGCTCCTCGATCCCTCGACTCATCGCCATCGCGGTGAAGTTCGCCGGCAGGCTCATCTCCTCCGAGATCTGCACGACGAGGTGCTCATCGGCACCCCAGGTGTACCGACTGGACTGGGTCGTCACGGTGCCTCCTTGACTCACTGGGCGGTTGCTGACTCGGGTCTGGCGAGGTACTGCTCGAGGAACATCGTGTGGTACTCGCCGGAGCGGAACTCGGGGACGTCGACGAGGTCGCGGAGGAACTGCGCCGTGGTCTCGATCCCGCCTATGTCGGCCTCCTCGAGGGCTCGGATCATCCGGGTGCGGGCGATGTCGCGGTTGCGGCCCCAGGTGATGATCTTGGCCACCAACGAGTCGTAGTACGGGCTGATCTGGGAGCCCTCCTCGAAGCCGCTGTCGACGCGCACGAACGGTCCACCGGGCATCCGGAAACGGGTGAGGACTCCGGGGCTGGGCAGGAAGTTGAACGCAGGGTTCTCGGCCGTGAGACGCACCTCGATGGCGTGCCCGCGCGGGTCGACCTCCTCCTGGCTGATCGACAACGGCTCGCCCCGGGCCACCTGGAGCTGCTCACGGACGAGGTCGACGCCGTAGACCATCTCGGTCACCGGGTGCTCGACCTGGATCCGGGTGTTCATCTCCAGGAAGAAGAACTCCTGGGACTGCGGGTCGTAGAGGAACTCGACGGTCCCGGCGCCCCGGTAGTGGACCTGCTGGGCGAGCGCGACCGCCGCCTCGCACATGGCTGCTCGGACCTGATCGGGAAGCCCGGGTGCGGGTGCCTCCTCGATGACCTTCTGCCGCCGACGCTGCATTGAGCAGGCTCGCTCACCGAGGTGGATGACCGACTCGCCGTCGCCGAAGACCTGCACCTCGATGTGCTGGGCCGGCTCGACGAGCCGCTCGAGGTAGACCGTTCCGTCACCGAAGGCAGCCTGCGCCTCGGCCTGCGCGACCGGGTACTGGGCAGCGAGCTCCTCCGGCGTCGTGACGACCCGGATGCCTCGACCGCCGCCACCCGCAGACGCCTTGAGCGCGACCGGGAAGCCGATGTCCTTGGCTGCCTCGACGGCAGCGGCCGCGTCGGGGAGCGGGTCGACGGTGCCGGGGACCGTCCGCACCCCCGCCGCCTGAGCGGTGGCCCGGGCCCCGAGCTTGTCGCCCATGAGACTGATGGCGTCCGGAGTCGGCCCGACCCAGGTCAGTCCCGCGTCGATGACGGCCTGGGCGAACCGGGCGTTCTCGGCGAGGAACCCGTAGCCGGGGTGGACAGCGTCGGCTTCGACCTGCGCTGCCGCAGCGAGCAACGCCTCGGTGTTGAGGTAGCTCTTCGCGGCGGGCGCCGGCCCCACCACGACATGCGCGTCGGCCATGCGCACGTGCAGGGCGCCGACGTCGGCCTCACTGCAGACGGCCACGGACTCGATCCCGAACTCGCGGGCGGCCCGGATGATCCGGGTCGCGATCTCGCCGCGGTTCGCGATGAGGAGCCGACGCATGGGATTCGTCAGTCCGTCTCGATCGTGGCGATGACGTCCCCAGGTCCGAGGAGCCCCTCGTTCTCCGCGGTGAACGACACGAGAGTGCCGGAGGCCCCCGCCTTGACCTCGGAGAACTGCTTCATGACCTCGACCAGCCCGATCGTCTGGTCGGCCGTCACCGCGTCGCCTTCCTCCACGAAGGCCGGCTGGTCGGGGGCCGGGCGGCGGTAGAAGATGCCGGGCAGCGGGGACTGGACCTGGTGCTCTGCCATGAGGGCTCGCTCTCGTCGACTATCTGTTCGTTGTCTCGGGTGGGTGGCTTCGGGGGTGGTGCTGGGTGGTTCTCAGGGCTCTTCCCGGTGCTCGTCGACGACCGCCCGGATGGCCCGTGCAACGTCGGTGGCGTTGGGGGTGTCGGAGTGGACGCAGATGCTCGTGAACGTCATGGGGAGACGCTCCCCGGTGTCGGCGATCGCGACCCCTTCGGTGAGGGCGCGCTTCGCGCGCTCGGTGGCGATCTCGACCGGAGTGGCCTGGGGCCTCCGGGCGATGATGAGGGAGCCGTCGGCGCGGTAGCCCAGGTCGACGTAGAACTCCGAGGTGAACGGCAGGCCGCGTCGCGACGCGACCCGCTCGTGGGCGGTGCCGGTCATGCCGAAGACGCCCACCTCATACTGCTCGGCGACGTCGCAGACGGCCTCCATGAGCTCCTCGTCGCGGGCGACCATGCCGTAGAGCGAGCCGTGCGGCTTGATGTGGTCCAGCGGCACCCCCTCGGCGTCGAGGAAGCCGACGAGGGCCCCGACCTGGTAGCGCACGATGTCCCGCACCTCGTCGGGCAGGAGCTTCATCTCCCGACGGCCGAATCCGATGAGGTCCGGCAGTCCGGGGTGGGCACCGATGGTCACCCCGGCCGCAGCGGCCTTGCGGACGGTCTCCGCGATTCCGCTCGGGTCGCCCGCATGGAAGCCGCAGGCGACGTTCGCGGTGTCGATGAGCCCGAGGAGGGCGTCGTCGTGTCCGAACGAGTGGATCCCCACGGACTCGCCCATGTCGGAGTTGATCGAGACTCTCATCGGCACTCCTCCGGTCACTCCACGCCGGCTGCGGACCGCAGTGCCCGGCGGGCGAGCACCCCGGCGAGATGGCGACGGTACTCGGGAGTTCCTGCGCTGTCCTCCGGCGGGTTGGTGCCCTCACCGGCGCGGGAGCCGGCGGCGTCGAGGGTGCCCGCGTCGACGGCGGCGCCGGCGAGCGCTGCCTCGACCTGGGAGGCCCGCAGGGGAGTGGGCCCCATGTTGGCCATCGCGACCTTCGCCTCCTGGATGACACCGTCGGCGATCCGGAGGGTCGCACCGACCGCGACGACCGCCCACGCCTGGGCGACCACGGTGAACTTCTCGTAGCAGCTGCCCCAGCCGGCATGACTCGGTATGCGCACGGCGACGGCCACGTCGTCCTCACCGACGGCGGTGGTGAAGTAGTCCTGGAAGAACTCGGCAGCACCGACCGTGCGCTCCCCGGCCGGGCCCACGATGTCCACCGACCCGTCGAGGGCGAGGACGGCGGCACCGAGGTCGCCGGCGGGGTCGGCGTGGGCCAGTGCGCCACCGATCGTCCCGCGGTAGCGGATCTGGGCGTCGCCGATGGTCGCTGCCGCCTGGGCCAGGAGGCCGGCGTGCTCTGCGACGAGGGGGTCGGTCGCGAGCGTGTGGTGGGTGACCATCGCCCCGATGACGAGTTCGCTTCCCTCCTGGCGGATCTCGCGAAGACCGTCGACCTTGCGGAGGTCGACGAGGAGCTCAGGGGCGGCCATGCGCATACGCAGAACCGGCATGAGTGACTGCCCACCGCTGATGATCTTCGCGTCGTCGCCGCCGTCGACGAGGGCCTGGACCACCCCGGCGATGTCCTCTGGAGCGGCGTAGTCGAAGTCGACGGGCCTCATCCGGTCACCTCCTCCTGAGAGCCGCGAGCTTGCTGGATGGCGGACCACACCTTCACCGGTGTGAGGGGCATGGTCACGTCCGGGACGCCGAGGGGGCGAAGGGCGTCGAGGACACCATTGACGATCGCCGGCGGAGCCGCAGTCGTCCCGGTCTCGCCGACGGCCTTCACTCCGAGGGTGTTGGTCGTCGCCTCGGTGACGGTGTACGCCGTGCGGTAGTGCGGCACATCGACGGCGCTCGGCAGGTAGTAGTCGGCGAGGGTGCCACTCTTGAGCTGACCGTCCTCGTCGTAGAGGATCTCCTCGAAGAGTGCCTGGCCGATGCCCTGGCTCAAGCCGCCCTGCACCTGACCGTCCACGATGAGCGGGTTGACGATGACGCCGACGTCCTGGACGCAGACGTAGTCGCGCACGTGGACCCGTCCCGTCTCGGTGTCGACCTCGACAGCGGCGAGGTGGGTGCCTGTGGGGAACGAGAAGTTCTCCGGGTCGAAGGTGTAGTCGGAGTCGAGGTTCGGCTCCAGACCGTCCGGCAGGTTGTGACAGAGCCAGGTGTGGAGCATGACCTCGGTCATCGACACCGACGAGTCCGTGCCCTTGACCTCGAAGCGGCCGGTGCGGAACTCGACGTCCTCCGGGCTCGCCTCGAGCAGGTGCGCGGCGATGGGGAGCGCCTTGGCGACGACCTTGCGGGCCGCGCCGACGATCGCCATCCCGCCGACGACGAGGGAGCGCGAGCCGTAGGTGTCCATGCCCTTGTGGGAGGAGGCGGTGTCGCCCGCGATGAGGATGATGTCCTCGAACGGCACCCCGAGCTCGTCAGAGACGAGCTGGGCGAAGGCCGTCGCGTGGCCCTGTCCGTGTGGAGTCGCTCCGGAGACGACCTCGACCTTGCCGGTCGGGAGCATCCGGATGCTCGCATGCTCCCATCCGCCGGAGCCGTAGTTGAGCGAACCCAGGACCCGGCTCGGCGCCAGGCCGGAGAGCTCGACGAACGTGCACACGCCGATGCCGAGCTGCACCGGGTCGTTCGACTCCCGGCGGCGGGCCTGCTCGGCCCTGAGCTCCTCGTAGCGGAACATCTCCAGTGCCGTGTCGGTGGCCTGGTCGTAGTTGCCCGAGTCGTAGGTCAGACCCGCGACGGTGGCGTACGGGAACTCCCCCGGCTTGATCCAGTTCCGCCGGCGGACCTCGATGGGATCCATCCCGAGCTCGGCGGCGAGCTCGTCCATCATCCGCTCGATCCCGAAGGTCGCCTCGGGCTTGCCGGCACCGCGGTATGCGTCCGTCATCACCTTGTTCGTGAAGACGTCGGTGCAGAAGAAGCGGTAGGCGGGGATCTTGTAGATCCCGTTGAACATGAAGCCGCCGAGGAGCGGGATGCCGGCCGTGAGGATGCCGAGGTAGGCACCCATGTCGGCGATGAGGTCGACGTCGAACGCGGTGATCGTGCCGTCCCGGCGCGCCGCCAGGGTGAGCCGCTGGATCTGGTCACGGGCGTGGTGTGCCGACTGCATCGACTCGTTGCGCGTCTCGGTGTACTTCACCGGCGTCTGCAGCCGCAGCGCGATGAGGAGGACGAGGGCCTCCTCGGCGGTCGCCTGCAGCTTGCCACCGAAGCCCCCGCCGACGTCGGGCGCGATGACCCTCAGCCGGTGCTCCTCGATGGGCTGGGTCATGGCGAGCAGGATGCGCAGGATGTGCGGGACCTGGGTCGCCGACCACATCGTGACCTGCTCCGCGGTCGGGTCCACGACGATCGAGCGCGGCTCGATGAAGCCCGGGGTGATCCGGTTCTGCCGCAGGGTCCGGCGGATGACGACTTGGTCCGGGTCGTTCTCGGCGGCGGAGATGGCCTCCTCCACGTTGCCACCGGTGCCCAGGGTGACCGAGTCCATGCCCCACGTCGCGCAGACGTTCGTCCCCAGGTCGGGGTGCACGAGCGGCGACCCCTCCTCGAGGGCGGCCAGCGGGTCGACGACGGCGGGCAGCTCCTCGTAGTCGACGTCGACGAGCTCCGCGGCGTCGAGGGCGGCGGCCTGGGTGGTGGCCGCGACGACCGCGACCACGTCTCCGACGTGCTTGACCGAGCCGACCGAGAGCGGCAGCAAGGACGGCACCTTGAGGTCCTCGCTGACGGTCCAGGCGATCGGCATCGCGCCCTGCTCAGGGAGGTCCTCGCCGGTCCACACCCCGACGACGCCGTCCGCGGCGGTCGCCTGGCTGGTGTCGATCGAGACGATGCGGGCGTGGGCGAAGGGGGAGCGGACGAGGGCCAGGTGGACCATGCCGGGCAGGTTGAGGTTGTCGGTCCACCGGGTCCGACCGGTGAGGAGGCGGTGGTCCTCCTTACGCAGCCGTGCCTTGCCGACCTCGCGCTCGGGGGTCTGCTCCGGTGCGATCTCGGGGGCGGTCGTCATGAGGTCACCTCCGAGGCCGCGTGGGTGCGTTCTGCGCTGGTCGACGTTGCGCTCGTGGACAACGCCGCCGCTGCCGCCTGGACCGCCTTGACGATCCCCTGGTAGCCGGTGCAGCGACACAGGTTGCCCTTGAGGCCTGCACGGACCTCGTCCTCGGTCGGGTCGGGATTCTCCTGGAGAAGGGAGACGGTGCGCATGACCATGCCGGGGGTGCAGTAGCCGCACTGCAGACCGTGGTTCTCGTGGAAGGCCTGCTGGATCGGGTGCAGGGTGCCGTCCGGCGCCGCCAGTCCCTGGATCGTGTCGACGGTGGCTCCGTCGGCCTGCACCGCCAGGACCGAGCAAGACTTCACGCTCACGCCGTCGAGCAGGACCGTGCAGGCCCCGCAGTTGCTCGTCTCGCACCCGATGACGGTGCCGACCCTGCCGAACTGCTCGCGCAGGAGATGGACCAGGAGCGTTCGCGGCTCCACATCGGCTGTCCGTCTGACGCCGTCCACAGTGACACTGACCGAAACCATGCCGCTCCTCATGTGGGACAGCCCGGCCACGGCCGGCTCAGGCCGGGCCCGGGGGGAGTGTGTCGTGGGTCATACCTTGGCCTATCCCCGTAGCGTTGACAAGGGTCTCCCCACGCCGTCGGCACCGACCCCTACGCTGTGCACATGGCTGTGACACAGAAGTCCCTCTTGGCATCGGTCCCGACCAACCTGTTCATTGCGGGGGAGTGGCGACAGGCCTCGGGCAACGCGCGATTCGACGTCCACGACCCGGCGACCGGAGCGGTGCTCACGAGCGTCGCCGACGCTTCGGTCGAGGACGGTATGGCCGCGCTGGACGCCGCAGTGGAGGCCCAGCGGGACTGGGCGAGATCCGCTCCCCGTGACCGGGCCGAGCTGCTGCGCGCCGCATACCTCGCCGTCGTCGAGCGGACCGAGGAGCTCGCGACCCTGATGACTCTCGAGATGGGCAAGCCGCTCGCCGAGGCGCGCGGTGAGGTGGCCTACGGCGCCGAGTTCTTCCGTTGGTTCAGCGAAGAGGCCGTCCGTGTGCACGGACGGTACTCCGTGGCGCCGAACGGGGCGACGAGGTTGCTGACGATGAAGCAGCCGGTGGGTCCGACCTTCATGATCACGCCGTGGAACTTCCCACTGGCCATGGGAACTCGCAAGATCGGGCCGGCGCTGGCCGCGGGGTGCACCATGGTGGTCAAGCCCGCCCACGAGACGCCCCTGACGATGCTCGCGCTAGCGGAGATCCTCGAGCAGGTCGGAGTGCCGAAGGGTGTCGTCAACGTCGTCACGACCTCGCGCTCCTCGGAGGTGAGTGAGCCCATCATCCGCGACCCGCGGCTGCGCAAGCTGACCTTCACCGGCTCGACGGCGGTCGGCAAGGTCCTCGTCAAGCAGTCCTCCGAGCAGCTGCTGCGGGTGTCGATGGAGCTCGGCGGCAACGCTCCGTTCATCGTCTTCGAGGACGCCGATGTCGACGCGGCCGTCGAGGGCGCGATGCTGGCCAAGATGCGCAACATCGGTGAGGCCTGCACGGCCGCGAACCGGTTCTTCGCACACGAGTCGGTCGCCGAGGAGTTCACCAGCAGGCTCGCTGCCCGGATGGGCGCGCTCACCCTGGGGAAGGGCACCAAGAAGGGCGTCGACGTCGGCCCGCTCATCACGGCCAAGGCGCGCGACGGGGTCGACGAGCTGGTCCAGGACGCGATCTCGCGCGGGGCAAAGGCGCTGGTCGGTGGCGCCCCGCAGGCCGGCCGCGGGTTCTTCTACCAGCCGACCGTGCTCGCCGACGTGCCGACCGACGCGCGCGTCTTCTCGGAGGAGATCTTCGGCCCGGTGGCGCCGGTGACCACCTTCAGTGACGAGGAGGATGTCATCGCCAAGGCCAACGCGAGCGAGTACGGCCTCGTCGGCTACGTCTTCACGCGCGACTACGCCCGGGTCATCCGGGTCGCCGAGGCGCTGGAGTTCGGGATGATCGGCGTCAACACCGGCATCGTCTCCAACCCGGCGGCGCCCTTCGGCGGCGTGAAGCACTCCGGCTTCGGCCGGGAGGGCGGCTTCGAGGGGATCGACGAGTACCTCGAGGTCAAGTACGTCGGGATCGCACTGTAGAGACGGCCTCCTGACGCCATCGTGTGGGAGGACCATGTGTGGGAAGACCATGTGTGGGAAGAGCATGTGTGGGAAGAGCATCGCCTGGTCGGAAGCGCATGGTGTGACTCGACGAACACTGTGTGACTGGACGAACGGACAACACATGGACCGCTGGCCCCTGATGCCGGCCGAACCTGGTGGGATGACCCTGTGAGTGAACGCGCCACCGTGATCCAGAGCCGCCGCCGGCGGACCATGTCCACCGTCCTCACCGAGGCCGACGATGCCCTGCGCAAGGGCCTCAGTCCGGCCGCGGAGGTGTGGCCCACCGGCTTCGACGTCCTCGACCGGGCCCTGTCCGGAGGTCTGCGCTCCGGTGAGCTGGTCGTCGTCGCCGGCGCCCAGGGCCAGGGCAAGACGACGTTCGTCGTCCAGGCCCTGCGCACCGCCGCCCTCTCCGGGCGGCAGGCCATCATGTTCTCGTACGAGCACGAGTCAGGCACGCTGCTCGAGCGTCTCCTCGCGCTCGAGGCCGCGGAGCTCGCGGAGAGTCCCGGTCTCGCACCCGGGGTGCACGGCATCCGCCGGGTCCTCGAGGAGCAGCAGGGCACCCCGTCGAGCATGCGCACGGCGATGAGCCATCTCCCGTACGGACCAGGGGCGCTGCTCGCTCTCGAGCAGTACGCCGATCGGCTCTCCATCCACGAGTCCAACGCCGGGACCGACCTCGGAGCGATCGAGGCCATCATCGCCGAGATGACGGCTGAGAACGGCGAGCCGCCGATCGTCGCGATCGACTACGTCCAGAAGGTTCCCGTACCCGTCCCCGGCGGGGAGGAGGAGCAGGTCGCCATCATCGCCGAGGCACTCAAGGACCTCGCGCTCGACGTGGGGTGTCCGATCATCGCGATCTCCGCTGCCCAGACGGACAGCCTGGCGTCGGGGCACCGGATGCGCGCCCACGACCTGCGTGGTGCATCCTCGCTCGCCTACGAGGCGGACGTCATCATCGTGCTCTCGAGCAAGGAGGAGATCGTCTCCCGCGAGCACCTCGTCTACGACCTGTCGCGGATGCAGCAGTACCGCGGGTGGTCGGTGTTCTCGATCGAGAAGAACCGGCACGGCGCCGACAACGTCGACCTCGAGTTCCCGAAGGACTTTGCCAACGGCCGCTATGTGCCGTTCGGCGGCATCGTCCAGGAGCGGCTCATCGAGGAGCGGGTCATCACCCGCTGATCCATGACCATGGCCGATCAGGACGCCTCCGAGGACTCCGACCTGTGTGTCGCCCTGGTCCCCGTGTTCCAGGGCCTGCGTCGCGCCGACCAGCTCCAGGTCGCCTCGGTCGCCACCCCGGCGCACCTGGCCCGCGACGAGATCGCGTATGCGGCGGGCAGCGACGTCTCCAACCTCCTCGTCGTCCACACGGGTCGGCTCAAGCTCACCCGGTCCACTGCGGAGGGGCAGGAGCGCCTGGTCCGGGTTCTCGGTCCCGGCGAGTTCGTCGGAGAGTCGGCCTTCCTCACCGGCGCACGCCCGGACCACACGATCACCGCGCTGGAACCGACCAACGTCTGCGTGTTCCGCCATGCCGATCTCGCCCGGCTCGTCGCCGCCCACCCGTCCATCGCTGTGCGGATGCTCCGGACGCTCAGTGCACGGCTCAACGAGACGGAGGCACGGCTCGCCGCGGTGACGTCCACCGAGGTCTCCGCGCGACTGGCGGACTATCTGCTCACCCTGCCCGGTCGGCACGTCGACGGGGCCGTCGAGGTGACCCTGCCGATGACCAAGAAGGACATCGCCTCACTCCTGGACACCACGCCGGAGTCGCTGAGCCGCGCACTGCGGCGGCTCAGCGACTCCGGAATGATCAGCCGGCGCGGGGCACGTCACATCGTCCTATCCGACCTGGACGGGCTCACGCTGCTCGCCGGCGACGGGTGAGGCCGCAGCCGGGCGCGCTCGGGCAAGTTGAGCGGCATCCTTGTCCCGGCGACGGACCAGCCGCATGGCGTTGAGGATGACCGCGAGCACCGAGAGCTCGTGGACGAGCATGCCGCTCGCCATCGTGACGACTCCGCCCACGACGCCTGCGAGCAGGACGGCGACGGTCGCCAGCGCGATGGCGGTGTTCTGCGCCATGTTCCACAGAGTCGCGCGGGCGATCGAGCGGGCCTGGATCAGCTGGTCGAACCGGTTGCCGACGAGGACGACGTCCGCCGTCTGCAGCGAGACGTCCGTGCCGCCGCCCATGGCCAGGCCGACATCGGCCGTCGCGATGGCCGGGGCGTCGTTGACGCCGTCGCCGATCATCGCGACGCGGTGCCCCGCGTCGCGCAGGCGCCTGACCTCCGCCACCTTGTCCTGGGGGAGCAGCTGAGCGGAGACGACGTCCTGTGGCCCGTCGATCCCCACCTGGTCGGCGACGGCGCGCGCGGTGTGGGCGTTGTCGCCCGTCAGCATCACGATCCGGTCGATTCCCTTGCGGCGCAACACTGCCAGCGCCTCACGAGCGTCCGGACGGGCCTGGTCGGTGACGGCGACCAGTCCGGCGACGGTGCCGTCGACGACGACCCAGGAGACGGTGCTGCCGGCCTGCTCGAGCGCCTGGGCCTTCGCTGCGAGATCGGCGGGCACGGCATACCCACCGTCGCTGAGCAGGCGATCGCTGCCGACCGCGACGGCGCGGTCCGTCCCGCCGTCATCGACCAGGCCGCGGATCCCGCTGCCGGTGATGACCTCCACGCCCGCCGGTGACGGGCTGAGGGTGAGGTCCCGCTCCTGGGCAGCCCGGACCAGGGTGCGCCCGAGCGGGTGCTCCGACGCCTGCTCCAGCGATCCGACGAGCCGCAGGACATCCGCAGAGGAGTATGCGTCGCCGGCAGTGAGGACGTGGCTCACCTCCGGCCGTCCCTCGGTGATCGTGCCGGTCTTGTCCAGGACGAGGGTGTCGACCCGCGCGAGCCGCTCGAGCGCCTCGCCACCCTTGATGAGGGCGCCATGCCGGGCTGCGTTACCCATACCGGCCACGAGTGAGACCGGGGTCGAGATGACCAGCGCGCCGGGGCAGGCGATGACCAGGAAGGTCAGGGCGAACCTGAGGTCCTGGGTGACGAGGAGTGCCACGACCGCCGCTACGACGATCATCGGGGTGTACCAGGAGGCGAAGCGGTCGAGGAACCTCTGGGTCCTCGCCTTGGAGTCCTGCGCCTCCTCGACGAGCTCGATGATCTGGGCGAAGGTGGTGTCCTCGCCGACGCGGTCAGCGGTGAGCTCGAGGTATCCGCCCTCGAGGACCGTGCCGGACCAGACCTGGTCGCCGACGTCCTTGACGACGGCGAGCGGCTCACCGGTGACGGCCGACTCGTCGATCGAGGCGCGGCCGTGGACGACGGTGCCGTCGACAGGCACCCTGCCCCCGGTGCGGACGACGACCCGCTCGCCGACCTCGACCTCGTCGACCGGGACGGTGACGGGTCCGTCGGCACGGATGACCTCGGCCTCCTGGGGTGCGAGGTCGATCAGGTCCCGCAGGGAACGACGGGTCTTCTCGATCGTGCGGAGCTCGAGGAAGGAGCCGAAGACGAAGAGGAACGACACGACGGAGGACTCGACGTACTCACCGATGACGAGCGCACCGACGACGGCGACCGTGACGAGCAGATCGATGCTGAACTGCCTGAGCCGCAAGGACTTCCAGGCGCTGACCGCGATCGGGGTCCCCGCGAGGAGGGACGCGATGATCAGGACCGCGTCCCGCAGGGTGTGGAGCGGACCCTCTCCCAGCAGGTGCAGGGCCAGGGCGACCACGAGCAGAGCGCCGGACAGGCCGGCGACTCTCGCTTTCGACGTGAGGGGGTTCATGGTTTCCCCTGCTCAGGAGCTGACGCGCGTACTGGTCACGCGATAGCCGAGAGCGTCGATCGTCGCGGCGATCTGCTCGCCACTCACGACGGCCTCGTCGAAGACGACCTTGGCCTTGCCGGAGTTGAACATGACCCGGACGTCCTGGACCCCGGGCATGGCGCCGACGGCTCCCTCGATCTTCGTGATGCACGAGGGGCAGGTGAACGGCTCGGTGCGGATGGTCGCGGTCCTGACGGTCTTCGGCGCCTGCGTGGTCTTTGCCGTGGCGGCAGTCTGGGTGGTCTTGGTGGTGGTCATGAGGAGGTTCCTTCCCGGTGGTCGTGGGTGTGGGTGCTCTTCCACTCCACCCGACTGGCCCGGATCTGTCCTTGACCTACGTCAAGCCGCCCTCGTCCAGCCACCACGGTCCTCGTCCAGCCACCACGGTCCTCGTCCAGCCAACACGGTGCCGGTCCGGGCTCCGGGCAGAATGGTCCCCGTGACCGCACCGACCACCACCGCCGTCCGCACCGTCTCGATCCTCGGCTCGACCGGGTCGATCGGCACCCAGGCCCTGAAGGTCATCGACGAGCACCCTGGTCGGTACGAGGTCCTCGCTCTCTCCGCCGGAAGCAACACGGCGCTCGCGGCGGAGCAGGCGGTGGCCACGAGGGCACCCCTCGTCGCGATGGCCACAGGCAGCGCCGAGGAGGTGCGCGAGGCGATCCGCGGCGTGGCGGGTCGGGAGGGCTTGGCGCCCAACGCATACGCTCCCGACGTCGTCGTGGGGGACGAGGCGGCGGTGACGGCAGCCGGGGTCGGTGCCGACGTCGTCCTCAACGGGATCACCGGCTCGATCGGCCTGCGCCCGACGCTCGCCGCCCTCCGGGCCGGCTCGGTCCTCGCTCTCGCGAACAAGGAGTCGCTCATCGTCGGCGGCCCGCTGGTCAAGGCCGCGGCCGGTCCTGACCAGATCGTGCCGGTCGACTCCGAGCACTCCGCGATCGCCCAGTCGCTGCGTGGGGGACGCCGCGAGGAGGTGCGCCGCCTCGTCGTCACCGCGAGTGGCGGGCCGTTCCGCGGGCGGTCCCGCCGAGAGCTCGTCGACGTCACGCCGCAGGAGGCGCTGGCCCACCCGAACTACGCGATGGGGCGGGTCGTCACCACGAACTCCGCAACGCTCGTCAACAAGGGTCTGGAGGTCATCGAGGCGCACCTGCTCTTCGACCTGCCCTTCGAGAAGATCGACGTCGTCGTCCACCCGCAGCAGTGGATCCACTCGATGGTCGAGTTCCACGACGGCTCCACCATCGCCCAGATGGGCCCGCCGCGGATGCTCGTGCCGATCGCCCTCGGGCTGTCCTGGCCGGAGCGCCTCCCGGACGTCGACGAGCCGTGCGACTGGACCGTCGCGCAGCAGTGGGACTTCCACCCGCTCGACGACGACGCCTTCCCGGCCGTGCGCCTGGCGCGAGAGGTCGGTGCCGCCGGTGGCACCTTCCCTGCGGTCTACAACGCCGCCAACGAGGTGTGCGTCGACGCGTTCCACGACGGCCGGATCGGCTTCCTCGACATCGTCGACACGGTCGCCCGGGTCGTCGAGGCGTACGCTGACGGTGGAAGTGTGAGCACCGGAGTCGATGCTCCCGGGAGCACCACGGCAGAGCTGAGCGTTGAGCAGGTGCTGCAGGCCGACACCTGGGCCCGCGCAGCCGCCGCCGCCACGATCGCGGGGGCCGGCTCACCGGCGCTCTGATCACGCCCGCGTGGTCGGAAGACAGCAACGCATCAGACCTGGTGATCGAGTTCTTGAGTCGAGGAGATGGATGAACGTCCTCTGGTATGTCCTGGGTGTGCTGTTCGTGGCCACCGGGGTGGGGTTCTCCATCGGCTGGCACGAGCTGGGGCACCTCGTGCCCGCGAAGAAGTTCGGGGTCCGCGTGCCGCAGTACATGGTCGGCTTCGGGCCGACCGTCTGGTCGCGCCGACGCGGTGAGACCGAGTACGGCCTCAAGGCCATTCCCCTCGGTGGCTACATCCGGATGATCGGGATGTTCCCGCCGCGGCCGGGTCAGGAGCCGGGGACGGTCCGGGTGTCGAGCACCGGACGCATGTCGCAGCTCGTGGACGAGGCCAGAGCCGCATCCTTCGAGGAGCTCCGCCCCGGTGACGAGGACCGCGTGTTCTACAAGCTCGGCACCGGCAAGAAGATCATCATCATGCTGGGCGGGCCGGTCATGAATCTCGTGCTCGCAGCCATCCTTCTCGCGGGGCTGGTGATGACCTACGGGACGGCCGTGGAGAAGCCGGGCGCCCTGGTCGGCCAGGTCAGTCAGTGCGTCGTGCCGGCGGACCAGGTCACTGCCGACCGGGTATGCGCGGCGGACGACCCGCTCACGCCGGCGGCCGAGGCGGGGATCCTGCCGGGCGACGTCATCGTGTCCGTCGCGGGTCAGCCGATCGAGCAGAACCGCGACGTCTCGACGATCGTGCGACCCCGCGCCGGACAGCCGACCGAGATCGTCGTGGAGCGGGCAGGGGAGCGACTCACTCTCGAGGCGACCCCGATCACGAACGAGCTGCCCGCCCTGGACGAGAACGGTCTGCCCGTGACGGATGCGGACGGCAACCCCGTCATGGTCCAGACCGGGTTCCTCGGGATCGCGTCGGCGCCGGTCACGGCCATCGAGCGACAGAGTCCGACCGTGGTCCCGGGGATGATCTGGGAGATGGTGAGCGGGACGGCGCAGATCGTCGCCAAGCTGCCCCAGAAGCTCGTCGGTGTCTACAACGCGGCCTTCACCGGCCAGGAGCGTGACGTCGAGAGCCCGGTCTCCGTCGTCGGCGTGGGCCGGATCGCCGGTGAGGTGGCCTCCGGCCAGATCACCTTCTTCGAGACCCCCGGACAGAAGCTCGCCACCCTGGTGCTGCTCCTGGCGGGCCTGAACATCGCGCTGTTCGTCTTCAACCTCATCCCGCTCCTCCCGCTCGACGGCGGACACGTCGCCGGGGCGATCTGGGAGGCCGTGAAGAAGGCCTGGGCCCGGGCCCGCGGGCTCCCGGACCCTGGGCCGGTCGATGTCGCCAAGGCGCTTCCCCTCGCGTACGCCGTCTCGATCCTGCTCATCGGCATGGCGGTTCTCCTCATCTACGCCGACCTCGTCAACCCGGTCCGGCTCGGCTAGCACCTTGTCGGCGACAGGGCACCTGTGTTCGCCTGGGATACTGGTCCTATGACTGTTGGACTCGGCATGCCCGCTCTCCCGCCGCCCGTCCTCGCACCGCGGCGTAAGTCGCGCAAGATCAAGGTCGGCAAGGTCGAGGTCGGTGGCGATGCCCCGGTCTCGGTGCAGTCGATGACGACGACGCCGACGACGGACGTCAACGCCACCCTGCAGCAGATCGCGGAGCTCACAGCAGCTGGGTGCGACATCGTGCGCGTGGCCTGCCCGAGCCGCGACGACGCCGAGGCGCTGCCCGCGATCGCTCAGAAGAGCCAGATCCCGGTCATCGCGGACATCCACTTCCAGCCGAACTACGTCTTCGCTGCGATCGATGCCGGGTGCGCGGCGGTCCGGGTCAACCCGGGGAACATCCGTCAGTTCGACGACCAGGTCGGCGAGATCGCCCGGCGCGCCAAGGCCGCAGGCGTCTCCATCCGCATCGGCGTCAACGCGGGCTCCCTCGACAAGCGGCTGCTGGAGAAGTACGGCAAGCCCACCGCGGAGGCTCTCGTCGAGTCGGCCGTGTGGGAGGCGAGCCTGTTCGAGGAGCACGACTTCCACGACTTCAAGATCTCGGTCAAGCACAACGACCCCGTCGTCATGGTCCGCGCCTACGAGCTGCTCGCCGAGCGCGGCGACTGGCCGCTCCACCTCGGTGTGACCGAGGCCGGCCCGGCGTTCCAGGGCACCATCAAGTCCTCGGTCGCCTTCGGTGCCCTGCTCTCCAAGGGGATCGGTGACACCATCCGGGTCTCGCTCTCGGCCCCGCCGGTCGAGGAGGTCAAGGTGGGCAACCAGATCCTGCAGAGCCTCAACCTGCGCCCCCGCAAGCTCGAGATCGTCTCCTGCCCCTCGTGCGGCCGCGCCCAGGTCGACGTCTACACGCTCGCAGAAGAGGTCACCGCTGGACTCGAGGGCATGACCGTGCCGCTGCGCGTCGCCGTCATGGGCTGCGTCGTCAACGGACCGGGCGAGGCGCGCGAGGCCGACCTCGGTGTGGCCTCCGGCAACGGCAAGGGCCAGATCTTCGTCAAGGGTGAGGTCATCAAGACCGTCCCGGAGAGCCAGATCGTCGAGACCCTCATCGAGGAGGCCATGCGCATCGCCGAGGAGATGGGCGAGCCCATCGACGAGACGGGCGGAGCGCCCACGGTGACGGTGGGCTGACCCACCTCTCTCGCAGGACGGCGGGCCACATCGACCGGAGGGATCGCCGGCGGAGCCCCAACCCGTGAGGGGCCCAACGGAAACCCGCGACGTGAGCGTCAGGGGAGTGGGTCACTCCCTGAGCACCTCGTGGTCCATCCGGGTAGGACCGCCCTCGCAATCGACCCACCGCGGATCGAACGCGGCTAGCCTGGCAGCGTGCTGCGCACGAGGTCTCCTATCCGACCACTCCAGCCCGCCGACCGTGCGGCGGCCCTGGAGGTTTGCGCGCGCGACATCGCGAGCAATGTCTTCGTCGCCTCGCGCATCCTCGAGGGCGCCATCGAGACCCTCCCTCAGGCGCTGCTCGCCCATCGCACCGGTCGCGAGCTCGACTCCCTGGTGTGGGCCAACGCCAACATCATCCCCGTAGCGACCACGCTGGACACCCGCTCCTCGTTCGCCGACCGGTTCCGTCGGAGCCGCCGCCAGGTGGCCAGCATCCTCGGACCGCGCGATCAGGTCCGCTCGATGTGGGATCTCATCGAGCCCACCTGGGGAGAGCCACGCGACATCCGGGGCCGCCAGCCGCTCTGCGCTACGAGCACGCCGCCGTCGAGTCTCGGCATCCCGCTCGACCCCCGGGTGCGGCCGGCCAGAGAGCACGAGGCGTCCATCGTGCTCCCGGCGGCGGAGCACATGTTCACCCATGAGATCGGCTACCGCCCCTACACCGGGTCTCCGCGCTCCTACCTCAGCTCGATCACCGCGCTCATCCGCCGTGGTCACACCTACATCGCCACCGAACCGGATGCGGACGGGCGTGACCGGGTGATCTTCAAGACCGACATCGGCAGCGCTGCCCTCGGGTGTGTGCAGCTCCAGGGGATCTGGTTGGCCCCGGAGCTGCGGGGAAGGGGGTACTCGGTGCCGCTCATCGCCTCGGCCGTCGAGCAGATCATGCGCGACGTCGCTCAGCTGGTCACCCTCTATGTCAACGACTTCAACTCCCCGGCGCGCGCCGCATACCGCCGCGTGGGTTTCGTGGAGACCGGCGAGTTCATGACCGTCCTCCTGTGACCCAGGTCCGCCCAGGGTGTGACGTTCACGACCCGGGGTGCGGCGCACTGACTTTCGCAGGGTCGGGACGGCCTACCCTTGGGGCATGTCCAACCTCCAGTGGTCCGAGTTGCAGCCGAGCGACTTCGATGCGGTCAAGCACCTGGCCGAGGTGTGCCTCCGGCAGGACGGCGGCCTGCCGGACCTGCTCGACGACGCTCACATCAGGCGCTACTTCTTCGGCGACGAGACGATCGCCGGCCGGGACGAGCTCGGTGAGCTGGTGGCCGTCGCGTCGCTGAGCTACGACGAGGCCGGCAACCGGTTGGCCAGTGGACTGGTGCACCCGTCCTTCCGGCGCCAGGGACATGGCGAGGAGCTCGTCAACTGGGCGCGGAGCAAGGCTCCTGCCATGCACTTCAAGGTCGTCGCCGAGACGATGTCGCCCGAGGCCGAGTCGCTGTTCGCCTCCAGCGGCCTGCGGCGCACCTTCGCGGAGAAGGTCATGCGCCACGACCTGACCCACATCTCGCGGATCCCGCTGCCGCCCGGTGTCACGACCAAGCCCTTCACCGATGAGACCGCGCACGACTTCTACGTCGCGTTCCACGAGTCCTTCAGTGACACACCCGGCTTCACGGAGACGACCGAGGAGGAGTGGCTCGCCGATCTCACCAACGACCCGGACATCCGGCCGGAGACCTCGCGCGTCGCATACAGCCGTGGCGGGGCGCCCATCGGCCTGGTGACGGTGTCGGCGAACTGGATCGACCAGGTCGGAGTCGTGCCGACCTGGCGCGGTCACCGGATCGGCGCGCACCTGGTTGTCCGCACGCTGACCGCCCTCAAGGAGTCCGGCAGCGACTCGGCCTGGCTCACCGTCAACGTCAACAACCCGTCCTTCGAGCTCTACAAGCGCCTCGGCTTCAAGGTCTACGGGACGCGGGCACGGTACGAGGACCGGATCGTGCATCTCCCCGACGACGAGGTGGAGCCGTCCGGGACCGAGCAGCCGCCCCTCGAGGTGCTGCCGGAGGGCGTCACCGCCGGGACCGAGCAGTCCGCGGAGCGTCCGGAGCCGATGGCTCCCGGTGCCTGACCCGACCCTCGCGTGAACTGACCCCCTCGCTCGGCTCGGTATCCTTGCCGGGTTCACCCATCACGCCCCGCCCACGAGGGTGCGGCGTGCCGATCCTCCGCCCGACCCAGGAGAGCCACCGTGGCCATGCGCATGTCGTCCCTGTTCCTTCGCACCCTGCGTGAGGACCCGGCGGACGCAGAGGTCCCGAGCCACAAGCTGCTCGTGCGGGCCGGCTACATCCGCAGGGTGAGCCCCGGCATCTACACCTGGCTCCCGCTCGGCCTCAAGGTGCTCCGCCGCGTCGAGACGATCATCCGCGCGGAGATGGACCAGATCTCCCAGGAGCTGCTCTTCCCCGCGCTGCTGCCGAAGGAGCCCTTCGAGGCGAGCGGCCGGTGGGTCGAGTACGGCGACAACATCTTCCGGCTCAAGGACCGCAAGGACGGCGACTACCTGCTCGGCCCCACGCACGAGGAGCTCTTCACCCTCACGGTGAAGGACCTGTACAGCTCCTACAAGGACCTGCCTCTGTCGATCTACCAGATCCAGACCAAGTACCGCGATGAGGCGCGTCCCCGCGCGGGACTGCTCCGCGGACGCGAGTTCATCATGAAGGACTCGTACTCCTTCGACATCGACGAGGCCGGTCTCGACAAGAGCTACCAGCAGCACCGGGACGCCTACATCAAGATCTTCAACCGCCTGGGCTTCCACTACGTCATCGTCCAGGCGATGGCCGGTGCGATGGGTGGGTCGAAGAGCGAGGAGTTCCTCGCCACCGCCGAGAACGGCGAGGACACGTATGTGCGGTGCGCCTCGTGCGGGTACGCCGCCAACGTCGAGGCGGTCCGGGTGCCCGTGCCCGACGCCATCCCGCTGGAGGGCCTCCCGGCCGCCCACGTCGAGGACACCCCGGACACGCCGACCATCGAGACCCTGGTGGCCGCGGCCAACGCGAACCACCCGCACCCCGAGGGGCGCGAGTGGACCGCGGCGGACACACTCAAGAACGTCATCCTCATGCTCACCCACCCCGACGGCACCCGTGAGCCGCTCGCCATCGGGCTCCCCGGGGACCGCGAGGTCGACGAGAAGCGGCTCGCCGCGCAGGTGGAGCCGGCCACGTTCACCCCGTTCGACGAGGATGACTTCGCCGCCTACCCCGCGCTCGCGAAGGGCTACATCGGCCCAGGCGTCCTCGGCCTCGACCGGCCCAGCGGCATCCGCTACCTGCTCGACCCCCGCGTGGTCGAGGGCACGTCGTGGGTCACCGGGGCGGACGAGCCCGGCAAGCACGTCTTCAACCTCGTCGCCGGTCGGGACTTCACCGCCGACGGCGTCATCGAGGCAGCCGACGTGCGCCCCGGCGACGCCTGCCCCTCCTGCGGCGAGGCGCTCGAGACCGCACGCGGCATCGAGATGGGCCACATCTTCCAGCTCGGCCGCAAGTACTCCGAGGCCCTGGACCTGAAGGTCCTCGACAGCAACGGCAAGCTCCGGACGGTCATCATGGGCTCCTACGGCATCGGCGTCTCCCGCGCCGTCGCCTGCGTCGCCGAGGGCAACCACGACGAGTTCGGCCTGATCTGGCCGCGCGAGCTGGCGCCCGCCGACGTCCACATCGTCGCCACGGGCAAGGACGACCAGGTCTTCACCTACGCCGAGGAGCTCACCCGCGAGCTCGAGGGCCTCGGCGTCGAGGTGATGCTCGACGACCGCAAGGGCGTCAGCCCCGGGGTGAAGTTCAAGGACGCCGAGCTCATCGGCATCCCGACCATCGTGGTCGTGGGCCGAGGACTGGCCGATGGCGAGCTGGAGATCAAGGACCGTCGCAGCGGCGAGCGGCGCAACGTCGCCGTCGCTGACGCGGTCGCCGCGATCCGCGCCGAGATCGGGCAGGAGTGACCGGGCCCGCTCGTGGGTGAGCCCGACCTCACGCTGCTGCTCCTCATGGCGCTGGCCGGGTTCGGCGCCGGCTGGGTGGACGCGGTCGTCGGGGGTGGTGGGCTCATCCAGCTGCCGGCGCTCGTCCTCGGCTTCCCCGGGGCAACCCCGGCCCAGCTCCTCGCGACCAACAAGATCTCCTCGATCTTCGGCACCGCGACGAGCTCGATCACGTATGTCAGACGGGTCCGGCCCGACCTGCGCACGGCGCTGCCCATGGCCTTCGTCGCCTTCCTCGGGGCCATCGGGGGCGCGCTCATCGGCGTCAACATCCCCAAGGCGGCGTTCAACCCGATCATCCTCGTCATGCTCGTGCTCGTCGGCGCCTACACGCTCGCCAAGCCGGCCCTCGGTCAGGTGACGGCTCTGAAGCATGCGGGAGCCCGGCATACGGTCATCGCGATGGTGGTGGGGTTCGTCATCGGCATGTACGACGGCGCTCTCGGGCCCGGGACCGGCAGCTTCCTCGTCTTCGCGCTCGTGGGAACGCTCGGCTATGCGTTCCTCGAGGCGAGCGCCAAGGCCAAGATCGCCAACTTCGCCACGAACCTCGGAGCGCTCGTCGTCTTCGTCCCCGGCGGCCACGTCATGTGGAAGGTGGGACTGGCGATGGCCGCGGCCAACATCGCCGGAGGGTATGTGGGGGCCCGGACCGCGGTCGCCCGCGGCAGCACCTTCGTGCGGGTCGTGTTCATCGTCGTCGTCGCCGCCTTCATCGTGCGCATCGGCGGCGACGTCATCGGCTTCTGGTAGCCGGCCAGCCACTCACGAGGGTCGCCCGGATCGCGGGGAGCGCGTTTGGGTCTCCCGGCGTTGCCTCAGCAGTCGCGTCCTGGTTCGACACTTCCTCCGTCGCTCACCGGTTGCCCCGAAGTTCGCCGGCAATTTCCGTCGAAGGAGGGAGTACGGGTCGATCGGGTGAGGAGAGGTCGAACGGGGGATCAAGCGTCACGGGCCGGAGGAAAGGTCGAACAGGGGCGGAAGGGTCAATCGACGGAGTAACGGTCGAACGGAGAGCCGGTGCAGCGGACGACGGTGTCGCCCGACGCGGGGTGCAGCGCACCGGGGTGGGACGGGCCTGGGAGTCCGGTCAGTGGTTGCGGAGAGCGTCGATGAGCTCGTCCTTGGTCATCGACGAACGCCCCTCGATCTCGAGCTCGGCGGCCCGCTTGCGAAGCTCCTCGACCGTGCGGTCCTCGTAGCTCCCGGCGTCACCGCCGCGCTGGCCGACCTCCTCACGGGAGGTGGCGGCCGCCGCGTTGGCGATGCGAGCGGCCTTCTCCTTGCTCGCCCCGTCCTCGCGCAGTGCCTCGTAGAGCTCTGGATCCTTGACCGAGGGGCCGGGTCCGTCGTCTGCCTTACCTTTGGGTGCCATCCCTCGACGGTAGGACTCGTCCAACGCGCCGGGCGAGGGGTCACGGGCAGGGCAGGTTGGCTCCCGGAAAGCGTCCTGGCCGGTGAGGAGACTGTGCTAGGCCTCCAGGCCGAGGACCCGGGCGGCGTTCTCCTTCATCACGAGCTCGCGGACACCGTCCTTGAGCTCGAGCTGGTCGAAGTCCGCCATCCAGCGCTCCGGGTCGATGACCGGGTTGTCCGTGGCGAACAGCACCTTCTTGCGCAGCAGGCCGTTGATGGCGCGGACCAGCTGCGGTGGGAAGTACTTCGGGGACCAGCCGGAGAGGTCGATGTAGGCGTTCGGCTTGTGCGTCGCGATCGAGATGGCCTGGTCCTGCCACGGGACGGACGGGTGGGCCATGATGACGGTGAGGTCGGGGAAGTCGGCGCACACGTCGTCGAGCAGCATGGGGTCCGAGTAGCGCAGCTTGATTCCGCCGCCGCCTGGCATCCCGGCACCGATGCCTGTCTGGCCCGTGTGGAAGATCGCCGGCAGCCGGTGCTCGGCGAGCACCTCGTAGAGTCCGAACGCGGTCCCGTCGTTGGGGGCGAACTCCTGCAGTGACGGATGCAGCTTGAGCCCGTGCACCCGGCCGGACCCGACCAGCTCGCGCAGCTCGGCGACACCCTCGTCGCGACGGTGGGGGTCGATGCTCGCGAACGGGATGAAGACGTCGGGGAACTCCGCAGCGCTGGCGACGACGTCCTCGTTCGTGATCCGGCGGTGCCCGAGCTTGTGCTCGGCATCGACGGTGAAGATGACGGCCGCGAGGTTCAGCTGGCGGTAGCGCTCACCGATCTGCGCGACCGACGGCGTGCGCACACCGGCCTTGAAGTAGGCGGCCGACGCGTCCAGGAAGGACTGGGGCAGCGCGGTGTGCCCGTGGTCGTCAACCTCGCAGTGGACGTGCATGTCGATGCCGCGGACCTTGGTGAGGTCGATCGAGATGCCCATGGTGTCTCCTCATCACTTCTCGGCCCGAGTTGCTGCGACAGTACCAACCATGGCCTCCCAGCCGTCGGTCAGGTGACGAGGGCGGCCCCGGCTGCTTCACCCGATCACTCCAGGCGAGCGCAGGTTCAGTCCTCGAGGGCCTTGAACAGGGCGATGTGTGTCGAGGCCGTGGCTGGATCGTCCCGCGCCCAGAGGATCTGGATCCCCGTGTGCAGCAGACTCCACAGCCGCGCTTCCTCGACGTCGACCCCTGCCGCCTCGGCGGCCAGGTCGAGGCGCTGACGGACGCTCCAGCGCAGGGCTGAGCCGGTGCCGAGCTCCTCGACCCGGTTCCGCAGCAGCGGCTGGAACTCGAAGCCGGGGTGGCCGGCGAAGGGCTTCGGGTCGATGGCCAGCCAGGGCTCCCGGTCGCCGGCCAGGACGTTCTCGAAGTGCAGGTCGGTGTGCAGCACGAGGTTCGTCCCGTCCTGCAGGAGCTCAGCAGCCAAGGACCTGGTGCGCGCCGCGAACCGGCGGGGGACGGCCGGATGGTCGAGGCTGTCCAGGTGCGGGACGAGCCAGTCCCTCAGCGGCGGGATCGTCGGGGGAGCAGGGCGGTGCAGCCGCTGCAGCAGCCCGCCGATGATCGCGCACGCCTCGAAAGCGTCCTCGCTCATGAGCGTCCTCGACGCATCCAGGCGCTCGAGCAGCAGTGCCCCTCGGCCCGGGTCGGCTGCGAGGAGCCGGACCGCACCCTCGCCACCCCAGAGCTGCAGGGCGAGGTGCTCGGCGGCCGACTCCACGTGGGGCCAGCCCACCTTGAGGACAGCGAGGGCGCCGTCGGCACGCCGCACCGGGAACACGACGGCAGTCCACCCGGTCCGGGGCGGTCCCGTCACCATGAGGTCCCACTCGTCCAGGCATTCCATGACCAGGCGACGCGCCTGACGAGCCCAGTCGGATCCCGACGGCCCACCCTCTGCCGGCAGCCGGGCGATCCGGTCCAGCCAGACCTGCGGAACGAGGGGTGCTGCGGCCGGGTAGTCCTGCCTCACGAGTGCCTCGTCACGCGACGCCGCCCCGGTTGTCTCACGAGTCGGGTGCCCGGGTGCCGGGGAAGGCCTGCAGCGGCACGCCCCACCACGTGCCGATCGCCGCCGCCGTGCCGAGCCACGTCACCAGGTCGGGGGCGCACTCCTCCTGGGCCGACCCGACCATGGTGGGAATGAGGCCGCCGTATCCGTCGATGAGCCCGGAGATGACGTGCGTCGCGAGCTGTGCCGCCGACTCCTCCGAGTTCACCGGGAAGGGCAGCGGATAGCCGAACGCGGGGGAGGGTGCCCGTCCGCCGGAGCGGGTGTCCTGCTCGCGCCACAGCGCCTCGATGTGGTGCAGGCCCTCAAGGGCGAGATCGCGGGTGGCCTCGCGGCTCTGGGCGGCGACCACCTGGAAGCCGTAGCGCGCGGCATCGGTCAGCTGGGCGAAGGGAACGGCGAGGAAGGGCAGGTCCCAGAGTCGGGCCGGGTCGGCCTGCACCGCGGCCTCAGGGATCAGACCTCCGCCGAGATCGACGGCGGCCCAGCGCTGCGCGAGGATGCTCAGCACGAGGGGGTAGAGGCCGCCGCCACACTGCACGAGCTCCGGGAGGCGCTCCAGCGCGGCCGCAGGCCCGTCCGAGATCGGCCCCGCGCCGTCCGAGTCCGCGGCTGTCCCGTCCGAGGTCGCGCCCGGGCCATCGGTGCTCGTGTCCAGCCCGTCAGTGGTCGAGACTGCCCCACCGGTGCTCGTGACTGGTCCGTCCGGGTTCGATTCAGCCGTGGTGGAGGGCGTCGGCGTGGCCGCCGCCGTGGCGGTACTCGTCGACGTCGTCCTGGGCGTCGGCCCGGCCAGCACCTCGTCCAAGGTCTCGATGGGGACCCCCGCGCGGTAGAGCGCGGTGCGCAGGACAGCGACCTGCTCCTCGTAGACAGCCTGCTGACTCCCCGTCGCACCGCTCGGATCAGGCGTCGAAGCCCCTACGGCTCGCGCCAGCGAGCGGCAGTCGGCGAGCAGCCAGAGCAGCGCCGGCTCGGCGGGGACGGGGTCCCGCGTCGGGATGAAGGGGATCTCGGGTGCGCTGTCCTCGAGTCGGATGGAGCAGCCCGCCAGTGTCAGCCCCCCTGCCGCGAGCGCGCCGACGATGAGGGCCCGCCGGCCAGGTCGCCCGGGCACAGCACCGGAGCCGGTGAGGAGGCCGGCCGCAGAGGAAGGGATTCCGCGCATACAGAGGCAAACCTATCCCGCGGTCCCCGGACGGCCCGACCGGAGAGAGGGCCACGTGACGAGGGCAACTGCCGTCCCGAGCCGTGCCCCAGGCGCAGCGCTCGTGGGTACAGTTGATCCACCGACGGTCCGTCCGCTCCAGTGCCTTCAGACGTCCGGTGCCTCACTCCAGGGAGTGGATCTGGTGCCGGAAGCTCAGGGCCCGCAGGCCACTGTCGACGCCAACCGCATACACGTCCACACCGACAACTGCAGAAGGGGCTGCCTCCCGTGAGCGCCGAAGACCGCATCGCCCGCCTCATCGAGCCTGTGCTGGCGCCTCTCGTCATCGACGAGGTCAAGGTGACCCCTGCCGGTCGGCGACGCGTCGTGCGGATCGCCCTGGACCGCGCGACGGACGAGACCGCGGTCGTGGACAGCCCGAGCCCTGCGATGTCCTTGGACGAGATCGCCGAGGCCACCCGCGCCGTCAGTGCGGTGCTCGACGACAGCAACCTGCTGGGGGAGCAGCCCTACACCCTCGAGGTGACGTCCGCCGGGGTCGGGCGGCCGCTCACCCGCCCGCGGCACTACCAACGCGGTGTCGGACGACTGGTGGTCATCTCCCGCGACGGCCTGCCGGACCTCACCGCCCGCATCGTCTCCGCCGGACCGCAGTCGCTGACCGTGCGGGTCGCTGCCACGAAGAAGGAGCCGGAGCGCACCGAGACGATCGAGTATGCGCAGATCGCCCGGGCGCGGATCGAGGTCGAGTTCTCCAGGCCGGACTGAGCAACGACGAAGGACGCCGGCGCCCCACGGCACGCCAGCGACGCGCGACGACCACGCGAACGCAGGAGAACCCAGGCGCGACAGAAGACGTGAGAGAAGACGTGAGAAGGAAAGACGTGAGAGGGAAGACAGCATGGACATCGATCTGCAAGCACTGAGAGCACTGGAGCGCGAGCGGGACGTGTCCCTCGACGTCCTCATCCCGGCGATCGAGAGCGCCCTGCTCCAGGCCTACATGCGCACCGAGGACCACTACCCGAACGCCCGGGCCGAGCTCGACCGCAAGACCGGGCACGTCGTCATCTGGGCGCGCGAGGTCTACGAGGTGCCGGAGGAGGTGCCTGCCGACCCCGATGACGAGGACCAGACCCCGAGGGTCCGCATGCGTCGGGAGCTCGGCCCGGAGTTCGACCACACCCCCACCGGCTTCGGACGCATCGCCGCGGCCACGGCCCGGCAGGTCATCGTGCAGCGGCTGCGCGAGCTCGAGGACGAGGCGATCCTCGGCGACTTCAGGGGCAAGGAGGGGGACATCGTCGCCGGCGTCATCCAGCAGTCGCCGGATCCGCGGCACGTGACGGTCGACTTCGGCTCCGTCGAGGGCATCCTGCCGCTCGCCGAGCAGGTGCCCGGCGAGGAGTACAAGCACGGCGACCGGCTGCGCTGCTACGTCGTGAGCGTGCGGCGGGGGCTGAAGGGCCCGCAGATCACGCTCTCGCGGACCCACCCCAACCTCGTCAAGAAGCTCTTCGCGCTCGAGGTCCCGGAGATCGCCGACGGCACGGTGGAGATCGCTGCCCTGGCCCGTGAGGCAGGGCACCGGACGAAGATTGCCGTGCGGTCCACCGTGCCCGGCGTCAACGCCAAGGGTGCCTGCATCGGCCCCATGGGTGCCCGGGTGCGGGCGGTCATGACCGAGCTGCGGGGCGAGAAGATCGACATCGTCGACTACTCCGAGGAGCCGACCGAGTTCATCGCAGCCGCCCTCTCCCCGGCACGGGTGGAGTCGGTCGAGGTCGTGGACCCGCGGCTGCGGGCAGCCCGGGTCGTCGTGCCGGACTACCAGCTCTCCCTCGCGATCGGCAAGGAGGGGCAGAACGCCCGGCTCGCGGCGAAGCTCACCGGCTGGCGTATCGACATCCGACCCGACACCGCGGCGTCACCCCCGGCCGCGAGTGGGACACCGTCAGCGCCGTAGTACCAGACCCTCGGACCAGGCCTCCCGGGGCTCGATGACTGCCCGCACCATGGTGTCGATGCCGCGGTCCGGGCGCAGGAGCGTTAGAATGGATAGGACCGACCGGAATGGACCCCGGCCGCGGCAGTCCGCGCATGTGCCTCTTCGCACGTGTGTGGGATGCCGTCGGACGGAAAGCCGGTCGGTACTCCTGCGCGTGACGGCACGCGAGGACGACACCGGAGCGATCCAGGTCGTCCCCGATGTGCGGCGTCGACTCGGAGGGCGTGGCGCCTGGCTGCACCCCGAGCCCGGCTGCCTCGAGCAGGCGGTACGGCGACGAGCCTTCGCTCGGGCCCTGCGAGTGCGGGCCCCGATCGATGTCGAGCCGCTCACCGCATACCTCGAGCGTCTGCAGTCCTGACCACCTGACGGTGGTGAGGTGTGCGAGCGGGTGGGAGCAATGCCATGTCCGACGTGACGGTCGCCCGACCGGCACGACTTGAAGAACCGGAAGCGGGTTTGACGCTGATGAGCACCCGATGAGTACTCAGCGATGAGCATCCCCCAGCACTAACCGGTCCATCTCGCGCACGCGGGCTTGGACCACCAAGAAGGAGAAACGTGTCCAAAGTCCGAGTCAGCGCCCTCGCCAAAGAGGTCGGCGTCCCCAGCAAGGTCTTGCTGGAGCGCCTCCTCGAGATGGGCGAGTACGTCAAGACTGCGAGCTCGACGATCGAGCCGCCCGTCGTGCGTCGCTACAAGGAGAAGTACCCGCCGCAGGCCGACGCCGACAGCGCCGTGACGCCTGCTGCGAAGACTGCGCCTGCGAAGAGTGCAGCCGCTTCGGCTGCCCCGGCCGCCGCCCCTCCGGCGAAGCAGACAGCCCCTGCTGCTCCCGTCCCCGGTCCCGCCGCCCCGGCCCCTGGTCCGGCGGCTCCAGCCCCGGCTGCGCCTGCGCCCGCTCCGGCCGCGAAGGCAGCGCCGGCCCGTCCTGCGTCACCGGCACCGGCCGCGCCGGCGGCAGCCGCTCCCGCAGCACCGGCCGCTCGCACCTCACCCACCCCGGGTCCCCGTCCCGCTCCGGCTGCCCCCGCGGCCCCTGCGGGTGACCGTCCCGGTGGCTCCGCGCCCCGTCCGGGCGCCCGCCCCGGCGCACCGCGTCCGGGCAACAACCCCTTCGCGTCCAGCCAGGGCATGCGTCAGGGTCGCGGTGACGCGCCCCCGCGTCCGGGCAACAACCCGTTCGCTCCGCAGCAGGGTATGCCGCGGCCGCCGGCGGGTCGTGGCGCTCCGGGCGCCCCTCGCCCGGCTGCTCCCCGCCCTGGCGGTGTCCGCCCCAACCCGGGCATGATGCCCGACCGGGCTGCTGTTCCCCGTCCCGGCGAGCGTCCCGCTGGCGGCCGCGGTCGTCCCGGTGGCGGCGGCGGTGCTCCCGCAGGCCGCGGTGGCTTCGGCGGCGGTCGTCCGGGTGGTCCCGGCGGTCGTGGTGGAACTCAGGGTGCCTTCGGTCGTGGCGGTGGTCGTCCGGTCCGTGGCCGGAAGTCCAAGCGCGCGAAGCGCCAGGAGTTCGAGCAGATGCAGGCGCCCACGATCGGTGGCGTCTCCGTCCCGCGCGGTGACGGCTCGACCGTCATCCGCGTGCGCCGTGGCTCCTCGCTCATGGACTTCGCCGACAAGATCAACGCCGATCCGGCAGCGCTGGTGACCGTGCTGATCCACCTCGGTGAGATGGCTACGGCCACCCAGAGCCTCGACGAGGACACCTTCAAGCTCCTCGGTGCCGAGCTCGGCTACGACGTCCAGGTCGTCTCCCCGGAGGAGGAGGAGCGCGAGCTCTTCGACTCCTTCAACATCGATCTCGAGATCGGGGTCGACAACGAGGAGGAGGAGAACCTCCAGCCGCGTCCGCCGGTCGTGACCGTCATGGGTCACGTCGACCACGGTAAGACCCGACTCCTCGACGCGATCCGCAACGCCGACGTGGGGTCCGGTGAGGCCGGTGGCATCACCCAGCACATCGGTGCGTACCAGATCCACAAGGAGCACGAGGGCGTCGACCGGGCGATCACCTTCATCGACACCCCGGGTCACGAGGCCTTCACGGCCATGCGTGCCCGTGGTGCGAAGGTCACCGATATCGCGATCCTCGTGGTCGCGGCCGATGACGGTGTCATGCCGCAGACGATCGAGGCGCTCAACCACGCCCAGGCCGCTGACGTGCCGATCGTCGTCGCGGTCAACAAGATCGACGTCGAGGGCGCGAACCCGTCCAAGATCCGCCAGCAGCTCACCGAGTACAACCTCATCGCCGAGGAGTACGGCGGCGACACGATGTTCGTCGATGTCTCGGCCAAGGAGGGTCGCAACATCGACGAGCTGCTCGAGGCCGTCCTGCTGACCGCCGACGCGGCGCTCGACCTGCGGGCCAACCCCGACCGGGACGCCCGCGGTGTCGCGATCGAGGCCAACCTCGACAAGGGCCGCGGTGCGACCGCGACCGTCCTCATCCAGAGCGGCACGCTCCACGTCGGGGACGCCATCGTCGCCGGCAGCGCCTACGGACGCGTCCGCGCCATGCTCGACGAGCACGGCACGCCGGTCGAGGAAGCGGGTCCGTCGCGTCCCGTCCAGGTCCTCGGGCTGTCCTCGGTGCCGCGGGCGGGTGACACCTTCGTGGTGGCCCCGGACGACCGCACCGCGCGCCAGATCGCCGAGAAGCGCGAGGCCGCCGACCGTCAGGCGTCGCTGGCCAAGTCCCGCAAGCGCATCTCGCTCGAGGACCTCACCGAGGCTCTCGCGCAGGGCAAGGTCGACACCCTCAACCTCATCCTCAAGGGTGACGTGTCGGGTTCGGTCGAGGCCCTCGAGGACGCGCTGCTGCAGATCGACGTCGGCGACGAGGTCGACCTGCGGATCATCGACCGTGGCGTCGGTGCGATCACGATGAACAACATCAACCTCGCGATGGCCTCCGACGCGATCATCATCGGCTTCAACGTTCGGGCCGAGGGTCAGAACGCGGAGTACGCCGAGCGTGAGGGCGTCGAGATCCGCTACTACACGGTGATCTACCAGGCGATCGAGGAGATCGAGGCGGCCCTGAAGGGCATGCTCAAGCCCGAGTACGAGGAGGTCGAGCTCGGCACCGCCGAGATCCGCGAGATCTTCCGCTCGAGCAAGTTCGGCAACATCGCCGGATCGATCGTGCGCAGCGGCGAGATCAAGCGCGGCGCCAAGGCCCGGATCACCCGCAACGGTGTCGTCATCGCCGAGAACGTCGAGATCGCCGGTCTGCGGCGGTTCAAGGACGACGTCACCGAGGTCCGCGAGGGCTTCGAGTGCGGTATCAACCTCGGGTCGTTCAACGACCTGCAGGTCGGTGACCTCATCGCCACCTACGAAATGCGCGAGAAGCCGCGCGCGTGATGCGCCGGGTCCCACGCTCTGCGTGGGCGAAGCCGCGCGCATAGGCCGCGGGTCGTCACGCGCCGGAGGGCCGCTGCTGTCAGCTCGACAGCAGCGGCCCTCCGAGCATCTCGCCCTCACGGCACCCCGGGAGCACCGCGAAGACCGCGGACCCGATCGGTGTCGTGTAGACGTTGAGCAGGTCGGCCTCGGCGAGACGCCGCTGGACGGGGACGAACTGGTGCACCGGGTCGGCGCAGAAGGCGAGGAAGATGAGTCCGGCATCGCTCACCCCGGTCCCGCTCGGCGGATCGTCGTAGTTGTAGGACCGTCGCAGAAAGCGCTCGTGCGGGGCCTGCGCCATCGACCGCCGCACGTGCGAGAACGTGTCGATGAGGGGAAAGCCGTCCTCCGCGAGGGCCTCGAGGTCGGGCGGGGACAGCTCGGTGCCGCCGGTCAGCGGCGCCCCGTCGGCGAGACGCCGCCCCATGATGTGCTCGCGCGAGCGGCGGTCGGCACGGTCCCACCTGTCCAGGTCCATCGCGATCCGTCGGACTACGAGCCCGGTGCTGTGTTCGAGCCACGTGGAGCCGTCGTCCCAGATGAGCGGCTCGTCGTGCGGGTCGTCCGACGTGGGATTGACGGTTCCGTCGATCTGCCCCAGGAGATTGCGCATCCGCTCGGCTCCGGCATCGAGCAGGGGTTCCCGGAATCCGCGTTGCACCCAGCGTTGCACCGCCATCGGCGCGGCGCCGGTGACGAGTCGACGCACCGCATGGGCGACGGTGACCGGGCTGTCGGCGCATACCTGGAGCACGAGATCGCCGTCGTTCCACCGGTCCTGGAGCTGATCGATCTGGAAGGCAGGAAGGGGTGTCAGCCACGGGGGAGGGGTGATCCCGCCGGCCTCGAAGGCACCCCGACCCCAGCCGACCGTGACCGTGAGCGATGCAGGTCGGGCGGCCAGCTCGGGCTCCTGATCGGTGAGGGTGCCCCGCCCGTCCATCAGCCGGGCGATGTCGTCGGTCCAGACGGCCATCAGCCGCCGCAGTGTGTCGCGGTCCGCGTCAGGCGCCAGATCCAGGGCCACGAGGGTGAGGAAGGCCTGCGGGACGTCGTCCACGCCGCTCTGGCGCGGGCCGAAGAAGGACCGGACCTCCTGCGCCCGATCCGCAACCGACGTGCCCCCGACGGTGGAGCCCGACTCGGAGCGGCTGCGCGTGGGCGGCGTCTCGGCGCGGCTCACGCATCCGCTCAGGGCAGCGGTCCCGGCCAGGGCGCCGATCGAGGAGACCAGCGCCCGGCGACCGACCCGCCCGGTCATGACGAGTGGGTCTCCGTCGCACCGGTGGAGGTATGCGCGGGCTGGCCGGGCGCATACGTCTCCTCGGCGCCGGCGAAGGTGCGCGCGGCCACGGACGCCGTGACCTCGGTGCCGTCCTCGGTGATCAGGGTGATCTCCACGGTGCTGCCGGCAGGGACGGGCTCGGTGAGCTCCATCAGCATGATGTGGCGGCCGCCGGGCTCGAGGAGCAGCGTGCCACCGGCGGGGACGATGAAGCCGCCCTGTGCCTCCCGCATGACCATCGCTCCGCCGTCCATCGTGGTCTCGTGCAGCTCGACCAGCCCGGCCATCGGGGTACGGGCGCCGACGACGTGGATGTCGGTGTCGGTCGGGTTGGTCAGGATGCCGAAGACGCCGGTCATGGCGTGCTCACCCGTGTCCGCGACGGCCTTGGCCCAGCCGTCTTCGAGAGTGAGCACGTCCCCCGGATCGACGGTCGGGGCGACGGCCGGCGAGGTGGCCGCTGCACCAGGTGCGCCATCCGTGGAGGAGATCGGTCCCTCGCCCGCCGGATCGGCGCCGCAGCCGGTGAGGCCGAGCGTGAGGACGGCTGCTGCAGCGACGGCAGCAGGACCGAGGACGGAGCGGGTGGTGCGCATGGGTGACGGTCACTCCTTAAACGGGATCGGGTCGGGCTGGACGCCCCTGCCCCTTCACCGTATACCCCCACCCGTATGGCTCGGATGGCGGCCCCTGACATCGCACAGCGACCCCCCCGGCAGACGTTCTCGCTCCCGTGTCCGGGCATCGCATATGGTCGAAGTACCACTGTCCATCCGTCCCACCCGTCCCCTGGAGGCTGCCATGGCTGATGCCGCCCGCGCTCGCAAAGTTGCCGACCGGATCAAGGAAGTGGTCGCCGCCAACCTCACCTCGCTCATCAAGGACCCCGACCTCGGCTTCGTCACCATCACCGATGTCCGCGTGACCAACGACCTGCAGCACTCGCAGATCTACTACACGGTCTTCGGCGACGAGTCCCAGCAGGCCACCACCTCGGAGCTCCTCACGCGCAACAAGGGCAAGATCCGTTCCCTCGTGGGACGACAGCTCGGCATCCGGCTCACGCCGACGGTGGAGTTCTTCGCCGACGCCATTCCCGAGTCGGCTGCCCAGATCGAGGACCTGCTCCGCGAGGCGCGGGAGCGCGATGCCGCCACGGCAGCTGCCGCGAACACCGCGACCTACGCAGGGGACGAGGACCCGTACAAGAAGGACCGCGTCGAGGCCGAGGACGCCACGAGCGACGACAGCGTCGACGCGACCCGGTGAGCGCAGCCGGCTCCCATCCGCGTCCCGCTCCCGCCGGTGACGGGGTCCTCCTCGTCGACAAGCCCTCCGGGTGGACGAGCCACGACGTCGTCGGCCGGGTCCGCCGCCTCGCAGGCACCCGCAAGGTCGGGCACGCCGGCACCCTCGACCCGATGGCGACCGGCGTGCTCGTCCTCGGGATCAACAAGGCCACGAAGCTGCTCACCTTCCTCGTCGGCTGCGACAAGGACTACGCGGCGACCATCAGGCTCGGCCAGGCGACGGACACCGACGACGCGGAGGGGACGGTCATCGAGGCGCCAGGCGCCGCAGACCTCGACCCCGAGCGGGTGTCGGCGGCGGTTGCCGACCTCACCGGCGCCATCGAGCAGGTCCCGAGCTCCGTCAGCGCGATCAAGGTCGACGGACGCAGATCGTATGCGCGGGTCCGGGACGGTGAGGAGGTGGCCCTCGCCGCCCGGCCGGTCACGGTGAGCCGCTTCGTCGTCCTCGATCAGCGTGCGCAGACCGTCGACGGAGTCCCCGTGCTCGACGTCGACGTCGTGGTCACGGTCAGCTCCGGGACCTACGTACGCGCCCTGGCCCGGGACCTCGGTGCCGCCCTCGGTGTCGGCGGCCATCTCACCGCCCTGCGCCGCACCCGGGTGGGCGGCTTCGGGGAGGACGTGACGCATACCCTCGACGCCCTGGGCGAGCTCGTCGAGCGGGGGGAGCCGTTGCCCCTGCTGTCCCTCGAGGAGGTGGCGCGCCGCTCGTTCGCAGTGCGCGAGCTGGACGAGGCGGAGGCGCGGGCACTGTCCTACGGCGCGAGGATCGAGTCCGCCGAGCCGGGGCGCTCCGAGCCCGTCGCCGGCCTCGCGCCGGACGGTCGACTCATCGCCGTGCTGGACGAGAGCGAGCCGCGCACCCGGTCCCGTGTCGTATTCGCCCCCGCGACTTCGTAGACTTCCGACTCGTGCACCGTTGGACCCGTCTCAGTGACACTCCCGACTCGCTGACACCCTGCGTCGCGACCTTCGGGAACTTCGACGGGGTCCATCGCGGGCACCAGAGCGTCATCAACGCGCTCATCACGGCCGCCCGCCGGCACCAGGTGCCGTCCGTGACGGTCACCTTCGACCCGCACCCGGGGCACGTGTTCCACCCGGAGAGCGCACCGGAGATCATCACGCCGGGCGAGCTGCGTGAGCACCTCCTCGCCGATCTCGGGATCGACGGGCTCCTCGTCCTCCACTTCGACCGGGAGTTCGCGAGCCAGAGCGCGCGGGACTTCATCGTCTCGACCTTCGTGGAAGGCCTGCAGGTGCGGGCGCTCGTCGTGGGGGCGGACGCCCGGGGCTTCGGCAAGGACTACACGGGGGACGTGCAGCTGCTGCGCGAGCTGGGGGAGGAGCTCGGCTTCGAGGTCATCGTCATCGACGACCAGGGCGACGACGCGCGCTGGTCCTCCTCACGGGTGCGTGAGCGGCTCGCCGACGGGGACGTCGCGCACGCGGCCGAGATCCTCGGCCGACCGCACCGGCTCGTCGGTGAGGTCGTCCACGGCGATCACCGCGGCCGCGAGCTCGGCTTCCCGACCGCCAACATGAGCCCCACGAGCCTCGGACTCATCCCCGCGGACGGGGTCTACGCAGGGTGGCTGACCCGGCTGGACCAACCCCTCGACCACCCTGAGCGCACCATGCCGGCCGCGATCTCGGTGGGCACCAACCCGACCTTCGACGGCACCCGGGCCCGGCGGGTCGAGTCCTACGTCCTGGACCGCACCGACCTCGACCTCTACGGCGAGCGCGTCATGGTGGAGTTCATCGAGCGGATCCGGCCGACCCTGAAGTTCGAGTCGGTCGAGGAGCTCCTCGACGCCATGAACGACGACGTCGCCCGGTGCCGTGAGGTGCTCTTCGCGGCGATCGCGCCCCCGCTGACACCCGAGTCCGCCTCGCCCGCCTCCCCGGGAGGCTCTGCTGACCCGGCCCCGCCGGCCGCTGCAGAGGGCCAGGGACAGACCGCGCATCCCGCTGTCGACCTTCCCGACTGAGGCCTGGTGCTCCCACCTGCCCCGCCCGATCGGCGACGCGCGTGGTGGCTGGACGCCGACTGGGGACTCGTCGTCGCCGCCCTTGGTGCCTCTCTCGTCGGGGCGGTCCTGGTCTACTCCGCGACCCGCGCCGACTCGGGCACGACCTACCTCGTCCGGCACGTCCTCAACACCGGGATCGGCCTGACCCTGGCCCTCCTTGTCATGCGCGTCCCGCCGCACGTCATGCGGCTTGCGGCGCCCGTCGCATACCTCCTCGGCATCGGTGGTCTGCTCGCCGTCCTCGGCCCGCTCGGCTCGACCATCAACGGGTCGCGGTCGTGGATCGTGCTGCCGATCGGGATGTCGATCCAGCCCTCCGAGATCGCGAAGGTCTCCGTCGTCCTCGCGCTCGCAGCGCTCTTCGGACGACCGCTGGACCGGGGGGAGCGGCTCGGGGCGGGGCGACTGGCCGTGGGAGCCGTCGTCGCCGGTCTGCCCATCCTCCTGGTGCTCCGGCAGCCGGACCTCGGCTCGGCAGCCGTCCTGGCCGTCCTCGCCGTCGGCATGGTCGTCGTGACCGGGATCCGCCTGCGCTGGATCCTCCTCGGGGCGGTCCTGACCACTGTCGGGTCCGTGGCCCTGTGGTTCTCGCCCCTCCTCACGGGCTACCAGCGGGACCGGATCACGGTGTTCCTCGACCCGCAGAGCGACCCGCTCGGCATCGGCTACCAGATCAACCAGGTCGCCATCGCGATCGGTCGCGGCGGGTGGACCGGGACCGGGCTGTTCGCCGGACCGTCGACGCAGGGTGGGCTCATTCCGTTCCAGGAGACCGACTTCGTCTTCTCGGTCGCGGCCGAGGAGCTCGGCTACCTCGGCGCCCTCGGGATCATCGTGGTCTATGCCTTCCTCATCGCCCGGACCGTCCTCGTCGGCGTCCGCGGCGACACCGCCTTCACCCACCTCGTCGCCGCCGGCGTCGCGACGTGGTTCACCGCCCAGGTGGTCGAGAACATCGGGATGAACCTCCAGCTCACCCCCGTCACCGGCCTGCCCCTGCCCTTCCTCTCCTACGGCGGCTCATCGATGTTCGCGTGCTGGATCGCCGTCGGGATCGTGCTCGGCGTGCACCTCGACACGCGCCGATCGGCCCGCTGAGGCCGCGCCCGGTTCCGCATCGGGCTGCAGAGTGCGATCCCGGTCACCTAAGCGTTCGCTTACCCGAGTTGGGTATGAAACGATGAGCAGGATCGGCCTGCCCTTCGGGGCGGACCGAATCCCCATGCACAACCCTCACCGATTTGCACAACCCCTGATTGCACAACGTGGAAGTGGACAACGATGCCCGCACAACAGATCTTGGTTCCCTCCGATGAGAAGTTCGACGAGAGCCTGCTGACCAGCCGTTACCAGAGCGTCGGTCACCTCTTCCGGGACCGAGTGGCGCAGACCCCCGACGGCCCGGCCTACATGTACCCCGACGCCAACGAGCAGTGGCAGACCATGACGTGGGCCGAGACCCGCGAGAAGGTCTACGCGCTGAGCGCCGGACTCATCTCCCTCGGTGTCGAGGCCGAGCAGCGCGTCGCCATCGCCTCGGCGACCCGGGTCGAGTGGGCGCTGGCCGACCTGGCGAACATGTGCGCCGGTGCCGCGACCACGACGATCTACCCGACCACCATCTCGGACGACGTCGCCTTCATCCTCCAGGACTCCGAGACGCAGGTCGTCTTCGCCGAGAACGACGAGCAGGTCGAGAAGCTGCGCGGGATCAAGGACCAGATCCCCTCGGTGCGCAAGGTCGTCGTCATCGACGGCGCGACCGACGGTGACTGGGTCATCTCCTTCGAGGAGCTCGCCGACCTCGGTCGTGAGCTGCTGGCCGGCGAGCCCGGCGTCGTCGACGCCCGGATCGACAACGTCAAGCCCTCTGACCTGGCGACGATCATCTACACCTCCGGCACGACCGGTCGCCCGAAGGGTGTCCGCCTCCTGCACAGCACCTGGACCTACGAGTCCGCCGCGATCACCGCCATGGGGATCTCGAACCCCGACGACGTGCAGTTCCTCTGGCTGCCCCTGGCCCACGTCTTCGGCAAGGTGCTCCTCACCTTCCCGATGCAGGTCGGCTTCCCCACGGCTATCGACGGTCGGGTCGACAAGATCGTCGAGAACCTCGCGGTCGTCCGGCCCACCTTCATGGGTGCCGCCCCGCGCATCTTCGAGAAGGTGTACGCGCGCATCGGCATGATGATGGAGGAAGAGGGCGGCATCAAGCACAAGCTCTTCTCCTGGGCCTCCGAGGTGGGTGCCAAGGTGGCCGAGCTGGCCTCCGAGAACAAGAGCCCCAGCGGCCTGCTGGCGGTCCAGCACAAGATCGCCGACAAGATCATCGGGACCAAGATCCGCGAGCGCTTCGGTGGGCGCGTGCGTATGTTCATCTCCGGCTCGGCGGCCCTCAACCACGACATCGCCAAGTGGTTCTACGGCATGGGCCTGCCGATCCTCGAGGGCTACGGCCTCACCGAGACCACCGCTGCCTCGTTCGTGGGTCGTCCGTGGGCACTGAAGATCGGCTCCGTCGGCTGGCCGCTGCCCGGCACCGAGGTCAAGATCGCCGATGACGGTGAGGTGCTCCTGCGTGGCGAGGGCGTCATGCAGGGCTACCACAACAACCCGGAGGCCACCGCCGAGGTCCTCGACCCCGACGGCTGGTTCCACACCGGCGACATCGGCGAGCTGGACGAGCGCGGCTTCCTGCGGCTCACCGACCGCAAGAAGGACCTCTTCAAGACCAGCGGTGGCAAGTACGTCGCCCCCTCGACGATCGAGTCGACGTTCAAGGGTGTCTGCCCCTACGCCGCCCAGCTCGTCGTCTACGGCGCGGACCGCAAGTTCGTCTCCGCCCTGGTGACCCTCGACCCCGAGGCGATGCAGGGTTGGGCCGAGCAGCACGGCATGGCCGACAAGTCCTACGCCGAGGTCGTCACCTCCCCGGAGGTGCGCGAGATGGTCCAGGGCTACATCGACGAGCTCAACAAGGGTCTGAACCGCTGGGAGCAGATCAAGCGCTTCACCATCCTCGACAAGGACCTGACCATCGAGGAGGGCGAGCTGACGCCGAGCATGAAGCTCAAGCGCAAGGTCGTCGCCGAGAAGTACCAGGACATCCTGGACGCGCACTACCACAACTAGTCGCGCCTGACCCCGGCACGGCCGGCGGCGCGGAACGTGGGGCCCACCGCTCGTGGCGGTGGGCCCCACGTCTGCGTCTGGCGCGCCGGAGCCTGTACCAGAACGTGACAATAGGAACGTTCTGGTACGCCCGCCCGGCGCGCTCCCGCGGCCGGAGCCTGTACCAGAACGTGACAATAGGAACGTTCTGGTACGCCCGCCTGGCCCGCGCCAGCTCGCAGCCGTACCAGAACGTGACAATAGGAAGGTTCTGGTACGCCAGCCCGCCCGCCCAACCACCCACCCAGCCCGAGGCGGAAGGTGACATTTGGGCTGCTCCGACGCGGCGCATACCCTGGATGGATGCCTGGCCAGTCCCGATTCCACGAGCTCGAGCCGCTGCTGACGCGGGTGAGCAAGCCGATCCAGTACGTCGGCGGCGAGCTCAACTCGACCGTCAAGGACTGGAACATCGGCGGCTTCGGTCCAGGCGGTGAGGAGCTCACCGTGCGGTGGGCTCTGATGTACCCCGACGCCTACGAGGTCGGTGTGCCCAACCAGGGCGTCATGATCCTCTACGAAGTGATCAACGAGCGTCCTGACGCCCTCGCCGAGCGGACATATGCGGTGTGGCCGGATCTCGAGGCCGAGCTCCGTGCGGCGGGGGTCCCGCAGCTCACCGTGGACGCGCACCGTAGCGTGCGTGACTTCGACCTGTTCGGGATCTCCTTCTCGACCGAGCTGGGGTACACGAACATGCTCACGGCCCTCGACCTCGCGGGCATCCCGCTGCACGCGCGCGATCGCACCGACGGGGACCCGATCGTCATCATCGGTGGCCATGCGTCCTTCAACCCCGAGCCGGTTGCCGACTTCATCGACGCCGCGATCGTCGGCGACGGCGAGGAGGCCGTGCTCGCGGTGACCGACATCGTCGCCGAGCACAAGGCTGAGGGCAGCCCGGGGGGCCGCGAGGAGCTTCTCATGCGGCTCGCGCAGACCGGCGGGGTCTATGTGCCGGCCTTCTACGACGTCGACTACCTGCCCGACGGCCGGATCAAGCGGGTCGCCCCGAACCGGTCCGGTGTCCCGTGGCGGGTCGCGAAGCATACGGTCATGGACCTGGACGCCTGGCCGTACCCGAAGCAGCCGCTCGTCCCGCTGGCCGAGTCGGTCCACGAGCGGATGTCGGTCGAGATCTTCCGCGGCTGCACCCGGGGCTGCCGGTTCTGCCAGGCCGGGATGATCACCCGGCCGGTGCGGGAGCGCTCCATCACCGGAATCGGTGAGATGGTCGAGCGCGGGCTGCAGGCGACCGGCTTCGAGGAGGTCGGTCTGCTCTCCCTCTCAAGCGCGGACCACTCCGAGATCGCGACGATCACCAAGGGTCTCGCCGACCGCTACGAGGGCACGAACACCGGCCTGTCACTGCCGTCGACGCGCGTCGACGCCTTCAACATCGACCTCGCCAACGAGCTGACCCGCAACGGGCGCCGTTCCGGGCTCACCTTCGCGCCGGAGGGCGGCAGCGAGCGGATCCGCCGGGTCATCAACAAGATGGTGAGCGAGGACGACCTCATCCGGACCGTCGCGGCTGCGTACGGCGCCGGCTGGCGTCAGGTGAAGCTGTACTTCATGTGCGGTCTCCCGACCGAGACCGACGAGGACGTGCTCCAGATCGCGGAGCTCGCCAAGCGGGTCATCGACACGGGCCGGCAGGTCAGCGGCCGCCGGGACATCCGGTGCACCGTCTCCATCGGCGGCTTCGTCCCCAAGCCGCACACCCCGTTCCAGTGGGCCGCCCAGCTCGGCGCCGACGAGACCGACGCCCGCCTGGAGAAGCTGCGCGAGGCGATCCGCTCCGACCGCCGGTACGGCTCGGCCATCGGCTTCCGCTACCACGACGGCAAGCCCGGCATCATCGAGGGACTGCTCTCCCGGGGCGACCGCCGGGTCGGCCGCGTCATCGAGGCCGTGTGGCGCGACGGCGGCCGCTTCGACGGGTGGTCCGAGTACTTCTCGTACGAGCGCTGGATGTCCTGCGCGGCAACGGCGCTCGCGGAGTTCGGTGTGGACGTCGACTGGTACACGACGCGCGAGCGTGAGGAGACCGAGGTCCTGCCGTGGGACCACATCGACTCCGGGCTCGACAAGGAGTGGCTCTGGCAGGACTGGCTGGACGCCCTCGACGAGACCGAGGTCGAGGACTGCCGCTGGACGCCCTGCTTCGACTGCGGTGTGTGCCCTCAGATGGGCACCGAGATCGAGATCGGCCCCACCGGCAAGACGCTTCTCCCGCTCACCGTGATCCGTCCCGACGCGCAGCGCTACGCCCCGGCCGAGTCCTGATCCGCGCCCTGATCCCCGCCCGGATCCCCGCCCGCCGCGCCCGCGCATACGTCACTTCGCAAGACGTCCTCGGACATCGCAGGACTACTCTGCCTATGCGAAGTCGGCCCTTCCCTCCGGGGAGAGAAGGGTCGGACCCTCACCCGAACAGGGCGGAGACGACCTCGCGGAACACCTCCGTGTGCCGGGCGACGTCCTCGGCGCAGGCGTCGGGTCCCATGAGCGCCATGTTGTGGAACGGCGTCATCAGGAGGCCCCGGTTGCACATCGCGAGGTGCATGTAGGCGTCCAGGTCGTCGTCGGCGGCAGCGGCCGAGTCCTCACCGTTGACCGGCGCCGGCCGGACGAAGCGGTACTCCGCCCGCGCCCCGAGCTGCGAGATCGACCACGGCACGTCCAGCTCGTCGAGCGTCGCCTGCACGCCTGCGGTGAAGTCCGTCGCCAGCGCGATCATCCGCCCGAAGGCCTCCTCGGTGAGCACCTCGCCGAGCGTGGCCCGCATCGCGGCGAGCGACAGGGCGTTCCCGGCGAGCGTGCCGCCGACCCCACCGACATCGACGATGTCCGCGTCGCCTGACTCGGTGTGGCGGGTGACGGCGGCAGCCACCTCCTCGCTGATCCCGTAGGCACCGGAGGGGATCCCGCCTCCGATGGACTTGCCGATGACGAAGATATCCGGCTCCAGGCCCCAGGCCCGCGTAGCGCCGCCCCAGCCGGCCGAGATCGTATGCGTCTCGTCGATCATCAGCAGGGTCCCGTACTTCGTGGCGAGGGTCCGCAGGCCTTCCAGGAAGCCCGGCTCCGGCAGGACGATGCCGATGTTCGTCAGCGCCGGCTCGGTGAGGATCGCGGCGACGTCGCCGTGCGCGAGGGCCGCCTCGACCGCCTCGAGGTCATTCCAGGGGACCGCGCGGGTCGTGAGGGACGGGTCGACGGGTGGGGCCACGTTGCCTGCCCGCGAGTAGGTCTTGCCGTCCGGACCCGGCACGGCGAAGGCCTCGTCGACCGAGCCGTGGTAGCAGTGGCCGAAGACGAGGATCTTCGGCCGTCCGGTCGCGAGCCGGGCGAGCCGGATGGCCCAGCGGTTGGCGTCGGTGGCGGTGAGCGTGAAGGACCACAGCGGCAGTCCGAACCGGCGGGTGAGCTCCGCGCCGACCCACTGGGCGTCCTCGGTCGGGAGCATCGCCGTGATGCCGCCGAGCTCGCTCATCCGCCGGGTCACCGCGGCCACGGTCGCGGCGGGGGAGTGCCCGGCCATCGCACCGGTGTCCCCGAGGGCGAAGTCGATGTAGGTGTGCCCGTCGACGTCGGTGATCCGGTTCCCCTGCGCCCGGTCGAGGTAGAGCGGGAAGCCGCCGCTCCACATGTTCATCCAGGTCATCGGCACCCTGCCGAAGAGGTTCGTCGCCGAGGCGAACAGCTCGGCACTGCGCGGGTGTCGGTCGGTGTAGGTCGCCTGCTCGACGGCGAGCAGGTCGGCGAGACGGGATCGGTCGAGGTTGGCCATGCCCGAAAGGTAGTGGATCCGGATCCGCGGTGGGTCTGCGGGTGACGCACCTGTTCCTCCGACTCCGCGCCGGCTGTTCCCGGTCGGAGGAGGGACTCGCCGGGTCGGCGATACTGGAGCCACCATGTCTCGACAACGCACCCCCGACGGACCCCCGCCGCCTCCTCCTGTCCAGAAGCTCCGGATCAGGTATGCGCGGCGCGGCCGGCTGCGCTTCTCCAGCTCGCGTGACTTCGCCCGGGCGATCGAGCGGGCCCTGCGTCGAGCCGGGGTGCCGATGGCGTTCTCGGCGGGCTTCCACCCGCACCCCAAGATCTCGTACGCCGGCGCGGCACCGACGGGGGCCGCGAGCGAGGCGGAGTACTTTGAGATCAGCGTGACCGAGCGGGTCGACCCCGAGCGGGTCCGTGTGGCGCTCGACGAGTCACTGCCCGACGGCCTCAACATCCTCGAGGTGGTCGAGGCCCGGACCGGCTCCCTCGCCGAGCGGCTGCAGGCCAGCGAGTGGGAGATCGCCTTCCCGGGCACCGACCCGGAGCGGGTCCGTGCGGCAGTGGAGCAGCTGCTGGCGGTCGAGGCGGCTCCGGTGACCCGGGTGTTCAAGAACGGGCCGAAGACCTTCGATGCCCGCGAGCCCATCGTCGCGGCCGAGGTGCGCGTCGAAGAAGGGCCGGACTCAGCGCGGTATGCGATACTGCGGGTGGTCGTGCAACACACCACACCCGTTGTCCGACCCGACGACATCCTGACCGCGCTGCGATCAGTGGCCGACCTTGAGAGCGCCGTGTCACCGGTAGTGACCCGCCGAGCCCAAGGGCTACTGCAGACCGCACCCGCGCGGGTGGCCGATCCACTGGCTGCCGACAAGGAAGCCGTCGGCAGCTGAGAGGGTGACGCGCCGAGCGCGAGCCCCATCACCTGTAGCCGCCTGACTTCCGCGGCGTCTGCGTCCTGTACGCGCATGCGTCCGCGATCCGACTCGAGCACCCGGTGCTCCGAGTGGTGACGGGGAGCGAGCTCCCGCATACGTCCCTTGGTGTGGCTCGGAAGACCCGGCCTACCTGGAGGGATGCCCCATGGCTTCCGAACCCACCGACTACTCCCAAGCATCGACCGAGGGCTCGGCCGCGACGACCGGTGAGCTGACCGGCGCCCAGTCCGGGCCCGGAGCGACCGACACCGGCTCTTCGGACGCTGCCCCAGACTCTGCTTCTGACGCTGCGGCTGACTCCGCTGAGACGGAGACCCGCGCCGAGCCTGCACCGGTGAAGGCGACCGCCCGTAAGCGTGCGACGAAGGGGACGACGGCACGCCGTTCCACCCGGAAGTCGGCCGCTCCGGCGGCGGAGGCCGGTGCGACCGATGCCGATGGCTCCCCGGACGCCCAGGCCGCTGACGTTCCGGGCACTGACGCCCCGGCGCCTGAGGGCACGGCCGCTGGCAGCCCCGACGCCGCAGGCACAGAGTCCTCGACGGACCGGGAGGACACCGCGACGGCGCCCGCCGCCAAGCGGGCCCGTCGGTCGCGGAAGGCCGCGGTCGCCGCCGCTCAGGCGACGCCCGAGGAGGCTGCTACCGCGCAGGAGCCGAGCCCCGAGGCTACGGACGTCACCTCGGAGAACGACGAGGTCGCCACGCAGGCGGAGGTCGGCGACGGTGCGGACGAAGGGGACTCGACGAACGCAGAGACCACCGATACAGAGGCCATCGACGCAGAAACCCTCGAGGCAGAAGACGCTGAGGCTGAAGACGCTGAGGCAGAAGAAGCCGAGGACGGACCCGAGCCGGCAGCGCCGGTCATCCCTACCTTCGGCCTGCTCTTCCAGGCTCCCGAGCCGGTGGCTCCGCGCCGCCGGAGGGCCACCGCCGCTGCCGGCGCCCCCGTACGCCGGGTCGAGGACGAGGCAGCCGCCCGGGAGGACGAGGAGGCCGAGGCCGCTCGACCCGCACTCACGGAGGCGGACGAGTCGGCAGAGGCCACAACTGAGCCCACGTCGGGAGCAGATGGCGCCGATGAGTCCGGTGACGGCTCGAGCCGACGCTCCCGCCGCCGCGGCGGCCGCGGCCGCCGTTCGCGGGGTGCCGACAGCGCAGGCGCGGAGGAGTCGGCCGACGAGAGCGCCCAGGAGGGCCAGGAGGGCTCCGACTCGGAGTCCGGCCGCGACGAGAGCAGCGACACGGACCGGGCCCGCGAGGACGGGTCCGACACGGACTCCGGCGACTCGGCCGAGGGTGGTGAGTCGTCGCGCCGTCGTCGGCGTCGCCGCCGCGGCGGTACCGATGCCGCCGAGAGTGACGAGAGCCGGGGGGCACGGGCCCGCGAGCAGGTCACGGCGCTGAAGGGCTCGACCCGGCTCGAGGCCAAGAAGCAGCGTCGCCGGGAGGGCCGTGAGGCCGGCCGCCGCCGCCAGATCATCACCGAGGCCGAGTTCCTCGCGCGCCGCGAGAGCGTCGAGCGGGTCATGGTGGTCCGCGAGCGGGAGGCGACCACGCAGATCGGTGTGCTGGAGGACGGCATCCTCGTCGAGCACTACGTCTCCCGGGAGACCGGCGCCTCGATGATCGGCAACGTCTACCTCGGCCGGGTCCAGAACGTCCTCCCGTCGATGGAGGCCGCCTTCGTCGACATCGGCAAGGGTCGCAACGCGGTCCTCTACGCCGGCGAGGTCAACTGGGACGCCGCTGGTCTCGAGGGCAACATCCCGAGGCGCATCGAGAACGCCCTGACCTCCGGTGACACCGTCCTGGTGCAGGTGACCAAGGACCCCATCGGGCACAAGGGTGCACGGCTGACCTCGCAGGTCTCCCTCCCGGGACGCTTCCTCGTCTACGTGCCCGAGGCGTCCATGACGGGCATCTCGCGCAAGCTCCCCGACACCGAGCGCGCCCGGCTGAAGTCGATCCTGAAGAAGATCGTGCCCGACGACGCGGGCGTCATCGTCCGCACGGCCGCGGAGGGAGCCTCCGAGGAGGAGCTCACCGCCGACATCGAGCGACTGACCCGGGCCTGGGAGCGGATCAAGTCCAAGGCGGAGAAGGCCGGCAAGAAGAAGGGCGGCGCCCCGGTGCTGCTGCACGGCGAGCCCGACCTGACGGTCAAGGTCATCCGCGACGTCTTCAACGAGGACTTCACCTCCCTCATCGTCTCCGGGGACAAGGCCTACCAGGACATCGCCGACTACCTCGACGAGGTCGCTCCCGACCTGGCCAAGCGCCTCACGAAGTGGACCGGTGAGAAGGACCTGTTCACCGAGTACCGCGTCGACGAGCAGATCGCCAAGGCGCTCGACCGCAAGGTGTGGCTGCCGTCCGGTGGCTCGCTCGTCATCGACCGGACCGAGGCGATGACCGTCATCGACGTCAACACCGGCAAGTTCGTCGGGTCGGGCGGCAACCTCGAGGAGACGGTCACCAAGAACAACATCGAGGCGGCCGAGGAGATCGTCCGACAGCTCCGGTTGCGGGACATCGGCGGCATCATCGTCATCGACTTCATCGACATGGTCCTCGAGTCCAACCGGGACCTCGTCGTGCGTCGCCTCCTCGAGTGCCTGGGCCGTGACCGCACGAAGCACCAGGTCGCTGAGGTGACCTCGCTCGGCCTGGTCCAGATGACGCGTAAGCGCGTCGGAACCGGTCTGCTCGAGGTCTTCTCCGAGCCGTGCGCGCACTGCGGCGGACGGGGCGTCATCGTGCACTCCGACCCCCTGGACCAGCCCTCCGGCGAGGACAACGGTTCGGGTCGGAGCCGCGGCCGTGGTCGTGGCAACGGGGGTGGCCGAGAGAGCCGCGAGCGCCAGCCGGTGGTCAAGCCGGCCACCAACGGACCGACTGCGGCTCAGATCGCGGCAGCGGCCCACGCGGCTGCACTCAAGGCCGCCGCCGCATCCAGCGCCCCTGAAGGTGACGCTGAGGCAGACTCGGGTGCACCCACCGTGGCTGACGCCGGCACACCGGAAACGCCCGAGGCGTCCCTGATCGAAGCGACCGAGACGGCACTCGAGGCCGGCGAGGAGACCGGGTCGGTGGTGGACGCAGCCGAGCCCGGCCCCGAGGACACAGCTGAGCCCCGAGTCGAGGCCGAGTCCGAGCAGAGCCCCGAGGCCGTTGAAGGCGACGAGCCGGCAACGGCCGGCGAAGCCGAGTCGGCCTCGGAGCCGGCCACGGCCGAGGCCGGCGCCAGCGAGGTCGCGTCCGTGCCGCAGGAGTCACCTGATGAGGTCGCATCTGTGCCGACCCAGGCGCCTGACGAGGTCGCAGCCTCGCTTGAGGCACCCGAGATCGCGCCTCTGGACACGCCGGAGCCCCGGCCCCGGCAGCGCCGTAAGCGCGGCCGAGTCATCGCCCCGGCCGGTCCTCCCGGCGCGAGCGAGGTCCGCATCCTCACCCCAGAGGACTGATCCGGTCACACCCCACGCGCCAGCGTGCTCTGACCGCACGGTCGCTGGTTTGGTCGGGCACCGCCCGGCACGGTAGATTAGATCCTCGGTGCGCCCACCGAGCGGTGTCCCCGCGATACCTGCTGTCCACGGACTGCTCGTTCCGGGCAACTATCAGCCGGTCACCAAAGAGCGCGCATCACCGTCATAACCGAAAGTGAGTTCACCCCATGTACGCGATTGTTCGCGCAGGTGGTCGTCAGGAGAAGGTCTCCGTCGGCGACACCCTCATCATCGACAAGGTCAGCGCCTCGACTGGCGACAGCATCGACCTGACCCCTCTGCTCGTCGTCGACGGCACCACCGTGACGAGCGACGCGTCCAAGCTCGCCAAGGTTTCGGTCAAGGCTGAGGTTCTCGGTCCGGCCAAGGGCCCGAAGATCACGATCATGAAGTTCAAGAACAAGACCGGCTACCGCAAGCGTCAGGGCCACCGTCAGCACCTGACCCGCGTGCAGGTCACCGAGATCAACCTCTGATCATCACCCTCTGATCTACCCCAACGGCATCCACGACTCACGAAGTAGGTAACAGACATGGCACACAAGAAGGGTGCGTCCTCGACCCGCAACGGTCGCGACTCGAACGCCCAGTACCTCGGCGTCAAGCGCTACGGCGGCCAGGTCGTCAACGCCGGTGAGATCCTCGTCCGCCAGCGCGGCACGAAGTTCCACCCGGGCAACGGCGTCGGTCGCGGTGGCGACGACACGCTGTTCGCTCTGGTCGCCGGCGCCGTCGAGTTCGGCACCAAGCGCGGCCGCAAGACCGTCAACGTCGTTCCCGTGGACGCCTGAGCGCGTTCACGACACCACCGGTGCCGCTCGCCTGAGCCGCACAAGGTATGCGAGGGGCGGGCCACCTTTCGGCCCGCCCCTCGCGTCGTCCCGGACCGGGTGAAACCACCCGCACGATAACCACAAGACCAACACCAGCCAGACCAACACCACCCGACACCAACCCGACCCAGGCGCCCAGCCCGTACAAGAACGTGACAATAGGAACGTTCCGGTACGCCGAGGGCGCTTAGCCCGTCCCAGAAGCCCGGCACGAGGAACGTCCTTCGCTCGTCCGGTCGCACTCGCAGGAGCAGATGCACATGGCCACCTTCGTCGATCGGGTCATCCTGCACGTCTCCGCGGGCAAGGGTGGCAACGGAGTGGCCTCGGTCCACCGCGAGAAGTTCAAGCCGCTGGGCGGTCCTGACGGCGGCAACGGGGGCCGCGGCGGCTCCGTCATCCTGACGGTCGACCCGCAGGTGACGACGCTGCTCGACTACCACCACACGCCCCACCGCAAGGCCCAGAACGGCGCTCCCGGCGCCGGGGGCGAGCGCAACGGCGCCGACGGCGCCGACCTCATCCTCCCCGTGCCGGCCGGCACGGTCGTCAAGGACCGGGCCGGGAACGTCCTGGCCGATCTCGTCGCGCCGGGTCAGACCTACGTCGCGGCCCGAGGCGGCCGCGGCGGTCTCGGCAACAAAGCCCTGGCCAGCCCCCGCCGCAAGGCGCCCGGCTTCGCGCTGCTCGGTGAGCCCGGCGAGTCCACCGACATCATCCTGGAGCTGAAGTCGCTCGCCGATGTCGCCCTCATCGGCTTCCCCAGCGCAGGGAAGTCCTCCCTGGTCTCGGTGCTCTCGGCGGCCAAGCCGAAGATCGCTGACTACCCCTTCACGACCCTCGTGCCCAACCTCGGGGTGGTCACGGCCGGCGCCCAGCGGTTCACCATCGCCGACGTCCCAGGGCTCATCCCCGGGGCCTCGATGGGCAAGGGTCTGGGCCTGGAGTTCCTCCGCCACGTCGAGCGCTGCTCCGTCCTCGTGCACGTCATCGACTGCGCCACGCTCGAGCCCGGTCGCGACCCGCTCAGCGACTTCGACGTCATCGAGTCCGAGCTCGCCGCCTACGTGCCGGACGACTCCCTGGGCGGCAAGCCCCTCTCGGAGCGCACCCGCATCGTCGTCCTCAACAAGGCCGACGTGCCCGACGCGCGCGAGCTGGCCGAGATGGTCAAGCCGGACCTCGAGGCCCGCGGCCTCGAGGTGCATATCGTCTCAGCGGTGGCGCACACCGGCCTCAAGGAGCTGACGTATGCGCTGGCCCGCCATGTCGAGCAGGCCCGAGAGGAGCTGCCCGTGGTGGAGGCGCCTCGGGTCGTGCTGCGGCCCAAGGCGGTCGACGACAGCGGCTTCACGGTCGTGCGCGAGGAGGGACCGGACGGCGAGGTGTTCCGGGTGCTGGGGGAGCGGCCCACCCGGTGGGTCCGACAGACCGACTTCTCCAACGACGAGGCCGTCGGCTACCTCGCCGACCGGCTCCAGCGCCTCGGCGTCGAAGAGGCCCTCTACGCGGCTGGTGCCGTTGCCGGCTCCACGGTGCTCATCGGCCCGGAGGACAACGCCGTCGTCTTCGACTGGGAGCCCACGCTGATGGGTGGTGCGGAGCACCTCTCCGGACCACGCGGGACCGATGTGCGGCTCGAGGACTCAAGCCGCAAGACACGCGCCGAGAAGCGCGAGGAGTTCCACGCGCGCAGGGACGCCCAGGCCGAGGCGCGGGAGCAGCTGGCAGCCGAGCGACGTGCCGGACAGTGGGTGAGTGCCGATGACGATGAGTGAGGAGGCGGCGGCGGTCCGTGCCGCCGTGGCCACGGGACGCAGGATCGTCGTCAAGGTGGGGTCCTCGTCGCTCACGTCCGTCGCTGGAGGCCAGCTCGACCCGGAAGCACTGCATGCACTCGTCGACGTCCTAGCGGTTCGGTGGCTCGCCGGGCAGCAGGTCGTCCTCGTCTCGTCCGGCGCCATTGCCGCCGGTATGGGCCCGTTGGGCCTGACCCAGCGCCCGAGGGACCTCGCGACCCAGCAGGCGGCTGCCTCCGTGGGGCAGGGTGCTCTCATCGCCGCCTATCAGCAGCGTTTCGCGACCCACGGCCTGACCGTCGGGCAGGTGCTGCTCACCGCCGACGACGTCACCCGACGCTCCCACTACGTCAACGCCCGGCGCACTCTCGAGCGGCTGCTCGAGATCGGGATCGTGCCCATCGTCAACGAGAACGACACCGTTGCCACCGACGAGATCAAGTTCGGTGACAACGACCGGCTGGCCGCGCTCGTCGCGGATCTCGTCGGTGCCGACGGCATGGTGCTCCTCACCGATGTCGATGCTCTCTACGACGGGCCACCCTCCGAGCCGGGCACCTCGAGGGTGCCGTTCGTCGGCTCGCCGGAGGACCTCGCGGCCATCCGCATCGGAGGCACCGGCTCCGCGGTGGGGTCCGGCGGCATGGTGACCAAGGTCGAGGCGGCCGGCATCGCCGGCGCGGCCGGCGTGCCCACCGTGCTGACCCGCCTTCCCGACGTCAAGCGGGCCATCCACGGTCACGATGTGGGGACCGCCTTCGCCCCCGCCGCGGCGACCAAGGCCTCCCGGAAGCGGTGGCTCGCGCACGCGACCACTGCTCGCGGCCGCCTGGTCCTCGACGAGGGCGCCGTCGCTGCCGTCACGGAGCGTCGCAAGTCCCTGCTGCCGGCCGGCATCGTCGACGTCGCAGGCAGATTCGCCGAGGGTGACCCGGTCGACCTGGTCACGTCGTCGGGCCACGTCGTCGCCCGAGGCCTGGTCAACTTCAGCTCGACGGAGCTGCCGCGTCTGCTCGGTCGATCGACGCGGGAGCTGGCCCGTGAGCTGGGCCCGCACTACGAGCGGGTGGTCGTCCACCGCGACGACCTCGTCGTCCTCTGACGCCGACGCCTCGCGCCCGGAGGCCGGGTCTGCAGCGTGGGCAACGCCGACCGACGTCTGGCCAGGCCGAGGGTCCCAGAGGCGGACGTGGGGTGGCGATCAGACACAGACAGGCCTGGGACAGGCTGATCCCCGACCCTCAGCGGACCTGCGTGACCTCGAACTGCATCCGCGGGTGGGCGTAGTAGTCCTGGCTCTGGACGATCTGCAGCTCGCGCCGGCCGGAGTCGAGGGTGGTGTTGAGCAGGTCGAACATGCTGGACGCCGTCCGCGCCAGCGAGAGCGCCGCGTCACCGGTCTCGAGCAGGTGAGCCGTGAACAGCGCTGCGGTGACGTCCCCGGAGCCGTTGGCCTTCATCGGCAGGTGCGGGGTCTGCACGATCCATGCGCCGTCGCCGTGCACGGCGAGCATCTCGACGGTGCCCTCGGGCCGGTCGGGACGCAGCACGGACGTGACGAGGACCGTGCTCGGCCCCATCTCACGGGCCTGGTCCACGGAGGCGAGCGTGGAGTCCAGGTCGGTCGGCTCCGTCCGGGTGAGGAAGCCGAGCTCGAACTGGTTCGGCGTGATGAGGTCGGCCTTCGGGACGACCTTGTCGCGCAGGAGAACTGGGATGTCGGGGTGGACGAAGCACCCCGACGCGGCGTTCCCCATGACGGGATCGCAGGCGTAGATCGCCGCGGGGTTGGCCGCCTTGACCCGCGCCACGGCGTCGAGGATGACGTCCCCGATCTGGGTGCCGCCCTGGTATCCCGACAGCACCGCGTCGATCTCGGGCATCGCCTCCCGCTCCTCGACGCCCACGATCACGTCGTGCACGTCCTCGGCGGCGAGCAGCGGCCCCCGCCACGCGCCGTAGCCTGTGTGGTTGGAGAAGTGCACGGTGTAGACCGGCCACACCTCGACCCCGAGTCGCTGCAGCGGGAAGACAGCCGCGCTGTTGCCGACATGGCCGTAGGCGACCGAGGACTGGATGGACAGGATGGTCGTGGTCACCGGGACATTCTCGCACCGGCGGGCGGTGCTCGGGCACGTCCCGCGCGTCACCCTGGCCAGGCGTCGCCGGTGCGTGGGCCGGGGGAGACAGAAGGATGCGTATGTGGAACGCTCGGGGGTCTTCCCGGGTCGCCGCCTTACGATGGCAGGCATGAGCTTCACCCTGCTCCTCTTCGTCGGCGTGGGCATCACGCTGATCGTGGGTGTGGTGGTCGCCGTCGCGCTCGCGCTCGGCGCACGCACCTCGGTCCACGACATCGAGGGCCAGGACAGAGATCCAGAGCATTGAGATCCAGAACATTGAGATCCAGGACGTTGGGACTCAGGACGCCCCCGAGCCCGAGTCGGCTATGAGGCCGCAGTCAGCCCCGAAGGAGAACCAGTGACCGTCACGGAGAACCAGAGTCAGATCCAGGACGAGGTCGTGGACGCCGCATCGCAGCAGGCCGGGCAGCGGGCGGAGACGGCCGAGGGTGCCGCCGAGGTGCGGCGTCTCGCGACCGGAGCACGCACTGCCGCCCGGACGCTCGCCCTACTCTCCCGGGCGGAGAAGGACGCGGCCCTGCGCGCCATCGCCGACGCGATCGATGCCGGCACCGCGAAGATCGTGGCCGCCAACGAGGAGGACCTCGAGCGGGGTCGAGGCGGGGGAATGCCGGAGAGCCTGCTCGACCGCCTGCGTCTCGACGGGGCCAGAGTCGCGGCTGTGGCCCAGGCGCTGAGGGACGTCGCCGGCCTGCCAGACCCGGTCGGGGAGATCGTGCGCGGCTCGACCCTGCCGAACGGTCTGCAGATTCGGCAGGTGCGCGTCCCCATGGGCGTCGTGGGCATGATCTACGAGGCCCGCCCCAACGTGACGGTGGATGCTGCCGGTCTCGGACTCAAGAGCGGCAACGCCGTGATCCTGCGTGGTGGCTCGGCTGCCGCGAGCAGCAACCGCGCTCTGGTGGAGGTCATCCGTGGCGCCCTGGAGGAGTGCGGCCTGCCGGCGGACTCGGTCTCCCTGCTCGAGGGTGGGCACGACGCCGTCCGGGCGCTCATGCGCGCCCGGGGCCTGGTGGACCTGCTCATCCCGCGCGGTGGTGCCGACCTCATCGCCACTGTCGTGACCGAGTCCACTGTGCCGGTCATCGAGACCGGCATCGGCAACTGCCACCTCTACGTCGATGCCGCTGCCGACGTCGAGAAGGCGCTCGCGATCACGCTCAACTCCAAGACGCAGCGTCCCAGCGTCTGCAACGCGGCCGAGTCGCTGCTCGTCCACGCCGAGCTGGCCGGGACGTTCCTGCCGCGTGTGCTCGAGGCGCTCAACGCTGCCGGAGTCACCCTGGCCACCGGTCCGCGCGCCAGTGTCGTGGCGCGCTCCATCGACGTCCCGCACCGGTTGGCCACGGATGCCGACTTCGCGGAGGAGTTCCACGGTCTGGAGATGAGCGTGGCGGTCGTGGACAGTCTCGATGAGGCCATCGCTCACATCACCCGCTTCGGCACCGGGCACACGGAGGCGATCATCACCGAAGACCGCGCTGCTGCAAGGCGATTCGTCGCCGAGGTAGATGCAGCCGCGGTGATGGTCAACGCCTCCACCCGCTTCACCGACGGTGGCGAGTTCGGCTTCGGGGCGGAGATCGGCATCTCGACGCAGAAGCTGCACGCCCGCGGTCCGATGGCGCTGCCGGAGCTGACGACGACCAAGTGGATCGTCGAGGGCGACGGCCAGGTGAGGGGCTGAGCCGCTGCGCGCTGCGGTGCGGACCGGCCTGAGCTCGGGGACACCGCTTCCACCTTCCTGAGCCCGGCTCCCGGGCCCGGCACATGGATGAGGCCCCCGGAGCCATGGCTCCGGGGGCCTCCATGTCCACTGCGACGGTGGGAGCGCAGCTCCATGCGGACCTGCATGTGTGGCACCAGAATCTCCTGGTCTCGTTCCACCCCCACGACGTCGCTCATGGGTCCCGCGTCCCGGCCGTGCAGGGGGAGCGGCCGGATGCGATGGGTGGAGCCGTTTTCCGATTGATTCTGTTCTGCGTCTGTGCCCTTGAGGGCCAATCCGCAGAAGTGCCACCCCCTTGTGTAGTCCCCTCGAGGAGGTCGTGCAAGATCGCGGGCGGACAGGATTTTCGTCCACGTCGCTGTCCACAGTCGGGTATGCGTAATCCTCACGTTGTGCACAGGGCTGTGGACAGAAGTCGTGGACAACACGGCGTGTCGGGTGACGGATGTGACGACGGCCTACCGGCGGGCTCACAGCGCGCTGCCAGGTCGCCCCGGTCCTATGCCCAGCCGATGGCGCCACGTCGCACTGTCATGCTGCCTGTCATCTCGCCCTGCCAGATGTCCGGCCGCAGGACAGCGGGACGGGCTGCACCCGAGTCGCCGGTCGGCCTTGTAGGCTGGGGCGCATGTCGACGACTGTTCTCAACGCCCTGACCGGCGTTCTCGCCGCGGCCGAGGGCGAGGGACGCGAGCTCCCCATGCCCGCCATCCTGTACGGCCTGATCGCCCTGGCTCTGTTCGCGACGGCGCTCATGCTCACGTGGGCATTCCGGGGCACCGCTCAGAAGTGGGCGCGCCCGGGAGACGACTACGTCGAGCCGTTCCACGGGACTCACCCTGGCGCCCAGCACAAGCACTGACCCGGCGTCGGCGTCGGCCCGCCGCCGGTTCCGACTCGGCGTGATGGGTGGCACCTTCGACCCCATTCACCACGGCCACCTCGTGGCTGCGAGCGAGGTGCAGTCCCTCCTCGGCCTCGACGAGGTGGTCTTCGTCCCGACGGGTCAGCCGTACCAGAAGGAAGGCGTCTCCGACGCCGAGCACCGGTATCTGATGACGGTCATCGCGACTGCGTCGAATCCACGGTTCACGGTCTCCCGCGTCGACATCAACCGGCCGGGTGACACCTACACGATCGACACCCTGCGCGACCTGCGGGCCCTTCGCCCGGAGGCGGACCTGTACTTCATCACCGGTGCCGACGCCCTCGAGCAGATCCTGTCCTGGAAGGACGCGGACGAGCTCTGGGAGCTGGCGCACTTCGTCGGAGTGACGCGTCCGGGCTACTCACTCAGCGAGGCCGGACTGCCTCACGATCGCGTCATCCTCCAAGAGGTGCCCGCCATGGCCATCAGCTCGACGGACTGCCGTACGAGGGTCGCCGATGGGGAGCCGGTCTGGTACCTCGTCCCCGACGGGGTCGTCCAGTACATCAACAAGTACCGGCTGTACGTCGACGATGCTTCTCCTGAGGTGCCGACCCGTCCGGTTCGGCCCACCACCCCGTAACGTCGTTACCTCCACAACTCCGAAGGGAGCCCCGTGACCGCGACCGAGCGTTCACTCGAGCTGGCGGTCGCGGCCGCCAAGGCGGCGGCCGACAAGCTCGCCGAGTCGATCCAGGGGATCGACGTCTCAGCACAGCTGGCCCTGACCGACGTCTTCGTCATCGTCGTCGCCGCCTCCGAGCGTCAGATCGGCGCGATCGTCGACGCCATCGAGGACGACCTGCGCGACCTCGGCGCCAAGCCGATCCGTCGGGAGGGCGATCGCGACGCACGCTGGGTCCTCATCGACTTCGGCGACATCGTCGTCCACGTCCAGCACGAGGAGGAGGCAGCCTTCTACGAGCTCGAGCGGTTGTGGCGGGACTGTCCCGTCGTCGACCTCGGCGTGCCCCTGCACCCGGCCGAGTCGGCGTCCGCGGCGGACGACTGAACCGTGGCCAACGTTGCACGCCGCCTCATCATCCTGCGGCACGGCGAGTCCGAGGCCAACCGTGAGGGTGTCTGGCAGGGCCAGTTCGACTCGCCGCTGACCGCCGCAGGAGTCCGTCAGGCCGAGGCCGCGGCCATGGTCATCGCCCTGTCATCGCCAGTCGCCGTCGTGGCCTCCGACCTGCAACGCGCTGCGGTGACCGGTGACATCGTCGCCGGGGCGGCCTCCTGCCCGGTCAGCTACGACCCGCGGCTGCGCGAGATCGCGGTCGGGGAGTGGACCGGTATGTCGGGCGAGCTCGTCCAGCAGAGGTATCCCGAGGACCGGCGGCGGCACCTCCTCGGCGAGGACTTCAAGCGTGGGGTGACCGGCGAGTCGCTCAGCGACGTCCAGGTACGGGTGCGACCGCTGCTCGAAGAGGTCCTCGGCGAGCTCGAGCCGGGGCGGACCGCTGTGCTCGCGACCCACGGGATCACCGCGCGGGTCATCGTCGGAACGCTGCTCGGCCTGGAGATCTCTCGGATGTGGCACCTCTTCGGGGGGTTCGGCAACTGCCACTGGGCCGAGGTCGCCGAGTCCACCCTCGCGGCCGCGCCCCCGAGCTTCCCGGTCCTGGCCGGCTCGACGTGGCGCCTGCAGGGATGGAACCTGCGCGCCCCCGTGCTCGACCACGCCCAGGGAGACAGCCCGAACGACGAGCGGCGTGCCTGATCACGGACCCTACGAGTGGCGGCGAAGGGCCGGCGGGAGGCTCCCGCACACGCCCACCGGAGCGCTCCTTCGTGAGGCTGCGGTCGACGCGATTTGGAGAACGACGGCAGAATCAGCCATACTCTCGTGGTCGCACAGCGACTCCCCACCCGGGGCTGTAGCGCAGTTGGTAGCGCACCTCCATGGCATGGAGGGGGTCAGGGGTTCGAATCCCCTCAGCTCCACCCGGTGATGTCTCCGGCTCTCCCGGCCGTAGCCTCAAGGACAGACATCGACCACAGCTCGATGAACAGCCCGGACCTGACCAGGTCCGGGCTGTTTCGCGTTCTGCTGACAAGGGGCGGGCGGCTCTCGCACGGGGCGAAGGATCGGGGGCAATCGGTCAGCGCGTATGCCGTGGTTGGTACGGTCGGAATATGGGACTGGACGTCGCCCGGCACGAGGGGACGGTGGGGGCCGTCCGGGGGAGCGTGATCGACGTCCATTTCCGGGCCGGGCTGCCCGAGGTCCGGGAAGTGCTGCAGCTCGGTGATGACGTCATGGCCGAGGTGTTCTCGCACGTGGACAAGGAGACCGTCCGCTGCCTTGCGCTCACCCCGACCCAGGGTCTGGGTCGGGGTGCGCGGGCCCGGACCGCCGGTGGCTCGATCCGCGTGCCTGTGGGCACGGGGCTCAAAGGCAGGGCGATCGATGTCCTCGGTGATCCCATCGACGGCAGGGGCGGGATCGAGGCGGAGGCGTGGTGCCCGATCTACCAACCTGCCGTACCCCCGCATCGGCGCTCGACGCGGTCGGAGATCTTCGAGACCGGGATCAAGGCGATCGATCTGCTCACCCCGTTGGAGAAGGGCGACAAGGCCGGCCTCTTCGGCGGTGCGGGCGTCGGCAAGACCGTCCTGATCATGGAGATGATCAACAACATGGTCGGCCGCCACGAGGGCGTGAGCATCTTCTGCGGCATCGGTGAGCGCAGCCGGGAGGCCGAGGACCTCTACCGCGAGCTCGATGAGAGCGGTGTGCTGGCCGAGACGGTGCTCGTGTTCGGACAGATGAAGGAGCAGCCGGGCGCCCGGCTACGGGTCGGGCACACCGCCCTCACCATCGCCGAGCACTTCCGGGACGTCCGCCACCAGGATGTCCTCCTACTCATCGACAACATCTTCCGCTTCGTCCAGGCCGGCTCGGAGGTGTCCGGCCTCATGGGTCGGATCCCGTCCGAGCTCGGGTACCAACCCACCCTGGCCTCGGAGCTCGCCGAGCTGGAGGAGCGGATCTGCAGCACTCCGGACGGCGCGATCAGCTCCATCCAGGCGGTCTACGTTCCCGCGGACGACTTCACCGATCCGGCAGCGGTGCACATCTTCGGACACCTCTCCGCGTCCGTGGTGCTCTCGCGGGACCGGGCGAGCGAGGGTCTGTACCCCGCGATCGATCCGCTGCAGTCGGGGTCGAAGATGCTCGTCCCTCCGATCGTGGGGCAGCGCCACTACGACGTGGCCCGCGCGGTGCGTCGCACCCTCGCGGAGTATGAGGAGCTCAAGGACGTCATCGCCATGCTCGGGATGGAGGAGCTGTCGAAGGCAGACCGTCTCGTCGTGGAGCGCGCCCGCCGCCTGGAGCGTTTCCTCACCCAGCCCTTCACGGTCACGGAGCGGTTCACCAGCCTCACCGGCCGGCAGGTGGCGTTGGAGGACACCATCGAAGGCTGCGAGAGGATCCTCGCCGACGAGTTCCTCGACTACAGCGAGAGCGACCTGTTCATGATCGGCACGATCGCGGAGGCCGACGAGAAGCGGGCCCGGCGGGAACGGGCGGGAGGGTGAGAGGTGCAGCTCACCATCGCGATCCCCAACCGCATCACGGTCGATCGACCCGTCACGAAGGTCTCGGCCGAGGGCACGCACGGCTCGTTCACGCTCCTGCCCCGGCACCTCGACTATGTGGTGGTGCTCGAGCCGGGCATCCTCACGTACACCGACGAGGAGGGCGTCGACCACTATGTCGCGGTCAACGGTGGGGTCCTCACCAAGGCCGGCCCGCAGGTCCGGATCTCGACCCTCGCCGCCGTGCCGGGCGAGCGGCTCGAGGATCTCGAGCGGATGGTCGAGGAGGCCTTCCGGCGGCTGGACGAGACGGAACAGGCCGCGCGGTCCGCCCAGGTCCGGATCGAGAACGAGATCCTGCACGAGATGTTCGAGTTCGAGGAGCCCCGATGACCGACCGGGAGCACTTCGAGGCGGAGGTCCGGACGCAGGCGGCCCGCCGCCTTCGGGCCGGTCGACGCTCCCGGAGCGTGTGGTCGTGGTTGGGCATGCTCGGTCTCATCGGTTGGTCGGTGGCCCTTCCCACCGTCCTCGGTGTGGCCCTGGGTCGATGGCTCGACCGCGTCGCGCCGGCGACCTTCTCGTGGGTCGTCAGCCTGCTCGTCGTCGGTCTGACGATCGGGGTCCTCAACGCGTGGTTCTGGGTGGTCCGCGAGTCCGGTGACCCGCAGGACGTCGAGTCCCTCGACCCGCTGGACGAGCCGGGGGCACCTGCCTCACCTGAGGAGGACAGCCGTGATCGGTGACGTGACCCTCGGCGTGGCCGTCGGGGCACTGGCGGGCCTCATCTTCTTCGGCGGACTGCGGTGGAGCGTTCAGCGCCTCGTCGACAGTGAGCGCCCCGCACTGTGGGCGGCCGGCAGCCTCATCATCCGCACGGCCATCGTCGCCGCTCTCTTCCTCCTCATGATGGATGGGCGTCCGGTGCGCGGGGTCGCCGGCCTCGTCGGGCTCTTCCTGGCCCGGACCGTGGTCGTGTCGATCGTCCGCCGCCGCGGCCGGCGGAGTGAGGAGTCGGCATGGACATGACCCAGCTCAGCCCCGACGAGGTGATCCTGTGGCAGCGCGGCTTCGTCACCATCAACGCCACCATCGCCTTCACCTGGGTGCTGATGGCGGTGCTCATAGTGGCCTCCTGGCTGGTGACCCGCCGCCTGACCTCGTCGACCGACATCCCGAAGGGGCAGAACGCTCTCGAGGCCGTCGTGGAGTTCCTGCGGGACGAGATCTCGGAGGTCACCGGCGGCGACCGGCCGACTGCCTACCTGCCCTTCGTCGGCACCCTCTTCCTCTTCATCGCCGTCGCCAACCTGCTCGCCATCATCCCGGGATACCTGCCGCCGACCGCGTCGCTGTCCACCACCGCCGCCCTGGCCCTCGCCGTCTTCCTCGCGGTCCCGGGGTATGCCGTCGCCCGCCAGGGCCCGCGGGCGTTCCTGCGCCGCTACGTAGAGCCGTCACCGATCATGCTCCCTTTCACGGTCCTCGGGGACATCACCCGGTCCTTGGCCCTGGCGGTGCGTCTCTTCGGGAACATGATGAGCAGCGCCAAGATCGTCGCCATCCTCCTGGTCGTCGTGCCGTTCATCTTCCCGGTCCTCTTCCAGGCGCTCGGGCTGGTGTTCGGCATGATCCAGGCCTACATCTTCGCGGTCCTCGCCATCGTCTACATCGCCTCGGGCATGACAGTCACGCAGAAGTCCGCGTCGGGAGCCGAGGGGCGCACGCCCGAGGCAGCGACAGACACAACCGAGTCTTCGGGAAAGGAGCAGTAACCGATGGACCCACTTGCCATCGTGGCCCTCGGATCGGTGATCACCGCCGGCCTGACGGTCGCCATAGGTGCCTCCGCCGCCGCGATCGGGGAGGCCCGGGCGCTGGACCGGGGCCTCGCCTCACTCGCCCAGCAGCCCGACGAGTCCGCCGGGATCACCCGCACCCTGTTCGTCGGCCTGGCGTTCATCGAGTCCTCGGGCATCTACTGCTTCGTGGTCTCGCTGATCCTCATCTTCGCCAACCCCTTCCTCGATCTGTTCAGGTGACCCCCCGCATGACTCGGCGGCCCTGCATGACCCATCCCCGCATGATCGGCCTCTGCATCGTCGACCTCTGCGCCACCGATGCCTGCACCAGCGATCGATGCACCATCGATCTCTGCACCATCGGTCTCTGCACCACGGGTGCCTGGACGCGCTGGCCTCCCCAGGAGGACCCGCCGTGCTGATCGACTGGTTCACGGTCTTCGCCCAGCTGCTCAACTTCGCCATCCTCGTCGTGGCGCTGAAGTTCCTGCTCTACGACCGGATCGTGAAGGCGATGGACCAGCGTCGTCGGACCATCGCTGAGCAGGAGTCGAGTGCAGCCGCCCTGGCCCGGGAGGCTGAGGAGGAGCTCGCCCGGCTGCGGGCGGAGCGGCGGGAGCTCGACCGGACTCGTGAGGAGATCCTCGACGAGGCCAGAGCGCAGGCGGCCGCCCAGCAGCGTAAGCTCCTGCAGCAGGCCCGCGAGGACGTGGATCGACAGGCACAGGAGTGGCGCGAGTCGTTGCGCAACCACCAGCACGCCCTGCTGAGCCACCTGCAGCGGACGACGGGGGAGAAGGCCGTCGAGGTCAGTCGCCGGCTGCTGGCCGACCTGGCCGACCGCACGCTCGAGGATGCCATCCTCTCGGGGCTGCGTCAGCGCATGGCGGAGCTGTCCACGGAGGATCGTGCCGCCATCGCGGCGTCGGTGGCGTCCGACCACGCTCCCGTGGTGGTGTGCACCGCGTTCGAGCCATCCCTGACCGGCAGGCACGAGATCGAGCAGGTCCTGAGCGAGCTCACCGGAGACGCAGACCGTGCCGTCCGCTGGGAGCAGGACAGCACCATCATCTCGGGCATCGTTGTCCGGCTCGGAGCGCACTCCGTGGGCTGGTCGGTCGCCGACTATCTGGACGGTGTGGAGCGCGAGTTCGCTCAAGTGCTGCGCACCGAGGTCACCCCCACCGAGGCCGACGGGGAGAGCGAATGACCGGAGTGCGCGACTCGGCCGCGTTCGGGGAGTGGTACGCCACCCTGCGCGACCGTCTCGACACCCTGGACTCGGTCATCGACGGCCATCGGGCCCGGCCCTCCGTCGCCGAGATCGGCAGGGTGCTCCGCGTCGATGGGGCGATCGCCGAGGTGACCGGGCTGCCGGGGGTGACCTCCGAGGAGCTCGTGCGCTTCCCGGGTGGGAAGCTGGGGATGGCATACGACCTGACTCCTGAGCGGGTCGGCGTGATCCTCGTCGACGAGATGGGCGACCTCGCCGCCGGTGATCTGGTGGAGCGCACCGGTGAGGCGATGAGCACCCCCGTGGGCGAGCACATCCTCGGCCGGGTCATCGACCCGACCGGGCGCCCGCTGGACGGTGGGGGCCAGGTCCCATCCCGTGAGCGGTGGCCGATCGAGCGTCCGGCCGCACCGATTCTCGACCGCGCACCGGTGGAGTCGCCACTTCAGACAGGGATCAAGGCGATCGACGCGCTCGTGCCGGTCGGGAGGGGCCAGCGCCAGCTCATCCTGGGCGACCGGCAGACCGGCAAGACCGCGATCGCCGTCGACACGATCATCAACCAGCGGGGGAACGGCGTCGTCTGTGTCTACTGCGCTGTGGGGATCCGCAGCTCGGCGGTGACCAAGGTCATCGCCGACCTCCGACAGCACGGAGCGCTCGACTACACGGCGGTCGTCGTCGCGACAGGGGATGACCCGCCGGGCCGTCAGTACATCGCCCCGTACGCCGCGACGAGCATGGCGGAGTACTTCATGGAGCAGGGTGCCGATGTGCTCATCGTCTACGACGACCTCACCCGCCACGCCCGCGCATACCGCGAGCTCTCCCTCCTCCTGCGCCGGCCCCCGGGGCGGGAGGCCTACCCGGGTGACATCTTCTACGTGCACTCCCGGCTCCTCGAGCGGCCTACGCGACTGCGCAAGGGCGGGTCGCTGACCGCCCTGCCCATCATCGAGACGCAGGCGCAGGACATGTCCGGCTACATCCCGACCAACCTCATCTCCATCACCGACGGGCAGGTCTACCTCTCGCCCAAGCTGTTCCAGCAGGGTGTCCTGCCCGCAATCGACATCGGCCGGTCGGTCTCGCGGGTGGGTGGTAGCGCCCAGCTCCCCGCGTACAAGGCCGTCGCCGGAGACCTGCGCCTCGCCTATGCGCAGTTCGAGGAGCTGGAACGGTTCAGTCGCTACGGCGCCCGCCTGGACGCACAGCGTGAGGCACAGCTCGAGCGGGGACGCCGGGTCCGCGAGGTGCTCAAGCAGAGCCAGTACGACACACTCCCCGTGGACCGTCAGATCGCGACGCTCGCGGCCGCGGTGGCAGGAGCCTTCGACGCAGTGCCCGCAGCCGAGGTGGCGTCCGTCGCCGACCGGCTCGCCCGTGGGGTCGTCGCGCGCCGGTCAGAGCTCTTCGCGCGGCTCGCGAAGGGCGGCCGGCTCAGACCCGAGGAGCTCGAGGACATCCAGCGTGTCGCTCTGGACCTGGCCGGCGGAGAGGGCTGAGCATGACGACCGCGGCGACCCTCCAGCGTCGACTCGTGCTCGGCGGCGAGCTGCTCTCGGTCGTGGCCACGATGAAGGGCCTGGCGGCCGTCTCCATCCACGAGTTCGAGGAGGCCGTCGAGGCCCTGCGGCACTATCGGGAGACGGTCGAGCTCGGCTTCCAGGCGCTCTTCTCGATCCACCCGCACCTCATCCCCGCCAACTCCTTCCCCTTCAACTCCTTCCCCGCCAACACCGTCCCCACCAACACCGTCCCCAGCAAGGGCGGCCCCTCGAAGCCCGAGCCTGCGACCGTCGTCGTGGTCATCGGCACGGACCAGGGGATGTGCGGGCCGATCAACCATGTCATCGCCCAGGAGGTCGCGGACTGGCTGCGCGAGCACTCCGTGGAGGCAGCAGAGCGGCGGGTCGTGGGGTTGGGCGCCCGCGTCGTGCGGGAGCTCGCCGCCGCGGGGGTGGACGTCGACGAGGAGCTGCAGCTCGTCAGCACGGTGGGGGCCGTGGGTCAGCTCGTCGAGGAGCTCATCCTCCACATCGACCGGTGGCGCCGTGACAATGGGCTGGGTCGGGTCATGGTGTTCCACCAGCGTCCCCTCCAGCGCACGCGCCGGATCCCGCGCAGCCACCAGGTGACACCGCCCG
>JAAYCP010000174.1 GCA_012729695.1 Actinomycetales bacterium | reverse complement strand
CTCCCCCGTCGCGGCGGAGGCCGGGTCTACGCTCGCGAGGGCTAGGTCCCTGACCGACGCTCGCGCAGAGCCGCACCCTTGGCGTGCGCCACGTCCCGCAGGCTCTCCTGGTATGCGGTCATCGCCGCGCGCAGACGGCTTGCCTCGGCCCCGTCGCCGGCACCGAGAATGCGGACCGCGAGCAGGCCGGCGTTCTTCGCACCGCCGATCGACACGGTCGCCACCGGCACCCCGCCCGGCATCTGCACGATCGAGAGAAGTGAGTCCATTCCGTCGAGGTGCGCCAACGGCACCGGGACCCCGATGACCGGCAGCTCGGTGACCGAGGCGAGCATGCCGGGCAGGTGGGCCGCCCCGCCCGCTCCGGCGATAATCACCCGCAGCCCGCGCTCGGAGGCGCGTGCCCCATACGCGATCATCTCGTGCGGCATCCGGTGCGCCGAGACGACGTCGGCCTCGTAGCCGACCCCGAACTCCTCGAGGACCTCAGCGGCGGCCGACATGACCGGCCAGTCGCTGTCACTACCCATGACGAGCCCCACGACGGGGGTGGTGCTGCTCATTCGTCGATCACTCCTTGGATGTAGTCGGCGGCGTGGCGGGCTCGCTCACGAAGGCTCGCCAGATGGGTGCCACCGACGTTGACATGACCGAGCTTGCGTCCGGGCCGAACCGACTTGCCGTACAGGTGCACCTTGATCTCGGGATCGCGGGCCATGACGTGCCGGTAGCTCGAGTACAGCTCCTCGACCTCGCCGCCGAGGATGTTGGCCATCACCGTCCACCGGTCCCGCGGTCTCGGCGAGCCGAGCGGCAGGTCGAGGACAGCGCGAAGGTGCTGCTCGAACTGCCCCGTCACCGCACCGTCCATGGTCCAGTGGCCACTGTTGTGCGGGCGCATGGCGAGCTCGTTGACGACGAAAGCAGGGGTCCCGTCCGCGGCGACCACCTCGAAGAGCTCCACCGCGAGCACGCCCGTGACCTCGAGCTCACCCGCGACCCGCAGCCCGGCCTCGGTGATCGCAGCCGCGAGCCCGGGCACCAGGTCCGGCGCCGGCGCGAGGACCTCGGTGCAGATGCTGTCGGTCTGGACGGTCTCGACGACCGGCCACGCGGCCGCCTGACCGGAGGGGCTGCGCGCGACGAGGATCGCGAGCTCCCGGACGAACTCCACGCGCTCCTCGAGCAGGACTGCGCCGCCGTCGAACCACTCACTGATCTGGGAGCGGGCATCCTCGGCGGAGCGGATCTGTCGAACACCCTTGCCGTCGTACCCCCCTCGCGGAGTCTTCGCCACGATGGGCCAGCCGATCCGGTCACCGAACTCGACGACGTCGGAGACGGACTCGGCCCGCGCCCACTGCGGGCACGGGATGCCGAGCTCGCCGAGCCGCTCCCGCATAGCCAGCTTGTCCTGCGCATACCGCAGCGCTGCAGGGCTCGGGTGCATGGGGACCCCGAGCTCGGCCACCGCGTCCAGGACATCGTCCGGGACGTGCTCGTGGTCGAAGGTGATGACGTCGCAGTGCTGGGCGAACTCGACCACCCGCTCCAGGTCGGCGTGGTGCCCGACGGGGGCGTGCGCCGCGACGAGGGCAGCGCTGTCGAAGGCGTCCGTGGAGAGAACGCTCAGGGTGATGCCCAGCTCAGCGGCCGGGCCGACGGACATCCGGGCGAGCTGGCCGGAGCCGATCATGCCGACGACGGGGAACCCGCCTGGTGTCGGAGCCGGCGGCGGGATCGCGGCACCGGCGGACTCCGGGGTCGGGGGCTCGTCGGCGTGCGGAATGAGGTCGGCCACGCGGCCGAGAATACTTTGCCGGAGAGGGCGCAGGCTTACGCTGGACCGGTGCCGGCCGCCTTCACGTCGCTCCTGGACCGCCTCCGGGTGGCCATCGGGCTCGTCTATCGCGAGATGATCAAGTTCGGGGTCATCGGTGCCATCGCCTTCGTCATCGACCTCGGCGGCGCCAACCTGCTCTGGCACACCGTGCTCCAGGACAAGGTCACGACCGCCAAGGTCATCTCCGGCGCGCTCGCGACCCTCTTCGCCTGGGTGGGCAACCGGGCATGGACCTTCCGGCACCGCCGCAACCGGGCGCCGCTTCAGGAGGTCGTCCTCTTCTTCGCCGTCAACGGCGTCGCGCTGGTGATTGCCGCTGCTGTGCTCGCGCTCTCCCACTACGGCCTCGGGTTCCAGTCCGTCCTCGCCGACAACGTCGCGACCATCGTCGGGATCGGCATCGGCACGATCTTCCGGTTCGTCGCCTACCGCTACATCGTCTTCTCGGGACTCACACCCCCGCCCGATGCGGCTGCTGAGGTGGTCGTCAAGGCCGCCCACCTCGAGCTGGACGAGGACGGGTCGCTCCGGTAGCCCGGCTCAGGAGGGTCTGCGGTCACCTCGGCCGGCTCAGCCATCGTGGCGCCGTACCAGAACCTTCCTATTGTCACGTTCTGGTACGCCACTGGAACCCCGCTCGGTCGATGTGGCCGTACCAGAACCTTCCTATTGTCACGTTCTGGTACGCG
>JAAYCP010000173.1 GCA_012729695.1 Actinomycetales bacterium | reverse complement strand
GCGCACGCGTTGAGCATCGTGAGCAGGGCAGCGATTCCCTCGAACGCGGCGCCATACCCCACTGACGTCGGAACTGCGATGACCGGTGCGGACACGAGCCCGGCGATCAGGCCTGGCAGGGCGCCATCCATCCCCGCGACGACGACGATGGCGGCCGCAGAGCGTAGGAGGTCGACGCGGGCGAGCGTCCGGTGCACCCCGGCGATGCCCACGTCCTCGACCGACACGACCTCGCGTCCGAGGAACCGCGCCGTATGCGCCGCCTCCAGAGCGACCGGCTGATCGGAGGTGCCGGCCGACGCAACGACGACGAGACCGCCGGTCGGCTCCGGTGGCGTCGACGGCCAGGCCAGCAGACGGGCCCGCTCGTCGACGAACGCGTCGGGCAGCTCGGCGAGGGCAGCGGCCAGGTGCTCCGGACGCGCCCTGGTGAAGAGGGTCGTGCGCGAGCGGTGACCCGCAGCGGTGCTTCTCCCACCAGCGTCCGCCGCTGTCTCGTCGCTCCGCGGTCCCCCCGAGCTGTAGTCCTCGACGGCGGTGCCCCTGGCCGCCTCGGCGATGAGTCCGGCGATCCGGCCGACCTGCTCCGGGGACTTGCCCTCGCAGTACACCGCCTCCGGGTACCCGCGCCGGCTCCCTCGGTCCAGGTCCAGCTCGATCCCGTGCTCGACGTCGACACCCGCGGGTCGACCGTCCGTGCCAGTCCCCTCTGGTCGAGGACCCATCGCAGACTGCGGACTCATCGCGCCGCTGCCCGCAGTGCCGCGAGGGTGTTCGCTCCCGACTGCAGGCCTCGCGGGTCGATCTCGACCTCCGCGAAGCCAGCGCTCCGCACGGCGGCGATGACGGCTGCCTGCTCACCCTCATCAGCGGTCGCGCGCTGGAGCTCCTCGTCGCCCAGCTCGACCCGCGCGAGGGTGCCGTGGTGGCGGACCCGGAGCACCGCATACCCGAGATCGTGGAGGGCGTCCTCGGCCCGCTCGATCTGACCGAGGACCTCGGGAGTGACCTCGCGCAGGTGCGGGACGCGGGAGGCGAGGCAGGGGGCGGCCGGCTTGTCCGCCGAGGGCACCCGGAGCAGGCGCCCCACGGCACGGACGTCGGCCTTGGTCAGCCCCGCCGCTGCCAGTGGCGCCAGCACAGCGTGGCGTCGGGCCGCCTCGGACCCCGGCCGGTCGGGACGAAGGGTGTCGTCGGCGTTCTCGCCATAGGCGATCGCCGTGAGCCCGTAGCGGTCCGCGACCTCGTCGTCGATGCGGCGGAAGAGCTCCTGCTTGCAGAAGAAGCACCGGTCGGGACCGTTGCGCCGGTAGTCGGGGTCGTCCCCCTCGTGCGTCTCGATCTCCACGACGCTCGCCCCGAGCGTGTGCGCGACCTCGTGTGCAGCGGCGCGCTCTCGGGCCGCGAGCGAGGGCGAGACCCCGAGCAGGGCGACGACGCGGTCCGGTCCGAGCTCGCGCAGTGCGATGGCGAGCAGCACCGAGGAGTCCGCGCCGCCGGAGAAGGCGACGCCCAGCCGCGCTACGCCCCGGATCCTCTCCCGGACGGCGGCGACGAGCTCCCGGGGCTCGCGCTGACGGCTCACGTTCTCCATCCGCCCAGTCTCTCCCATTACGCAGACTCTGGCGCCTTGTCACAGACTCCGGCGCTTTGTCACGGACTCCGGCGCGCAGCGACTGTCTCTCGCGGCAACAAGCGGCAATCGCTTAGCCGCGCTCCAGGCGCTGGGACATGGTGAAGGGAAGACCGCCGTTCGGGCCGGCTCGCACCGTGCGATCCACCGTGATCCGCACTGACTCCGACGCCGCCATGCCCGGACACCGCTTGGACCCAGAAACTGCTTGAACCCAGACACCGCTTTGACCCAGACCTGCCCTCGACCAGATGGAGCCCTCATGACGTCCGTGACCTTGACCGATCCCGCCGAGCGGGCGGTCACCACCATCCGCACCCTTGCCATGGACGCCGTCCAGGCCGCCGGCTCCGGGCACCCCGGGACGCCGGTCGCTCTGGCGCCCGTCGCATACACGCTCTGGCAGGAGTTCCTCTCGTTCGACCCGCAGGCGCCGATCTGGCCCAACCGTGACCGGTTCGTCCTCTCCGCCGGCCACGCGTCGACTCTCCTCTACTCGCTGCTCCACCTCACAGGCGTCCGCTCGGTCAACCCCGACTACGAGACGCTCGGCGAGCCGTCCGTCTCCCTCGATGACCTACGGCACTTCCGTCAGCTCGACTCCAAGACGCCGGGCCACCCGGAGTACCGCTGGACCGCCGGCGTCGAGGCGACGACCGGACCGCTCGGCACGGGCTATGCGACGAGCGTGGGCCTCGCGATGGCCTCGCAGTGGCTCGGGGCGACGTACAACCGGCCGGGCTACGACCTGTTCGACTACGACGTGTACGCCATCGGAGGCGACGGCTGCATGATGGAGGGCGTCGCCCAGGAGGCGGCCTCGCTCGCCGGTCACCTGCAGCTGGCCAACCTGTGCTGGGTCTACGACAACAACGAGATCACCATCGAGGGCGGCACCTCGCTCGCCTTCTCCGACGACGTCGCGACGAAGTTCATCGCCCTGGGCTGGAACGTCACCCGGGTCGGGGACGCCAACGACCGCCGTATGCTCGCCCGCGCCTTCCGCTCGTTCAAGGCCGAGCAGAACCGCCCGACGCTCATCATCGTCGACTCGCGGATCGCCTACGGCGCGCCGACGAAGGAAGGAACGTCCGGAGCGCACGGCGAGCCCCTCGGGGACGAGGAGATCCGCGGCGCCAAGGCCTTCTACGGCTGGCCGGAGGACAGCAGCTTCCTCGTGCCCGATGACGTCTACGAGACCTTCGCGGACGGCATCGGCGCCCGCGGGAAGAAGGAGCGCGAGGAGTGGGAGGCCCTGTTCGCCGCCTACGCCACCGAGTACCCCGAGCTCGCCGACGAGGTGGACCGGATGCAGCGCCGGGTCCTGCCGGAGGACTGGGACGCCGACATCCCCGCCTTCGAGGCGGACGCCAAGGGACTCGCCGGGCGCGAGGCATCCGGCAAGGTCCTGAACGCCGTGGCCGGCCGGGTTCCCTGGCTCGTCGGCGGCTCGAGCGATCTCGCCCCCTCGACGAAGACGATGCTCACGGCCGCAGGGTCGTTCAGCCCTGACGACCGGGCCGGCCGCAACCTGCACTTCGGCGTCCGCGAGCACGCGGCCGGGTGCATCGCCAACGGCCTGGCCCTGGCCAAGGTCCGCCCCTTCCAGGCCGGCTTCCTCATCTTCTCCGACTTCCAGCGCGGCGCGCTCCGGCTCTCCGCGCTCATGGAGCTGCCCGTCATCCACGTCTTCACCCACGACAGCATCGGCGTCGGAGAGGACGGACCGACGCACCAGCCCGTCGAGCAGATCCTCTCGCTGCGCGCGATGCCCGGCCTCGTGGATCTGCGGCCGGCTGACGCGAACGAGGTCGCCGAGGCCTGGCGCTGGCTCATGCCGCGACGCCATGACCCGGTCGCGCTGATCCTCTCGCGGCAGGCGTTGCCCACCCTGGATCGCACCAGGTATGCGTCAGCTGCCGGCCTCGACCACGGCGCCTATGTCCTCGCGGACCCGCCTGAGGGGCGCACCCCGCAGGTCATCCTCATCGCGACCGGCTCGGAGGTCTCCCTCGCGGTCGCCGCATACGAGACCCTCACCGCCGATGGAGTCGACGCACGAGTCGTCTCGATGCCGTCGTGGGAGCTCTTCGACCGCCAGGACCAGGAGTACCGGGAGTCGGTCCTGCCGCCCTCCATCAAGGCCCGGGTGGCCATCGAGCAGGCCTCGACCCTGGGCTGGGAGCGCTACGCCGGTTCCGAGGGTGCCGTCATCGGCATGTCGACCTTCGGCGCCTCCGCGCCGCTGAAGGAGCTGCTCACCAAGTTCGGCTTCACCCCCGAGGCGGTCGTTGAGCAGGCCTGGGCGCAGATCGCCCGGCACAGCTCGTGAAACCGGTCCTGGACTCAGGCCCCACGTCCCCCGCAACCCACCACCCGCAACCCGCAGGAGAATCTCTATGACCAACCCGCTGCACGACCTGGCCCGTGAGGGCGTCTCCGTCTGGCTCGACGACCTGTCCCGCGAGCGTCTCGTGAGCGGCAGCCTCGCCGCCCAGATCGAGGACGGCACCGTCGTCGGAGTCACGACGAACCCCTCCATCTTCAAGGCCGCGATCACCGGCTCGCACCTCTACGACGAGAAGGTCGCGCGGTACGCGAGGGCCGGTGCGGACGGCGTGGTCCGTGCTCTCACGACCGAGGACGTCCGGGATGCCTGCGATCTCCTGGCGCCTGTGTACGAGCGCACCGGCGGGGTCGACGGCCGGGTCTCGATCGAGGTCGACCCGAGACTCGCGCACGACGCCGACCCGACGCTCCTCCAGGCCCGCATGCTGTGGTCCGAGGTGGGGCGTCCCAACATGCTCGTGAAGATCCCGGCGACCCTCGCAGGCCTGCCGGCGATCCAGCAGGCGATCAGCGAGGGAATCAGCGTCAACGTCACGCTGATCTTCTCCCTCGACCGCTACCGCGCCGTCATGGAGGCCTATCTCGCCGGACTCGAGCAACGGCTCGAAGCCGGACTCCCGGTCTCCGGGATCGCCTCGGTCGCGAGCTTCTTCGTGAGCCGGGTGGACACCGCCGTGGACGCCAGGCTCGAGGAGATCGGCACGCCGGAGGCGCTCGACCTGCGCGGCAAGGCCGCCGTCGCCAACGCCCGTCTGGCCTACCAGGCCTATGAGGAGACGTTCAGCGGTGAGCGCTGGCAGCGTCTCAAGGAGGCCGGTGCGTGGCCCCAGCGCCCGCTGTGGGCGTCCACCGGCGTGAAGAACCCGGCCTACCCCGACACCCTCTACGTCACCGAGCTCGTCGCACCAGGCACCGTGAACACGATGCCTGAGGCGACCCTCCGGGCGGTCGCGGACCACGGCGAGGTGCGCGGCGACACCATCCGTCCCAACTACAAGGACGCCGTCGCGGTCATGCGCGGCCTGCAGGAGGTCGGCGTGGATCTCGCTGACGTCACCCGCCTGCTCGAGGAGCAGGGCGTCGCGCAGTTCGAGACGGCGTGGAACGAGTTGTTGGAGTCCGTCGATCAGGCGATCTCGGCCACCGCCGCCAAGTAGGCGCCACCCGACCGCCGATCGAGGCAGTCGGGTCCCCGCAGAGCCTGCGAGGGCCGTTCCGGTAGTTCACCGGAACGGCCCTCGTGTCGCGCCCACGCCCCGCGATGCGCGCGCCCGTGCCTGAGTCCACCCAGGCGCAGCGCCCACGCACCTCGCCGCGGGCGACCCTCGCCGTCTCCGGCAGCGCCCACCCCCGGCGAGGGCGTACCAGAACGTTCCTATTGTCACGTTCTGGTACGCCTGCGGCATGCCCTCCCTCAGCGCCAGGTCCCACGGCGCACCCGCGCGACCTGACTGAGCCACCCCAG
>JAAYCP010000172.1 GCA_012729695.1 Actinomycetales bacterium | reverse complement strand
AGGCCCCACTCGAAGCGACTGCGCATCCGGTCCTCGAAGCCGTTGAGGGACTTCGGCGGAACGTCCGAGGTGATGACGACCTGCTTGTTCGCGTTGTGCAGGGTGTTGAAGGTGTGGAAGAACTCCTCCTGCGTCTGCATCTTGCCGGAGAGGAACTGGATGTCATCGATGAGGAGGACATCGACGTCGCGGTACCGGCGCTGGAAGTTCGCGGCCTTGTCGTCGCGGATGCTGTTGATGAAGTCGTTCGTGAACTCCTCGGAGTTGACGTAGCGCACCTTGACGTGGGGGTACAGCATGCGGGCGTAGTGGCCGATGGCGTGCAGCAGGTGGGTCTTGCCCAGTCCTGACTCGCCATAGATGAAGAGCGGGTTGTATGCCTTGGCCGGCGCCTCCGCGACCGCGACGGCTGCGGCATGGGCGAACCTGTTCGACGCGCCGATGACGAAGCGCTCGAAGACGTACTTGGGGTTGAGTCGGGTGGCCTCGATCGCTTCGGCCTGCCCCGGCTCGGGCCGCGGACCGGGAACGAAGTCGATGACATCGCCCTCCTGCGGCGGGCGCTCGTAGATCGTGCGGTCGGTCGGGAGGGTGGCGGCCTCCACACCTGTGTGCATCGAGGGAGTAGAGATGGAGGGAGAAGAGGGGGAGAAGCGCTCGGTCATGGGGTCCGCTTCCGGACCGCCCTGGTGCTGAATCTCCCCAGGCCCCGCCTGGTGCCTGCCGCGGTAGTCCAGGTGACCGTTCTCCTGACCAGGGTCGTCCTGGAAGGGGTAGTCCTGGAGCGAGTCGGGGCCGGTGCCGCCCGCATAGGACTCGGTGTCCGTCCCGGTCGCGTCGGAGGGCTCCATCCCGGCCATCGAAGGATCGACCGTCACCGCGATCGTGACGGGGGCGCGCTCCCCTGGGAGCTGGAGGACTCTCGTGAGGGCGTCGGCGATCGGCTCGCGCAGGCTGCGCTCGACGACGTCCTTGGTGAAGTCGTTGGGCACGGCGATGAGAGCGGTCGACTCGAGCATGCCCCGCAGTGATGTCAGCTGGAGAAAGGCACGCTGGCGGGAGGGGAGGCCTTGGGCGTCGAGGTGCTCGTGCACCTGGGACCAGACTTGTCCATAGTCGACGTCACCGGGTGGCACGCGATCACTCCACTTCAACGGCTCGATGGTCTGCAGGGGCAAGGGTGGCACCTATCCACAGTGTCGTCCACATTTGGGGAGAACTCTGTGGTTATCCACAGGCACGACACAACCACCCCGGCAGCAGGGGGCTGCGGAGGATCGTCCGAAGATCTGTGGAGGGGTCCTACTCTTGCATGAATTGTCGGTCGCTCGGCGTGTCGTGAGCCGAACGGTTAACCCCGTCGGGTATAGCGATGGCCCGACTGAGGCGCGCTCGTTTGACCGCCCTCGGCTCGCTCGCGTACCGTTGTGCAGTCTGGCCAGACGCAGTTTTCGCGTGTTCGCGATGCCTGCCCGGCCGTTTTCGCCTGCTGACACCGTATGCCGTGGAATTCCTCGATCGGTGTCGCCTGACGATCACGGCCGGTCATAGCGACTGGACGGACACGCGGTGGGTCGCGCAGGTGACCTCGCCATAGACGAAGACCACTCGTCGAGCCAGCCTCGACCCGACGAAAGTCAAGCAACGTGAGCAAGCGTACGTTCCAGCCCAACAACCGTCGCCGGGCCAGGACCCACGGGTTCCGCCACCGGATGAGCACGCGCGCAGGTCGCGCCATTCTCGCTGCGCGTCGCCGGAAGGGCCGCACCGAGCTCTCGGCCTGAGCACGATCGCCAGGACCGGGGATTCGTGCTGCCGAAGCGGCACCGCCTACGCACTGCAGCCGACTTCAGTGCAGTGACCCGAGGTCCGGGTGGCGCTCGTGCAGGATCCCGACTTCTCGTGGTGCACGCCAGACAGACCGATTCGCGAGCGGTTCGACCGCCGCGGGTCGGTTTTGTTGTGTCGAAGGCCCTAGGAGGAGCGGTCGTGCGTAACCAGGTCAAGCGTCGGCTCCGCGCTCTCGTTGCCGCCCGGATCCCGCAGCTGCCGGCCGGCGTCGACCTTGTCGTGCGCGCGCAACCTGCTGCGGCCGGCGTTCCGTCACCTGTTCTCGCAGAGGACCTCGACCGGCTGCTCGGCAAGGTGCTGCGCGGTGGGGCCGTGAGTCCCAGTCGTCGGGGTGGGCGGTCCGCCTCAGCTGTCGGTGCGACCGGTCGCGCCTCTGACGACTCAGTGCCGGCGGAGTCAGCGCGATGAGCCCCCAGCAACCCGCCGTCGAGGCGCCCTGTCCGCAGTGTCAACGAGAACAATCACCGATTCGCCTGGCTCTCAGGAGAATTGGAAAGATCCTCGCGTGGCCGCTCATCATCCTGGTGCGGGGCTATCAGCTGTTCATCAGCCCTCTCACGCCACCGAGCTGCCGTTACTACCCCTCGTGCAGTGCGTATGCGCTGACCGCCGTCCAGCGATACGGCCCCTTCAAGGGCACCTGGTTGGCAGTGCGTCGCGTCGGCCGGTGCCACCCCTGGGCGCCCGGCGGCGTCGACTACGTGCCGGAACGACCGCATACCTGCTCCGCGTCCCAGCCTCACACCCCACAGACTGCTGATTCGCCGAGCAGGTCTGCCGCAACAACCGATAAGGATCGACGTTGATCGACTTCTTCACCTCGCTCATCAAACCCATCGAGTGGTTGGTCGCGTGGATCATGTACGGCTTCCACACCGGGTTCACGGCGCTGGGGATGCCATCGGCCTCCGGCTGGACCTGGACCCTGTCGATCATCGGCCTCGTCATCGTCATGCGTGCCGCGATGATCCCACTCTTCGTGCGGCAGATCCATGCCTCCCGGAAGATGCAGCTCATCCAGCCCGAGCTGCAGAAGATCCAGAAGAAGTACAAGGGCAAGACCGACCCCGAGTCTCGGCAGGCGATGACCGCCGAGACCATGGACCTCTACAAGCGGTCGGGGACCAACCCGTTCAGCTCCTGTCTGCCGATCCTGCTGCAGTCACCGTTCTTCTTCGGTCTCTTCCGCGTGTTGTACGGCCTCTCCAGCGTGGCCGACGGCACCAAGGACTCGATCGGCCCGATCACACAGCCGATCGCCATCGAGTTCGACCAGGCGACGATCTTCGGAGCCCAGCTCTCGGACGTCTTCCTCCGGGCCGAGAACTGGCAGACGCGGGTGGTCACGGTCGTCCTCATCGTCCTGATGTCGGGGACGACCTTCATGACCCAGCACCAGCTGATGCGCAAGAACATGCCTGCGTCGGCCCTGGACAACCCGTTCGCGAAGCAGCAGAAGATGCTGCTCTACATCCTTCCCTTGGTCTTCGCCGTCTCCGGCGTCAACTTCCCCATCGGCGTCCTCATCTACTGGTTCACGACCAACCTGTGGTCCATGACGCAGCAGTTCTACGTCATCCGACGGATGCCCGCACCGGGATCTCCTGCTGAGAAGGCGCTGCAGGAGCGCCGCAAGCGCCGTGGGAAGCCCATCAACGAGCTCACCCTGCCCGGGGGGGCGACGGCGGAGGAGATCGAGGCCGAGGTCGAGGCTCCGGTCTCCGGTCAACGACAGCAGCCCAAGAGCAAGAAGCGCGCCAAGAAGGGCAAGGGTGGGCGATGAGCGCCGGACCCAAGGACGCCACGGGCGGCGCGAGTCCTCTGAGCGGCCCGACGTGTGCGTGCGCGACTGACCCCCGATCGAGCAAGGAGACGACACTGTGAGCACCGAGAGCACCGAGAGCACTGACCTCGACCACGTCGAGGAGACGACGTCCTCGCCCGACGCCGAGCGTGTGGAGGGCAGCGAAGCAGTAGCAGCCGCGGCGGTAGGCGATCGGACCGAGGAAGAGCGGGGTGACGTCGCGTCGGGCGACGACACGGGTGCAGCCGACGCCGACGTGGCCACTGCGGTCTCGGACACCCCGGCGCCGGCCGCGAAGCCGTCGCGGCGCAAGGCGCTCGAGGCAGAGGGCGATGTCGCTGCCGACTTCCTTGAGGTCCTCCTCGATATCTGCGACATCGATGGTGACATCGACGTGGACATCGACGGTGACCGCGCCTCGGTCTCGATCGTCGACTCCGAGGAGGGTCGGGTCCCCCGCCGTCTCGTCGGCCCCGATGGGAAGGTGCTCGATGCACTCCAGGAACTCACCCGGCTGGCCGTCCAGACGGAGACCGGCGAGCGCAGCCGGCTCATGCTCGACATCGCCGGGCACCGCGCCGGGCGCAAGGCGGAGATCGTCGAGATCGCCCGTGGGGTCATCGCGGAGGTCAAGGAGACCGGCTCGGCCGTCGAGATGGAACCGATGACCGCGTTCGAACGCAAGATCGTGCACGACGAGGTCCTCGCGGCTGGACTGAGGTCGGAGTCCGACGGAGTCGAGCCTCGTCGATTTGTTGTGGTGCTGCCCGCGTCAGGCTGACATCGAGCATCGGGCGCAGGCTCGATGTTTCACGTGAAACGGGATCGCTTCCTGAGGGGCGATCCCGTTTCGCTACCCCCGCGACAGGAAGGCATGACGAGAAGCTGGCATGCCAGTCGGCCGGACTCAACGAGGCGCGAGTCGTCGACGCGTGCGATCGCGACGTCGCCCGTCGCGGGGCGTGCGTGACGTGCGTGAACACTCCACTCGCTCAGCGCCTCTCACCCCGGGCTCACGCCGGGAGCAGCCTGAAGCCCGTCGGGCTCAGGACGTCGAACAGTGGTAAGCCCTGGCGTGGTCCGACACAGCGTTCGACATGAATCACCGCGGAAAGGCGCACTGACCCCTGGGAGAACGAGTCACCGCCGAGTCAACGGGGCTCGCCCGTTGGGCACCCTGCATGGAGGGGTAGCGGGCACGTGGTGCCACCCAGAGATGGCGACCGGGGCGACCGAGTGATGTTTCACGTGAAACACGCCAGCCTGTCGACAAGGGAAGGTGGTCGCGTTTCACGTGAAACGCGCTGACATGATGGAGTCATGCCAGCAGCAGACGGAGCCTTTCCGGACGCCACTCCGTCCCTCCCGCCGCCTCCCGCTGAAGCCTCCGCAGTCTTCGGTGCGAACCTGCCGCTTGCCGTGCGCTTCGCGGAGCATCTTGCCGACACCGGCATCAGTCACGGACTCATCGGTCCGCGGGAGGTGCCGCGTCTCTGGGAGCGCCACATCCTCAATTGCGCGGTCATAGCCGAGGTCATGCCTCAAGGAGCATCCGTCATCGACGTCGGGAGCGGTGCCGGCCTTCCTGGCATCGCCATCGCCTTGGCCAGGCCCGATCTGACAGTCACGCTCGTGGAGCCGATGGAGCGGCGTACTGCGTGGCTGGACATGGTCGTCACGGATCTTGGACTCGATCGAGTCACCGTCCGACGCGCACGGGCCGAGGAGCTGCACGGTGAGCTCAGTGCGGAGGTCGTCACGGCACGCGCGGTTGCCGCACTCGACAAGCTGCTCCGCTGGTGCCTGCCTCTCGCCGCGCCGGGGGGTCGCGTGGTAGCGATGAAGGGGTCCTCGGCAGAGCGCGAGATCGACGAGGCGCAGAAGACCCTGCGGCGCCTCGGCGCGGCCGGTGTCTCGATCGACATCTGCGGCCGTGACGTTCTTGAGACACCCACCACGGTGGTCGTTGTCGAGGTGTCCCATGAGCCACGTCGAACAGGACGGGCGTCGAGTGACCGCTCGCGCCGACGCGAGTAGGAGGAGACATCTGAGGAACGGCGGCCCCTGGGTCGGCTGACCGAGGGCCTGGCACCTACAGTGGTTCGCATGCTTGCTGCCTACGCCGCGCGTCAGTCCGCCACCGACCCGCTCTCCGGTCTCGTTGTCGGGGAGATCGATCGCCCAGCCGTTCCTGAGGGATGGGTGCGGGTTCGCGTCAGAGCCGCCGCCCTGAATCACCACGACGTCTGGAGTCTGCGCGGCGTCGGCCTTCCTGCTGACCGGCTGCCGATGATCCTCGGGTGTGATGCCGCCGGGGTGCTCGACGACGGCCGGGAGGTCCTCGTCCACGCCGTCATCTCCGACCCCTCGTGGAGTGGCGACGAGACGCTCGACCCCCGCCGGTCTCTGCTCTCCGAGGTCTACCCGGGAACGCTCGCCGAAGAGGTCTGGGTGCCTGCCCGGAATGTCGTGGAGAAGCCTGCAGGCCTGTCCTTCGAGCACGCCGCCTGCCTGCCGACCGCGTGGCTCACTGCCTATCGGATGCTGTTCACCAACTCGGGCGTCACCCCCGGTGGCAGCATCCTCGTCCAGGGTGCCGGCGGTGGTGTCGCGACCGCCCTGATCCAGCTCGGCGCAGCCGCTGGCTATCGCGTGTTCGCGACATCGCGGGACGAGGCGAAGCGGGAGAAGGCTCTCGAGCTCGGTGCTGTCGGCGCAGTCGCCTCGGGAGAGCGACTCTCCCAGCGGGTGGACGCCGTCATGGAGACGGTGGGCGCGGCGACCTGGACCCACTCGGTGAACTCCCTCAATCCCGGAGGAACGATCGTCATCTCCGGAGCCACGTCGGGCGACGCGCCGCCCAAGGCGGAGCTGACCAAGATCTTCTTCAAGCAGCTGCGGGTCATCGGCTCCACAATGGGCAGCCGGACCGAGCTCGAGCGACTCACCCACTTCGTCACCACGACAGGGATCGAACCGACCATCGACTCGGTCCTACCCCTCGCCCAGGCCGCCGAGGGTTTTGCTGCGATGGCTCGTGGCGACGTCATGGGCAAGATCGTCTTCACGGTGTGAGGTCGCGAGGAATCGCCGAGATGCTCGGACCCGATCAGTCCTGCGCCGGCTCTCCACACGGTTATCCACAGCACACAGTTGCTTACTGGCCAGCGATGACACAGAGAGGGATTAGGGTGATCTCTCGTGAGTCATGAACACCCGGATTCGTCAGGAACCTCCTCGCTGCGCCATCGGGTAGCGCGCGGATTGGGGTTCCCGCTACGCACGAATTCGAGCTCCGCACGGTCGTCCCGGCTGGGGTGGCCGAGTGTTTCACGTGAAACATCGGTGCTGACCGACGACGAATCGGCGCCCGCCTCGCCGACCGAGCCGCGGGATGCAGGAGCAGGACTCGACGAGGGTGATGACGCCTCGTCCACCGAGTTATCCACAGGTCACTCGGAAGGATCGACCTGGCCAGCGGCCGCTCTCGACCCTGTGTCGCTCGATGACCCAGAGCCGCTCAGCGACCATTCGATTCCACAGGGGGGCATCCCGAGTGACGTGGCCGCGGAGGAGGTCCACCTGGGGGAGTCGTCAGATTCGTACGAACCCGATCAGGACGCTGTCACGCAAGCCGCTGCTCCAGACCCAGACAGAGACTCGGGATCCGTGTCGAGGACTGAGGGCGTGAGCGTCCCTGGGTCCGTTGAGCAGTCCGTTGAGCAAGCTGGTGACGCTTCGGACTCACCGCTGCTGCAGGAGATGGTGGAGCAGGCTCACCAGAAGCAGGCGCTGGATGAGCGCCGGCTGCCACGGCCCCACCACACCCGGATCCTCACGGTCGCCAACCAGAAGGGCGGGGTGGGGAAGACGACGACGACCGTCAACGTCGCGGCCGCGCTGGCACTGGCGGGGTTGCGGGTTCTCGTCATCGACCTCGACCCCCAGGGCAATGCGAGCACAGCGCTCGGGGTGCCCCACCACTCCGAGGTGACGAGCATCTATGACGTCCTCGTCGACGGAGCGCCACTGGCCGACATCATCCAGCCGTGCCCTGAGATCGACGGGCTGTTCTGCGCACCGGCGACGATCGATCTCGCGGGATCCGAGATCGAGCTCGTCTCACTCGTGGCGCGCGAGACCAGGCTGCGTCGCGCGCTCACGGGGTATCTCGAGGAGCAGGAGGATCGGATCGACTACGTGCTCATCGACTGCCCACCGAGCCTGGGCCTCCTCACCGTCAACGCCTTCGTCGCGGCCAAAGAGGTGCTCATTCCGATCCAGTGCGAGTACTACGCGCTGGAAGGCCTCTCGCAGCTGCTCAAGAACATCGAGATGATCAAGATCCACCTCAACCCGGAGCTGCACGTCTCGACCATCCTGCTCACGATGTATGACGGACGCACCCGGCTCTCGGCCCAGGTCGCGGACGAGGTCCGCAGCCACTTCCCGGACCAGACCCTGCGGGGCACCGTCCCTCGCTCGGTGCGCGTCTCGGAGGCCCCGAGCCACGGGCAGACGGTCATCACCTACGACCCGATGAGCTCGGGAGCACTGGCGTACCGCGAGGCGGCGGCGGAGCTCGCTGAACGCGGTGCAGCCCCACCCGCGAACCAAGTAGCCGAGGCGGCACAACGAGAGGACGCGACGACATGAGCGAGAAGCGACGGGGACTCGGCCGCGGCCTGGGCGCCCTCATCCCCACCTCATCGAGCGGAACGGGCACCCGCCCGGTCGACGTCTTCTTCCCGGGTCAGCCTGCGTCGACGGCCCTCAAGGACGACGAGCAACTGGTCCCTCCCAGAGACGAAGCGGAGCAGGAGCCGGGCTCGGGCCAGCCGAATCCCGCAGACGTCGCCCCGACCGGACCGGAAGAGGCCGGCGATGACGGCGTCGAGCTGCGTCCGGTGCCGGGTGCTTCCTACGCCGAGATCCCGCTGGATGCGATCCGGCCCAACCCGCGTCAGCCACGCGCGGTCTTCGACGAGGACGAGATGGCTGAGCTCGTCCACAGCATCAAGGAGATCGGCGTCCTGCAGCCGGTCGTCGTCCGTCCTCTCGCCGAACCTGAGGACGGGGTCCGCTTCGAGCTCATCATGGGTGAGCGCCGGTGGCGGGCCTCGAAGGAGGCCGGCACCGGTGTCGTCCCCGCCATCGTCAAGGCGACCGATGACGATGACCTGCTCCGGGACGCGCTGCTGGAGAACCTGCACCGCAGCCAGCTGAACCCACTCGAGGAGGCCGCCGCGTACCAGCAGCTCCTCGAGGACTTCAAGTGCACCCAGGAGGAGCTTGCCAGTCGTATCGGTCGTTCCCGTCCGCAGGTGAGCAATACCCTGCGACTGCTGAAGCTGCCCCCACTCGTGGCGCGGCGGGTCGCCGCGGGCGTGCTGTCTGCCGGCCACGCGCGAGCACTCCTCGGCCTCCCCGACGGTGCCTCGATGGAGCGGCTCGCCCAGCGCATCGTCGCCGAGGGTCTGTCCGTGCGTTCGGTCGAGGAGATCGTGGCCCTCGGAGGCGACGAGGAGCGTCCCGCACCCCGCAAGCCCCGGCCGGGTCGGCGTCATCCGCAGCTCGAGGACATCGCTGCCGCGGTCGCCGATCGGCTCGACACCCGGGTCGGGATATCGCTGGGGCAGCGCAAGGGCAGGATGACGATCGAGTTCGCCTCGCTCGAGGACCTCAATCGCGTCCTCGACATCATGGGCCTGCGCGACGCCGCCGAGTCGGTGGAGAGCTGACGTAGCACACCACGGACCGTCCTGAGCCCGGCACGGGTCATCGCGGCCAGGGTCAGAAGCGCCGGGCGAGGGCCCGAAAACGTGCTGCCGTGCACGCAACCCCAGAAGCCACAAAGGCCGCGAATACCCTTGATAGCCAAGGGTATTCGCGGCCTCAGTCAGTGAAGACTCAGTTGATGAACTCTTCGAGCTCCTTGAGGATGCGCGGCTTCGGCTGGGCGCCCTGGAGGGTCTTGACGATCTCGCCGTTGGCGAAGACATGCATCGTCGGGATGCTCATGATGCCGTAGCGAGCCGTGACAGCCGGGTTCTCGTCCGTGTTGAGCTTGACGATCTGGATCTTGTCACCGTGGTCGCGGGCGATCTCCTCGAGGATCGGGGCGATGGTGCGGCACGGACCGCACCACGGAGCCCAGAAGTCGACGAGGACGGTGCCGTCGGCCTCGAGGACGTCGCTCTGGAACGTCTCGTCGGTGACGTGCTTGAGGTCAGCCATGGTGGGGGACTCTTCCTTCGGTTCGGGCGGTGCTGTGCAGCCGTGGGGTCGGGTGGGGAGGAACGGGGGTCAGGACAGGGCGGGTGCGGCCTGGGCGGAGGTCACGTCGGTGACGTCGCTGCGGTGGGCGAGGTAGCGCTCGGCGTCGAGCGCTGCGGCGCACCCGGAGCCGGCTGCGGTGATCGCCTGCCGGTAGGTGTGGTCGACGAGGTCTCCGCAGGCGAAGACGCCGGGGACTGAGGTGAGGGTGGATCGGCCCTGGCAGAGGACGTAGCCCTCGGCGTCGAGGTCGACGACGCCCTGGACGAGCTCGTTGCGCGGGTCGTGGCCGATGGCGACGAACATGCCGGTGACCTCGAGCTCGCGGGTGGCTCCGGTGACGGTGTCGCGCAGGGTGACTCCGGTGAGCTTGTCCTCGCCGTGGAGGGCGACGACCTCTGAGTTCCAGGCGAATTCGATCTTGTCATTGGCGAAGGCGCGGTCGGCCATGATCTTGGAGGCGCGCAACTCGTCGCGGCGGTGGACAAGGATGACCTTGCGGGCGAACTTGGTGAGGAAGGTTGCCTCCTCGATGGCCGAGTCGCCGCCGCCGACCACGATGATGTCCTGGTCGCGGAAGAAGAACCCGTCGCACGTGGCGCACCAGGAGACGCCGTGTCCGGAGAGGCGTTTCTCGTCGGGCAGGCCGAGCTCGCGGTACGCCGAACCCATGGCGAGGATGACCGAGGAGGCCGAGTAGGTGTTGCCGGCCCCGTCGGTGACGGTCTTGACGTCGCCCTCGAGCGAGACCGCGGTGACGTCGTCGGTGATGATCTCGGTGCCGAACTTCTCGGCCTGTGCGCGCATGTTCAGCATCAGGTCCGGGCCCATGATGCCGTCGGGGAAGCCCGGGAAGTTCTCCACCTCGGTGGTGTTCATCAGCGCACCGCCGGCCGTGACCGCACCCTCGAACAGCAGCGGTTGCAGGTTGGCGCGCGCGGCGTACACAGCAGCTGTGTAGCCGGCAGGACCGGAACCGATGATGATGACGTTGCGTGGCTCAGTGCTCACGATGAGACCTCAAGGGGGTACAGGGAATGGGATTCGACACTTGAACCGATCCTAGACCGAGAACATTCCTCGGACCCTGTGGCGGTGGACCGGGAGATCCAGCGGTCAGGACGCCAACGGCAGCGGTGCGTCGAGAAGCCGAGGCGGGCTCAGGCCACAGTCCGCCGGGACGACGTATGCGGTGAGCGGCGCCGCGTCGGCCCGCGGGCCGCCCCGGAGCAGGATGAGCCCGGCGGGCTCGCCGTCATAGCGCACGAAGTCGATCGCGTCGATGCGTTCGGCCAGCTCCGCGACCGGCTGGTCGAGGGCGACGCCCAGGCAGTCCGCCGCGCCGTCGGAGGAGTTGATCGGGCTGTCGGCAGCGAGCTGCTCGACGGCGGTGTCGGGGACCCAGGGGGCACGGTCGGCAACGGTCTGTGCGTGCTCGCCCAGGGTGTCGCGGGTGAGGACTGCGCCGGTGCTCAGGACCGGGACCGAAGCGCTGAGCATGGTGGCTGCGCCGTCGTCGGCGCTCGCGTCCTCGCCGGAGTCCTCCTCGGCCTCAGTCGCCATCTCCGCAGCGCCGCCTGCAGCGGAGTCTGCCTCCCGCGCCTCCTGGGCGCTGGTGAGGGACGAGCTGTCACCGGCTGCGGTCGTGAAGGATCCCCCGTTCAGCACCCCGAGGATCCCCATGACGACAGCACCCGCGAGCACGACCACCGATGCGGCCGCGGCCAGCAGCGGCCACTGGCGGGGTCCTCTGCGGCGCTCCTGGGCAGCAGCGAGAGAGTGGACGCTTGCTGCTGGAGCAAGACGCGAGGGGAGACCATCGCCCGAGTCGTCCGGCTCGTCCCCAGCACCCGCCGCCCCACTCGACTTCTGATGGGCCCGATCATGACGGGCCTGGTCCCGCAACGACTGCTCACGCAGGGCCCGCTCGGCGGCGAGGCTGGCGGTGATGCGCTGCACGAGGTCGGGCGGCATCGGCCCTGGGTCCCGGAGAGTGGCGAGGATCTCCCGTACGCCGGTGGGATCCTCTTCGAGCGGCGGCTGCTGAGGGCTCGCGGCCGAGGGTCGGGCCCGGTCGGAGTGGGCGGACCACGGGGAGGGGTTCGAGGATCGATCGCTCACCGGGTGCTCCTCTCCGCGTATTGGCTCAGGTCAGGTCGGGTGGGTCGATCTGGGTCGCAGGGCGTGCGCTCACAAGGGCTGCACGGCTGCGGGTGGCTGGTGGTGTGGGGTATCGCTGCCCACGAGAGATAGGACGAACTCATGGCGCCTGCGGTTCCCGGGAGTGCTCGTGAGGGGCGTCATCGCGCCGGCGGCTGGCAGGTTCAACCGCCGGCTGCACGTCAGATCGGGCCGTGTCATGCGGTCGCAGCAGCGGTGCGAGCGCCGCCCGTCCTCGGGCACAGCGCGACTTGATGGTCCCCTCGGGGACCTCGAGCACAGCGGCAGCCTCGGCCACGGACAGTCCGTGCATGTCGACGAGGACCAACGCCATCCGCTGCGCCTCAGGAAGGGTGGCCAGCGCCTCCCGGACGTCGAGGGCGGTCTCGGTCTGCCCGTATCTGTCATGGCGGTCGGCCGGATCGATCTCGGGCAGCGGATCCGCCGGCTTCTCCCGACGCAGCCGGTCGATCGCGCAGTTGACCGTGATCCGGTGCAGCCACGTCGTGACGGCGGAGTCTCCGCGGAACCGGTCGGCACGGCGGAACGCGGCGATGAACGCCTCCTGGACCGCGTCGGCCGCCAGTTCGGGGTTGCCGATGGTGCGCAACGCGACAGCCCACATGCGGTCCCGGTGCCGGCGGAACAGCTCACCGAAGGCGTCCGGGTCGCCGGCGACATGCCGGGCCAGCAGGTCGGCGTCGGTCGCCTCGCTGAGGGAGGCCGGTGAGGTGTCCACGCTGATCGGGTCCGAGGGGGGAGTCAGCTCGTGGCACTGGCTTCGGCCAGTCGGGCGCGGAACCACTGGCCGTCGGAGGAGATCTCGGTGAACCAGACCACCACATACCGTCCCGATGTGCCGTCGGCGAGGTCGACGGTCACCGAGCCCTCACCGTCGAAGGTCCCGGCAGGCGACAGATCGTCGGGGAGCGCAGGCCGGTTGGCCCAGAGGCTCTCATCGCTGCTGACGTAGATCTCGCCCTTCGAGTCCAGCGGCAGGACCAGGTTGACGGCGCTGATGCTGCTCTCCGACCCGAGGTCGAGGATGACCCCGACCCCTGCCTTGAGGTTGCTGAACGCGGTGTTCCGGTATCCCTCGGAGCCCCAGGCGGTCGACTCGTCGCCATCGAGGATGAGGGGGAGCTCATCGGGTCGCTCATCGCCGCCGCCGAGCGGGTCGTAGTCGAGCGCCTGGGTGAACGTCAGCGGTTGGCCGGCGGCTGCCGGCGGTCCCGCACTGTCGTCACCGGGCGCCTCGGCGCCGTCGTCCTCGCCCTCGTCCTCACCCGACGCCCCGGTCTCCGGATCGGGTGTGGACATCGTGGTCCCGGGGTCGCTCGTGAGACCGGGCAGCGACGACGGGAGCCTCGACAGCCCCCACAGCCCGAGCGCGAGCGCGACGGCGAGGAAGCCGACGATGATGCCGATCGCGAGGCGGGACTCGTCCTTGGTGAGCGGCTCGGCAGCTGAGGGGGGCAGCAGTGGGATAGGCGGCTCGAGCTCGTCGTAGTCGCTCGCAGCTCTCGGGCGGGCCGAGCCTCCGTCTGGGGCATCGAGTGCGTAGGCGTGGGTCTCGTCGTACGCGTCGCCAGACGCCAGGTCCTCGTCGGTAGCGCTCCGCATACCGGCGGTGCGCTGGCCTGCTGCCGCCTCGCGGCGCTCCCGGAGCTCCTCGACCTTGTCGCGCGCCCTCTCCCGGGTGTCGCTGAGACGCTCGCTGAGACTCTTCGCGAAGCCCGACGTCGCCGCGCCGATGGCCGAAGCCGTCCGCGCCGCGGTGCTGGCCACCGGGCTCGCGCCGAGCGGGGCCGCGGGAGTGGCCGGAGGCAGGGGAGGGACCGTCGGGGGCGCCCCGGGCGCGCGGGATCCGGGGGGAGCGCCGGCGGGACGACTCTGTGCTTGCGGCCGGGCATCGGACGGAGAGGGTATGCGGTGGGCCACCGGCACCTCTCCCGGAGCCTTCGGACCCTGGCCACCGGGAACCGGTCGCGTGGCCGGGCCACCGGCACCCTCCCGTGCTGCTGCAGCGGCTGTCCCGGCACCGAGCGCGGACCGGGCATCCTGCGCCGGCCGACTGGCGCCAGCCGGAGCGGGGCGTGCGGGCCGGAGTGGCCGTTCGCCGGGCTGTCCCGCGCCGGGTCGTCCAGGACCGGGTCGTCCAGGACCGGGTTGTCCAAGGCCGGGTTGTGCACGACCAGGTTGCCCAGGACCAGATTGTCCGCCCCGAGGCGGTGCGGCGGAACGCCTCTGGTCCTCATCACGCCTCAGGTCCTCAGTACGCCCCAGGCCCTCGCCACGCCCGAGGTCCTCGTCGAGCTCCACGTTCTCGTCGAGCTCCACGT
>JAAYCP010000026.1 GCA_012729695.1 Actinomycetales bacterium | reverse complement strand
CCGGATGGCGATGAACGACGAGGAGACCGTCGCCCTCATCGCCGGTGGCCACACCTTCGGCAAGACCCACGGCGCCGCCGACCCCGGGGAGTACGTCGGCCCGGAGCCGGAGGCCGCTCCGATGGAGGAGATGGGACTGGGCTGGAAGGGGTCCTACAAGTCGGGCAAGGGCAACGACACCATCTTCAGTGGTCTCGAGGTCATCTGGAACAACACCCCGACGACGTGGGACAACAACTTCTTCTGGACCCTCTTCGGCTACGAGTGGGAGCTGACGACCAGCCCGGCCGGGGCCAAGCAGTGGCGGCCCAAGGGCGGCGCCGGTGCGAACACCGTCATGGACCCGCACGGCACCGAACGGACCCGCACGCCGAACATGCTCACGAGCGACCTGGCGCTGCGCTTCGACCCCGTCTACGAGAAGATCTCGCGCCGGTTCCTCGAGAACCCGCAGGAGTTCGCCGACGCCTTTGCCCGCGCGTGGTTCAAGCTGACCCACCGCGACATGGGCCCGGTCACCCGCTACCTCGGCCCCGAGGTTCCGGAGGAGACTCTGCTCTGGCAGGACCCGATCCCGGCGAACGAGCTCGGCACCACGGCTGAGGACATCGCCGAGGCCAAGGCCCTCATCGCCGGCCTGGGCCTGTCGGTCTCGCAGCTCGTCAAGACCGCGTGGGCCGCTGCCGCGAGCTACCGCGACAGCGACAAGCGTGGTGGCGCCAACGGTGGCCGCATCCGCCTCGAGCCGCAGCGCGGCTGGGAGGTCAACGACCCGGAGGAGCTCGCGGTCGTCATCGAGAAGCTCGAGAGCATCCAGGACAAGGTCAACGTCTCCTTCGCCGACCTCGTCGTCCTCGCGGGCAACGTCGGTGTCGAGCAGGCAGCGGCGGCAGCCGGCGTGCCGGTCGAGGTGCCGTTCACCCCGGGCCGTGGCGACACGACCCAGGAGCTGACCGACGTCGAGTCCATGGCGTGGCTGGAGCCGAAGTACGACGGCTTCCGCAACTACGAGCGTCGTGACAACGTCCTGCCGGCGGAGTACCTCCTCCTCGACAAGGCCAACCTGCTGGGCCTCTCGGCACCGCAGATGACGGTCCTCGTCGGCGGTCTGCGCGTCCTCGGCGCGAACACCGGTGGCACCGATGTCGGTGTCTTCACCGACCGGGTCGGCACCCTGACCAACGACTTCTTCGTCAACCTGCTCGACCTCGGCACCACGTGGCAGCCGCTGGAGGGCAATGACCGGTTCGTCGGCACCTCCGCCGACGGCCACACCTGGACCGGCTCGCGCGCCGACCTCGTCTTCGGCTCGAACTCCGAGCTGCGGGCGGTCGCGGAGGTCTACGCCTCCGACGACGCGCAGGAGAAGTTCGTCCACGACTTCGTCTCCGCGTGGGTCAAGGTCATGGACAACGACCGCTTCGACGTGAAGTGATCTAGTCCGAGAACCCCTCGGAACGGGGCCCGCAGCCGGAGTGCTGCGGGCCTCGCGCCGTCTCTGGAACAGTGGGCTGCTGTTACAGAGGGCGTCCTCCCGGACATGTCCTAGATGTGAGAGCGCTGACGAACCTGGAGGAGGCACGCCCCCTCGTGATCACCGACGAGGCACGCTTCCGCAGCACGTATGCGTCGAGTGCCGATGACGTCATCCGTTTCCTCCAGCGTCGGGTCGCCCCCGCGCTCGTGGAGGACATCGCCGCCGACAGCTTCCTCGCCGTGTGGCGGCGCATCGACGACCTGCCGCACGACCCCTCCGAGGCGCGCGCCTGGGTCTTCGGCATCGCGCGACGGTGTGCCCTCAACGCCCTGCGCTCAGCGGGACGCCAGGAGGCGCTCGCCGTGCGGATCGCTGATGAGCCCCGGACCCACCTTGTCGACCTCGCAGACGCCGAGCGGGTCGAGACCCGCCTGGACCTCGTGACCGCCTGGCGGCGCCTCGAGGTCGACGACCAGGAGACGCTCGCCCTCACCGCCTTCGACGAGCTCACCTCGGGCGAGGCGGCCGAGGTCCTCGGCATCACCCCTGCCGCCTACCGGGTCCGTCTCATGCGGGCCCGTCGGCGCCTTCGCGACCTACTCGACCAGGAGGACTGACATGACCACCAACCAGCCCAGCGATTCCGCTCTGGACCGGATGCTCCGTGCCCATGACGTGGCCGAGCCCGATCCCGCAGCCACCCGCGCCCGTCTCGACGCGAGACTGGCCGAGCTGCCCGTGAATGCCACCGCTATGACGCCCCCGCGCCGCAAGGGCCTGCGTCGAGTGGCGTGGCTGGCAGCGGCTGCCGCAGCGGCGACCACCGCATACCTCCTCCTGCCGGGGCCGGGGCAGGGGAATGCCTATGCGACCTGGACCGCGACGCCGCAGGCGCTCGCCGACCGCGACCGGGCCACTGCCGTGGAGGAGTGTCGTGACGCGCAGAGTGGACCCTTCTGGGATCGCAACGGCAACGGGCCGGAGGAGTTCGACCCGGCTGCTGCCAGCGTCGCGCTCGCTGAGCGGCGAGGAGACCTCGTCGCCGTCCTGCTCCGGGACGAGGGGCCGATGAAGGACTACAGCGGGTTCTGTGTCGTCTCGCTCAAGCCGGGCGCGACGTCGGGTGAGGTCGAGTCCATGGGCGTCGCCGGCTCCGTCGGCGGGCCCCCGAGCGTGGCTCCCGCCGACAGCTTCTTCGAGGGCTCGATGTCGCAGTCGGGTGAGGGGGATGAGCTCATCTCCATGGTCGATGGGGTGGCTGGGGCCGATGTCGTCGCCCTGACCCTGCACGCCGGCGACCTCTCCGTCGAGGCGACTGTCGAGAACGGACGCTACGCCGCGTGGTTCCCGGGCCGGATCTTCCCCGACGGGGAGCTTCCCCCCAGCGGGCAGGGCGGGCCGGAGCCGATGATCACCTACGACCTGACCCTCGCGGACGGGACGATCATCCGGGACGCGCAGCCGTCGCGCCCTTGACGCGGGTCACCGGCACGGCTGGTTAGGCTCTCACTATGAGGTCGAGCCGTGGCGAGTGAGGTCATCACGAAGGCCTATGCCGATCTCGCCTCGGGTCAGGCGTGGCGGGCGAGGGACGCCCTCGTCGCCTACCTCGAGCACAACAACGACGAGGAGGCGCTGGGCGTCCTCGGCGGTGTCCTCTACGGGATGGGCGACCTGCCTGCCGCCGGGGCTGCGTGGTTCGGCACCGCCAAGCGCGGCGACGAGGTCGAGGACGCGATCAACGCCTGGCGGGAGCACCACGGGGACCACTTCGGACGGATGTGGCGCTCGCTGCCGCGCTCGGTCCGCCGGTCCTCCGAGGTGCCCCGCGTGGAGGCGCTCAAGCGCAAGGCGATCGAGCGGGACGAGCTGGACGGCAAGGAGCCCTTCGTCGCTCCCGAGCCACCGCCGAAGGAGGGCATCGACGCCGCCCTCGTCATCGCATACGTCATCGCTGCGCTGCTCGTGGTGTGCGCGGCCGTGGGGCTGGTGCAGATCCTCAGCTGGATGACGCCGGGCGGCTAGGCCGGCGGGTGCGGACGCCGGCGAGAAGTGAGAGCCGGTGACGGGAATCGAACCCGCGT
>JAAYCP010000171.1 GCA_012729695.1 Actinomycetales bacterium | reverse complement strand
CCCGGGTCGGAGATCGGTGGGGCAAGGGCGTCGTTGCTGCTCATCGATCCACCCTCACACGGGTCACCTGACCTGGCGACGTCGATGATCAAGCCTCAGGCGTCGCAGAGCTCGAGGTCGGTCTCGGCGAGCGGCTTGCCCGTCTCGGTGATGTAGGTGACGAGGAGAACGAGATCTTCGGTCCCCTCGTTGATGCCTTCGTGGACGTAGCCGGCGCCCTCGACGAGGCTGTCCCCGGCCTGGTAGACGTGCTCCCCGCCCGGGTACACCGGTGCGCGGTGCGTGAGCTCGCCCTCTTCGACGATCGCGACGAGCTGGCCGTGGTGGCAGTGAAGGCCGGTCCCGGCACCGGGTGCGATGGTGATCCGTCGGTAGGTGACCGTCACCGGCCCCTCCACCTCGACGTCAACGACCTCGCCGCGATCCCCGGAGCCGAGCTCCTCAACGGTCACAGGTGCGGCGGATGCGGACTCTTCTGCCGCGGTCGGGGTCTCGCTCGTCGCGGCCCTTGACGCGCCCAGCTCCCCGCAACCGGCCAGCAGGACACACGAGAGGACTCCGAGGGCGGCGACCCCGCGGATCCGGCTGGAGAGGGACTGGCGCGCGCGCATCATGGGCAAACTTTAGGGATTCGCCGTGTGTCTTGGGGCCAGTTCACGCGATCCCTGTGCTGACACGGCGGCTCGAGCTCGGGGCGGTCACGCCATGGACCGCCGGGTGAGACATCCGGTGCGGTGTCGTCGAGGACTGAGGGGCGGCCGCACTCGGGTCCCGCCGATAGGTTGTCGGAGTGGCACGAATCCTCGTGACCGGGATGTCCGGAGCAGGCAAGACCACCCTGCTCGAGGAACTGCGCCGGCGCGGCCATCACACGGTCGACACCGATGAGCCCGGGTGGGACGACGGCATGGGGCAGTGGGACGAGGCGCGTATCACGCGCCTCCTGGACGAGCACGAGACCGTCGTCGTCTCCGGCACGGTCGAGAACCAGGGCAAGTTCTACGACCGGTTCGCGCACGTCGTGCTCCTGAGTGCGCCGCTCGACGTCCTGCTGGACCGCGTCCGCACCCGAACCAACAACCCCTATGGCCGGACTGACCAGGACCGTGCCGAGATCAGCGGCTACGTGGCGACCGTCGAGCCGCTCCTGCGCCGCGGGGCGAGCCTCGAGCTGGATGGAACCCGTCCCGTGACCGAGCTCGCCGACATCGTCGAAGGATTGCTGGTGGACCCCTGACGAGGACACCGGGACCGCCGTTCCGGAGATGATGGAGGGGTGACCATGGCCGTGTGTCTGCTCTTCGACACCCGCTCGGACCGGCGCGTCCGAGAGCTCTGGTCCCGCCTCGAGGCGGAGGGAATCGCCACGCTGGCCACCCACACCCACGGCCGCCACCATCCACACTTGTCGTACGCAGTGCTCCGCAGCTGGGACCAGCAACGCGTCCAGTCTGCTCTCGCGGCCTTACCCAGAGCTGAGCCGTTCTCCATGACCGTCCATGGCACGCTGACCTTCCCTGGCGGTAGGGCGGCCCTCGCTCCTTCCATCCCACCCGATGTCGCTCTGCGCCAAGCACGGACCGTGACCGCCCTGCGCGAGGCCGGGGCCGATCTCCATCGCCACTACGAACCAGGTGATTGGGTCCCGCACATCTCGGCTGCCACTCGGGCCAGCGGGTCACAGATACCCACGATGGCGAGGATCGTCGCCGACTTCCTCCCGATCACCCTCCGGGTCGATCGAGCGGCTCTCATCGACACTGCTGCAGGTGAGTCCTGGCCCCTGCCACACATCCTGTGAGCAGTGACCACCGCCCAAGGCCTCGTCAGGGCTGGCTGCCCCTGACGAGGCCGAGACTCGCGATGAGGTCCTCGTGGAGCTGCATCCACACGGTGTGGCAGGAGTCGACGGAGATGCCGTCGGCCCAGTGGTACTCGCCGTTCTCGATCCTGGCGAGAGCTCTCTCGTAGCGCTCGACGTACCCGTCGAACCGATCCAGCACGTCCGCGAGCGCGGCATTCAACGGCTCCAGCCGGCGACCGAGAGATGCGAGGGTGGTGAAGACCCTGTCGTCCCAACCGAAGTCGGTGTGGTCGTTGGCGGCCATCGCGTTGCCGGGAAGAGGGCGGGTCTGCCAGCGGGTCATCGCCTCGAGGAACCGGCCGTTGAGCGGGACGAACCTCTCGTGCACGTCCGTCAGAACCGGACGGGCGCCGATCTCATCGAGCTCCGCAGCGAGCCGACTCTCGTTCTCGCGCCGGCCCGAGTCGGTCAGCGACCACCCCGTCGTCTCACCGAAGCTCGAGCGCTGCACCCACCCGTAGGCCTCGAAGTCGAGGAGCCACTCCTCCGTCTCTGCGGGACCCAGGCCGAAGCGCGCAGCGACCTTCGGTGCGTCGGCGAACCCCAGCAGACGCACGGCATGAAGCGTCAGCATCGCGGGATCGGATGGCGCGGTCACGACACCATCCTGCAGCGCAACACCCTGCAACCTGGACTCGGGCACGTCACGCCCGTGGCAGGGTGGGCCCATGAGGATCCGTGCAGCGCTCGTCGGCTACGGCATGGGTGGACGCCACTTCCACGCCCCCTTCGTCGCCGCCGACCCGGACCTCGACCTCGTCGCCGTCGTCACGAGCAGTCCCGAGCGCGCCGACCAGGTGCGCGCCGACCTTCCGGGAGCCGAGGTCATCCCGGACCTGGCCACCCTCATCGACCGGGCCGGCGACCTCGGCCTCGAGCTTGCCATCGTCTCGACGCCACCGGCGGGCCACGCCGAGCAGGCGAGCGCACTTCTCGAGGCCGGGCTG
>JAAYCP010000170.1 GCA_012729695.1 Actinomycetales bacterium | reverse complement strand
TGGGCCGAGGTCGTCGAGCGGCTCGACACGATCACCATGCCGGTGCTGCTCTTCCGCAGCCCCGAGGACCACGTCGTCCCGCCGAGCAGCGCGGCGCTCTTCCTGTCGAAGATCGCGAGCGACGACGTGCACGAGGAGCTGCTGCTCAACAGCTACCACGTGGCCACGATCGACAACGACGCGCCGAAGATCTTCCAGATGACCAGGGACTTCATCGACCGCCTCACGCGTTGACCAGTCCATGATCGCCGACCAGCCAGCCGTGCCAGCAACGGGCCGCGAGCAGCCATGAGCGCCGACAAGCCCGGGCGGGACCTCGACAAGGAGTTCGAGGCCCTCATCGCGAACTGGCACGCGACGCCGACCGGCGACCCGGACCCGGCATCATCTCCGAACCCCGACCCGCCTCCGAACCCGCCCCCGCCCCAGACCCCGCCTCCAGGCGTGAACATCTGGCGCGGTCCGACTATCTGGCGACCTCCTCAGGAGGGCGCAGCGACCGGTTCTCCTGGCGGCGCCCACTCCGACGACGCCCGCACTGACGAGACCAGCACTGACGAGACCAGCACTGACGAGACCAGCACTGACGAGACCAGCACTGACGACACCCCCACTGGTGCCACCCGCTCAGACAACACCGACTGGGAGATGGATCCTCGAGTCGGTGCGGCGCCTTATGTCGAGGGTGACCTGGGGGACGACGAGGACGACTTCGAGCCCCTGCCCGTCGAGCTGCCTCCCCAGGAGGATCTGCACTTCTGGGGCATCGTCGTGGGACTCGTCGGCGGAGGCCTGCTGCTCCTCTACTGCGCGGTGACCGGGATGAGTCGGTCCTCGTGGTGGTTCCTCGCCGCGCTCGCGCTCTTCGTCGGTGGGTTCGTCCTCCTCGTGCTGCGCCAGCCGCACGAACGGGACCTCACCGACGACGGCACCCGCCTGTAGAGGTCAGCCCTGAAACCCGCCAGGGCGATCCTCAGAGCCGGTCGATGAGAACGAGCGAGTTCCGGGCCGGGTTGTAGTTCTTCCGCCGCTCCGCAGGCAGGTCGGAGGCGCTCCCCCGCACGAACCCGTGCTCGATGAACCAGTGCTGGGTCCGCGTGGTGAGGGCGAAGAGTCGTGAGAGTCCCTGGGCGCGCGCCTGCGTCCGGGCCCTGCGGAGCAGGACAGCCGCGAGATCACGGCCGCGGTAGTCCGGGTGCACGGCAACACACGCGATCTCGGCCGATCCGTCCTGGGGATAGGGCGTGAGCGAGTTGCACGCGATGACCGTGCCGTCACGGACGATGACGGAGAAGGTGTCGATGTCGAGCTCGAGCTGCTCGCGGGTGCGGGGCACGAGGATGCCCTGCCTCTCGAGGGGAGAGATGAGGGACATGATGCCTGCGACGTCGTCGATGGTCGCCTGTCGCGTCGACTCGTAGTCGTCCTCGGCCGAGATCATCAGCCCGCAGCCGTCGCGGGTGTACAGCTCGCGCAGGAGCGGGCTGGCGCCCTCGGTCCCGATGAGGTGCACCCTTCGCACCCCTGCCCTGCAGGCGGCGAGCGCGGCCCGGACACAGTTGCGGTCCTCGGCCGAGAGGCTACGCTCCAGCAGCTCGGCCTCGAGCGACTGCTCGGCCTGGCTGAGGGAGAGCTGGCCGGAGTCCCCGGCGTCGAGCGCCATGCGCCAGCTCCCGGGCTCGGACTCGATGATGAAGATCAGCTTGTCGGCGCCGAGACCCGTGGCGATCTCCTCGGCGACGTCAGCGTTGCGCAGGTTGAAGGTCTCCCCTGTCGGCGAGTAGCCGATCGGCGAGATGAGCACGACCCGATCGGTACTCAGCTGATCGCGGATCTCGGCGACGTTGACGCTGCGGACCACTCCGGTGAGGAGGTGGTCGACCCCGTCCTGGACCCCCACGGGACGGGCGGTCACCCAGTTGCCGCCCACGACGCGCAGCCGCGAGCCCGCCATGAGCGTGTTGCCCAGGCTGGCACTGAGCCGGGCCTCGATATCCATCCGCAGCGACCCGACGGCGGCCTTGACCGCCTCCATCGTGGGCGCGTCGGTGACCCGCAGGTCGCCGACGAACACCGACTCGATGCCCCGCATGGCCAGCTCGGCCTCGATCTGGGGCCGGACCCCGTGGACGAGGACGATGCGGACCCCGAGGCTGGACAGCAGCGCGATGTCCGCGAGCAGTCGGTCGGTGTCCTTGCGCAGGCAGATCTCGCCGGGGAAGGCGATGACGAACGTCTTGCCGTGGTGCAGGTGGATGTAGGGCGCCGCGCCGCGGATCGCCCGCACGAAGTCCTCGCCCTCGACAGCAGGCATCCACGGCTCCTCGTCAAGGCCGTTGGATGACCTGTTCGGTGGCCCGGTGTCCGAGGCCGAGGGCAGCACGCTCACGAGGGAAAGGGTAGTCGTGCCGACCCAGGGGTGCGCGCGTCCTGCTCAACCTGAAAGGCTGGTCCCTGGAACTCTGGTCAACAGAGCAAGCAATCCGTGAGCGAGACGACAGGAGCATGATGAGCACCGCATCCGAAGTCCGTACCTCCGAAGTGCGTACCTACGCGCTGAGCACCGAGGACCTGGCAGCCGTCGACGCCTGGTGGCGGGCCGCCAACTACCTCGCGGTCGCGCAGATCTACCTGATGGACAACGCACTCCTTCGTCGACCGATGTCCGAGGAGGACATCAAGCCCCGCCTGCTCGGCC
>JAAYCP010000169.1 GCA_012729695.1 Actinomycetales bacterium | reverse complement strand
GCGGGCTCCAGGTCCTCGATGAAGGACGCGAACAGGTCCGGCTCCCGCAGCCCGGTGACGAGCGCATAGCTGTCGCCGACCTCGGGGTCGATGCGGACGTCGAATCCGGCCGCCTCGAGGATCTCCTCCATGGCATGGGCCATTGCAGAGCCCACGACTCTTGAGCGGTGCAGCGCCTCGGCCGAGAACTCTCCACGCTGCGTCTCGGTGTCGCAGTGCTCACTGCCCGCGTTGCCCGGGTGCCAGTACACCGCGATGTGCCGGTCCGCGAGGTGGATGTCGTCGACCACCTCGACCCGGAGGCCCGGGTACTGCACCCCGTCATCACTGACGTAGCGGAAGCCGGACAGGGTGAGCAGGGTGGTCAGCTGGAGCGCCAGCAGGTCCATCTGGGGCCGGGTGAGCATGCGGATGCGGGTGCCCCGCTCGATGCACTCGAGCAGGTGCGTGCCGGTCGTGATCGCGTGGTCGTAGAGGTCCTGGTCCCCGAGGGCCCGAGGGACGTCCTGTCCGCGCTGGTTCCGGACCAGCTCGAGACACTCCTTCACGATCGCCTCGAACGGACCGGGGCGCGACCCGAGCGCAGTGCCATGGGTGACCGCATACACACTGTCCATCCCGGCCGCGAGCTCACCGGAGCGGAACCTGACGACCTGGGCGAGCTCACGAGAGTTGCCCAGGTGTGCGAACTGCCAGACCGTCCGGACCATGTCGAGGACCTCACTGACCAGGTCCTCGGGGACGGCGGGAGAACGGCCCTTGTCCACGCCGTAGCCGGGCGTCATCGTGCGCTCGACCGCCTCGATGGACATTGAGCTGTCGAAGTACGAACGGTCGTAGACGAGTGGCAGGCCGGCCCACAGCTCACGGACGATCCCGTCGATCACCCGAACAGTGGCAGGGTCCGCATGGGCGCGCACCAAGGGCAGCACAAGAGTCCCGGCGTAGGCGCCCAGGGTCAAAGCCTGCTCCATCGATGGCACGGGAACCAGTCTGCGGGTGTGTGCGGCTTTGCCGGGGTCTTTCGGTGTGTGATGTGACCACTATCGCGCCGTTCGGCCTATCCGCCGGCCGTGCGCGGTGGTGGCGGCGTGGGGCGCTCTGATCGGTCGTTTTGGTCTGCGCGCCTCCAGCACGTATAGTTCTCACGTCCTCGACGGATCCGACCGTGGTCACCTACGGACGAGGTCGACAGACAGTGCAGGATCTGCCGAATGTTTAGGTCCCCATCGTCTAGCGGCCTAGGACCCCGCCCTTTCACGGCGGTAGCACGGGTTCGAATCCCGTTGGGGATACGCGCGTCTTGCGTATGCAAGGCCCCGTAGCGCAGTTGGTTAGCGCGCCGCCCTGTCACGGCGGAGGTCGCGGGTTCGAGTCCCGTCGGGGTCGCTCCTCACGAGCGAAAGGTTCAGGCTCCCAGAGCCTGGAGCGTCGCAGGTGATGGTTTCGGCCAGGTAGCTCAGTTGGTACGAGCGTCCGACTGAAAATCGGAAGGTCGGCGGTTCGACCCCGCCCCTGGCCACCAG
>JAAYCP010000025.1 GCA_012729695.1 Actinomycetales bacterium | reverse complement strand
CAACCAGCCTCAGTACAACCAGCCCCAGTACTACCCGCCCCAGTACTACGAGAGCCAGGGCCAGCAGACCCAGTACTACGAGCCCCAGGGCAACGACCACTGGGTGCCTCCGTATGTGCGGGACGAGGAGTACGCACCGCCTCGCCGGGGTCCGGGGCCGCGGATCATTGCTGCCGGTGTGGCCGCCGTGCTCGTCCTTGCGCTCCTGGTGTGGGCGTTCACCCGCGGCGGTGACGACGACCCCGACCAGGCCGCGACACCGGCCGTGACCCAGACGACGGGTGCGCCGACGACGACCGAGCCGCCGTCCACCCCGACGGACGGCACCGAGAGCCCGACCGAGACGGCCACAGAGACCGCGACGGAGACGGCGACTGCAGACCCGACCCGCATCGAGCTCGCCCCCTCGGCTGCCCAGTGCAGCAATGTCGGCAGCATCGCGGTCTACCGAGGCAACGACCAGACCTCCTGCCCGTTCGCGGAGAACGTCGCCCGCGCATACGCCGCGCTCGTGGAGCCGGTGACCGGACCCGTCACCCTCAGCGATGTCGCCTCACCGGTGACCGGGCAGACCTACTCGCTGACCTGCGAGTTCACCTCTCCCGTGCGCTGCTCCGGCGGCGACAACGCGGTCGTCTACCTGTCACCGTCCTCCTGACGGTCGACCTGACGACCGGCTCGCACGATGAACGGCGTTGCGGGAGAGGGGCGTCGGGCACTGCTCATCACGCTGGTCCTCATCGGTGGCATCGCCGCCCTGGTGTGGGTCGGCGTGCGCACCGGCCATCTCGGCACCAGTCTCTCCCCGGTGGAGGCGACCACGAGTACGCCGAAGCGGTCGGCGACGACATCTCCTCGCCCCTCAGCGTCTGCCACGTCGACCCCGAGCATGAGCCCCACACCGACCCTCGTCCCTCCCGACCCCGTGCTGGTCGCCGCCTTCGCCGCTCTCGTGGCGGAGCTCGGGGGTGAGTATGCGCTGGCCTGGGTGGACGGGGAAGGTCTCCACCTCCTGGGTGAGCCGCCCGACGAGACCGCCTGGTCGACGATCAAGGTGCCGCTGTCCATTGCGGCCGTCGAGCATGGGGCCGCCGCCGGCAGTGACCCGTGGCCGGACATCGATCCGGCGATCACGACGAGCGACAACGACGCAGCGCTGCGGCTGTGGGCGTCGCTCGGCACTCCCCAGGAGGCGGCTGCGGCCGTGGATGAGGTGCTCGCCGCATACGGATCAGCGGGGACCCGGACCGAGAGCGAGGGGGTCCGGCCGCCGTTCACGCCGTTCGGGCAGACGCAGTGGAGCCTGGTCGACCAGGCGCGGTTCGCCGCATCCCTGGCGTGCGCGCCGGGGGCTTCGCCGGCTGGGGAGGTCCGCGCGGTGATGGGCCGGGTGGTCGAGGACCAGCGGTGGGGGATCGGGCGGGTCGAGACGGCGCACCTGAAGAGCGGCTGGGGGCCGGATGACTCAGGCGCCTATGTGCTGCGGCAGCTCGGCGACGGCGTCGTCGACGGCCGGTGGCAGGCGCTCGCGCTCAGCGGTCGCGCCGCTGACGGGACCTATCCCCAGGGGGCTGCGGACCTCAGTGCACTCGTGGAGTGGTGGGCGCGGACTGCGGCCGACGGCCCGAGCCTGGTCTGCACGCAGTGATGCCGGGGGACTCAGCCCTGGGTGTGCTCGACGACGTAGTCGATGCAGGACAGCAGCGCGCTGACGTCGTCGGGCTCGATCGCCGGGAAGGTGGCGATCCGCAGCTGGTTGCGGCCGAGCTTGCGGTAGGGCTCGGTGTCGACGATCCCGTTGCTGCGCAGCGTCCTGGCCACTGCGGCGGCGTCGATGGAGTCGTCGAAGTCGATCGTGGCGACCACCTGGCTCCGGTGGGCAGGGTCGGCGACGAACGGCGTCGCATACGAGGTCCGCTCGGCCCAGTCGTAGATCCGGTTGGAGGAGTCCGCGGTCCGCTCGACCGCCCAGGTGAGCCCACCGTTGCCATTGAGCCACTCGAGCTGGCTGGCGAACATGGCGAGCGTCGCGACAGCCGGGGTGTTGTAGGTCTGGTCCTTGACCGAGTTGTCGATCGCGGTGGGGAGGCTGAAGAAGTCTGGCACCCAGCGGCCCGACGCGGTGATCTCCTCGACGCGCGCCAGGGCGGCGGGGGAGAACAGGCCGACCCACAGGCCGCCGTCGGAGGCGAAGCACTTCTGCGGGGCGAAGTAGTAGACGTCCGTCTGGGTCACGTCGACGGGCAGGCCGCCGGCACCGGAGGTGGCGTCGATGAGGACGAGCGCGTCGTCGTCGGCGCCCTCGACGCGGTGGACAGGAGCCATGACGCCGGTCGAGGTCTCGTTGTGCGCCCAGGCATAGACGTCGATGCCGGCCTCGGCCACCGGCGAGGCGAGCGTGCCGGGGTCGGCCTTGACGACCGTCGGCTCACCGAGGAAGGGCGCCGCCTTCGTGACGCTGGCGAACTTGCTGGAGAACTCACCGAACGCGCAGTGCTGAGCGCGGTCCCGGACCAGCCCGAAGGCGGCGATGTCCCAGAACGCCGTCGCGCCACCGTTGCCGAGGACGACCTCGTAGCCGTCGGGGAGGGAGAACAGGTCGCGCAGTCCAGACCGGACCGCCCCCACGAGGTTCTTCACCGGCGCCTGCCGGTGCGAGGTCCCGAGGACGGTGGTGCCGATGGCGGCCAGGGCCTCCACCTGAGCGGGACGGACCTTGCTCGGTCCGCAGCCGAAGCGACCGTCGGCGGGCAGCAGGTCGGCGGGGATGGTCAGGGCGGGTGCGTCAGTCACGTCTTCCAGTGTCGCAAGCGCAGAGGAGTCCCGCTCGCCCGGGTCCAGGTTGCGGAACGAGGTGCTCCTGCCGGTTCGGCTGATGACCCGGTTCGGCTGATGACCAGGTATGCGGTGGCGGGGTCAGTGGACCCGGTCCGGCTCTCGGCTGGGCGGCCGAGGGTGTGCCGTGGCCGCCTCAGTGCACGCGGTCCGGCCGCCAGCCGGCGATCGACTCGATGCCGCGGGGGGCCTCGCCGACGTAGCGGGCGGTCGGGCGGATGAGCCGACCGGTGCGCTTCTGCTCGAGGATGTGCGCCGACCACCCGGCCGTGCGGGCGCAGGTGAACATCGGCGTGAACATCTCCGGCGGGACCTCGGCGAAGTCGAGGAGGACGGCTGCCCAGAACTCGACGTTGGTCGCCAGCACGCGATCTGGGCGACGGGCGTGGAGCTCGTCGAGGGCGGCCTTCTCGAGCGCCGCGGCGACCTCGAAGCGTGGGGCATCGAGCCTGCGGCAGGTCTCCCGCAGGACGCGGGCGCGGGGGTCCTCGGCGCGGTAGACGCGGTGACCGAAGCCCATGAGGCGCTCGCCGCGGTCGAGGAGGCGCTTGACGTAGGTGGTGGCGTCACCGGCCTGCTCCACCCCCTCGATCATGTGCAGCACCCGCGAGGGGGCCCCACCGTGGAGCGGGCCGCTCATCGCGCCGACCGCTCCGGAGAGGCAGGCGGCCACGTCGGCGCCCGTCGAGGCGATGACGCGCGCCGTGAAGGTGGACGCGTTCATGCCGTGCTCGGCAGCCGACACCCAGTAGGCGTCGACGGCCTCCACGTGCTTGGGATCCGGCTCGTCGCGCCAGCGGATCATGAAGCGCTCGGTGATGGTGCGACCCTCGTCGACCCGCGACTGCGGCACCATCGGCGTGGACTGGCCGTGCGCGGACTGGGCGACGAAGGACAGCGCCATGACCGAGGCGCGGGCGAGGTTGTCCCGCACCTCCTCGGGCTCGATGTCGAGGACGGGCTTCAGACCCCAGAGCGGAGCGAGCATCGCCAGGGCGGCCTGGACATCGACGCGCACGTCGCCGGAGTGCACGGGGAGGGGGAACGGCTCGGCCGGCGGCAGGCCGGGGTCCATCTCGTTGTCGACGAGCAGGCCCCAGACGTGTCCGAAGCTGACCCGGCCGACCAGGTCCTCGATGTCGACCCCCCGGTAGCGCAGCGCCCCTCCTTCACGGTCCGGTTCCGCGATGGCGGTCTCGAACGCGATGACGCCCTCGAGGCCGTGCTTGACGTCGCTGTCGCTCATGCTCAGGTCTCCAATGTGTGGTTGGTCGGTGTCGGGGGTCGCCCGGCGCTCTTGGGCCCGCTGCTGCCGGGGGTCCGCTGTTCTTGAGCTCGGTGTGTGGTGAGCCCGGTACATGAGGCTGGTTCCCATGTCCGCGGGTGTGGCCCGCCGCTCTGGTGGCGGGGTGTCCTGGGGTGCGTCGAGGTGGAGGGGTCCGGGTGCCATTCTGCACCCGGACACCATGCCGGCGCGCCATAGTCTTGGGGCGTGACCGACCTCAGCCACTCCCGCCGGGACTACGACAGTGAGGGGATCGACTCGGCGACGATGCCCGCGGCCCCGTGGGAGCAGGTATCCGCCTGGGTCACCGAGGCCATCGCGGTGGCCGAGTCCACGCCGCAGCACGACGAGCCCACCGCTGTGAGCGTCGCGACTGTCGACGCCGAGGGCGCCCCGAACGTGCGCACCGTGCTCGCCCGCTTCCTGGACGACCGTGGCCCCGGCTTCGTCTCTTCTCGCCACTCGGCGAAGGCGGCTGAGCTCGCGACGAACCCGCGCATCGCTCTCGCCTACACGTGGCCGCATCTCTTCCGCGCCATCCGGTTCCGCGGAGTCGCCGAGGCCATCGCTTCCGATGAGCTGCAGACCTATTGGGCGACCCGGCCCTACGGGTCGCAGATCGCGGCGTGGGCGTCCCGGCAGTCCCACCCGATCGAGAGCCGCGCTGCACTCGAGGCGGAGGTGGCCCGCTGGGGGGCCCGCTTCCCCGAGGGCTCGGCTGAGGGCGTCCCGATGCCCGAGGACTTCTGCGGGTGGCGGGTCAGCGCCGACGAGGTGGAGTTCTGGGCCGGCCGGCGCTCACGGTTGCACGACCGGATCGTCTACACCCGGGTCGGCGACGGCACCCTGGCCGACCCGGAGTCCTGGCGCGTCACCCGCCGCCAGCCCTGAGCGCGCCCCTGCTGTCTTGCCGGTGCACCTTGTGGGACGCGGCCTGGGCGCGGGGCTTGATGACGAGCAGGTCGACATTGACGTGGCGGGGGCGCGTGGCCATCCACGTGATCGCGTCGGCGATGTCCTCGGCGAGGAGCGGCTCGGCGACCCCCGCATACACTTTGTCGGCCTTCTCCCGGTCGCCCTTGAAGCGGGTGAGGGCGAACTCGTCGGTCCGCACCATGCCGGGGGCGATCTCGGTGACCCGGACCGGCTGGTCGAACAGCTCGAGGCGGAGGGTCTCGGTGATCACGGCGAGTCCGTGCTTGGCGGCGGTGTACCCGGCACCCCCCTCATAGGCGACGTGCCCGGCGATCGAGCCGACGTTGACGATGATGCCTTCGCCGTCGGCCGCGAGCAGGGCCGGGAGCAAGGCCTTCGTGACGCGGACGACGCCTGCGACATTGACGTCGTACATCAGCTGCCAGGCGTCGAGATCCGCCTGGGCGACGGGCTCGAGGCCGTGCGCGCCACCGGCGTTGTTGACGAGGACCTGCACGGTCGGGCCGGCGACCTCCGCCAGCCGTGCGACGTCAGCATCGGACGTCACGTCGCACGTGACGGTGTCGCACGTCCCGCCCGCCTCGCGGATCTCCGTCGCCAGCTCCTCGAGGCGGTCCTGGCGACGAGCGGCGCCGACGATGCGGTATCCCTCAGCGGCGAGGGCGTGCGCAGTCGCCGCGCCGATCCCGCTGCTCGCTCCGGTGACGACGGCTGTGCGTATCGGTGAAGCACCCATGGCATCCACTCTTCCACGCCACGATGCCCTCGCCTATGGCACCCAGCACGAGCCCACGGACGTCATCAGAGCCAGCAGGACGAGCGCCACGGAGGATCCATCCGGCACCCAGCGCTCAGAGTCGCGCGGCCCGCCAAACCCACTCAGCCGCGGGCGGCTTCGTAGCGGGCGAGTGCCTCGAGCCGCGCCTCGGCGTGGTCGAGGATCCGCTCCGGATAGCCGTGGGCGTAGCCGTCAGCGGCCTTCCACGGCTCGTGTGCCGCCGCGCCCCGCAGGTGAGCCAGCTCGGGGACCCAGCGCCGCACGTACTCACCCTGCGGGTCGTGGCGCCGGCCCTGACTCACCGGGTTGAAGACCCGGAAGTAGGGCGAGGCGTCGGTCCCGGTGCCGGCGACCCACTGCCAGCCGTGGTTGTTGCTCGCGATGTCCCCGTCGAGGAGGTGCTCGAGGAAGTGCCGGGCGCCGACCGGCCACCACACGTGCAGGTCCTTGACGAGGAAGCTCGCGGTGATCATCCGGACCCGGTTGTGCATCCACCCCTCGTGGGCGAGCTGGCGCATCCCGGCGTCGACGATGGGGAACCCGGTCCGCCCCGCACGCCAGGCCTCGATGTCCGCGGCCACCTCGGGATGCGTGGGGTCGGCGTAGGTCATGTCCGACAGCGCGGTGCTCCAGTCCGACCATGCCGAGTCGGGCCGGTGCCAGAGCACGTCGGCATAGAACTCCCGCCAGCACAGCTCGGTGACGAGCTTGTCGGCGTCCGCGTCGCCCCACAGTCCACGGTCGACCAGATCCGCGAGCATCGTGCGTGGGTGGATCTCCCCGTACTTCAAGGGAATCGACATCCGGCTCGTGGTGTCGAGGTCCGGGCGGTCGCGATCCGTGGCATAGCCCGCGAGGTCGTTGTCGAGGAACTCGGTCCATCGCCGGCGCGCGGCCCGCTCACCCGCCTCGTAGGTTGCGTCGTCGGGAGGGGCCGGGAGCGCGCCGCTGCTGTCGGCGCGAATGAAGCGCGCCTGCGGTGTCGGCGCCGGCCGGGGCCAGCCGAACTCGCGCCAGGCCCGGGAGAACGGCGTGAAGACCTTGTATGCGGTGCCCCCGCCCGTGAGCACCGAGCCCGGGCCGATGGCATAGGGAGTGCCGGCGGCGCGCAACGACACTCCCGCCTGAGCGAGCGACTTGCCGACCCGGGCGTCCCTGGCCCGCCCGTACGGCGTGGTCTCCCGCGAGATGTGCACGGTCGTGGCCCCGAGCTCGGCGCAGAGCCGGGGGAGGGCCACCTCCGGCGGGTCGTGGAGGACGGTCAGGGCGCCGCCGAGCTCGGCGTCGAGAGCAGCGAGCGAGGCGAGGTATCGGGACGCCCGTCGGTCGCTCTGCTGGAGGAGAGCCGGATCGAGGACGACTGCGACGCATACGGTCTCGTCGGGCGACTCCTGAGCCGCCGTGAGCAGGGCGGGGTGGTCGGCCAGGCGGAGGTCCCGGCGCAGCCAGGCCACGGAAGCGGTCATGAATGAGAGGCTAGGGGGGTGACTGACCTGATCGACACCACAGAGATGTATCTCCGGACTGTCTTCGAGCTCGAGGAGGAGGGGATCAGGCCGCTGCGCGCCCGCATTGCGGAGCGTCTCGGACACTCGGGCCCGACCGTGTCTCAGACCGTCGGGCGGATGGAGCGCGACGGGCTCCTCGTCGTCGCCCCGGACCGTCACCTGGAGCTGACCGAGAAGGGCCGCATGCTCGCCACCCGGGTCATGCGCAAGCACCGGCTCGCCGAGCGCCTGCTCGTCGACGTGATCGGGCTGGAGTGGGAGTACGTCCATGAGGAGGCGTGCCGGTGGGAGCACGTCATGTCCGAGCGGGTCGAGCGCAAGATCGTGAAGATGCTCGGCGGGGTCAAGGAGTCGCCGTACGGCAACCCGATCCCCGGCCTCGACGAGCTGGGCTTCGAGCCGGGGGACGACTTCCTCCACGGCATGGTCTCGATGAGCGTGCTCGCGAGCCCGACCCCCACCGTCGTGACGATCCGCCGGATCGGCGAGCCGGTCCAGGTGGACACGGAGGCGCTCGCCCTGCTGACCGCCGCAGGTCTCACCCCCGGTGTGTCGGCGACTCTGCGACGGGAGGGCTCCCGCGTCATCGCGGCCCAGGAGGGGTTGCCGGAGGCGAGCGGGGTCTCGCTGCCCGACGACATCGCTGCACACGTCTTCGTCGCCGCGCAGGCGTGACCGGCCGCGGGCGGGCCCGCTTGCAAAGACGTGTGAGGAGTCGCACACGCGTCGGTGACCGACTTTTCGGTGATCTGTGCGGAGGGCTGTGGAAGTGGTCAAGGTCTGTCCGGGGCTTGTCCACAGCCGCTCGTTACCGAAACGTGACAATGCCCAGACCGCTGGGCTACCGTCGAGTAGTGCGCCGTCCGCGTCCCCTGCCTTAGCGGTCGTCGCACAGCCCCTGCAATCAGCTTCAAGGATCTCTTCTCGTGGTTAGTACCCCTGAGCCCGGGCGGCGTGCGCGTCATACCTCGAGCACCTCGCGTGGACCGCTTGCCGGTCTCGCGGCTGGTCTCGCGGCCGACCTCACCGCCGTCCTCCGTCCCGGCGTGGCCCGCACGATGCGGCGGCCCGGGCCGACGGTGGCCAAGGCCAGCGCCCTGATGGCCGCCGGCAGCCTCGTCCTCGCCCTCGTCGTCCCCAGCGAGCCCGCCTCGGCAACCGCTGACGCGGTAGCCGCGGCGGATGGCACCTACGCAGCCGACGAGGACACCTCCTTCACCGGCGGGGCGCTCACGGCCAGCATCAGTGCGGCGTCCCTCGCGAGCGTGCGCACCGTGGACCAGGCGAGTCGTTCCGTCGCTCGCGGCGCTGTGGCCGTCGCAGCCCCGGCGGCCACCGCCCCCGTCGCCGCTCCCGCCTTCGGGAAGATGACCTTCAAGGCCGAGGAGAAGCCGCCGCCCCCGCCGCCGCCGCCCGCCGCGAAGAGCTCGGGCTCTTCTGGCTCGTCCTCGTCGTCCTCAGGCGGGTCCGGTGTCCAGCAGTCCGGCGGGTCCGGCTACGACTGGGCGGCCGCCAACGCCTGCTCCTGCGCCCGCGGGCTCACCCAGAACTCCATGCGGGTCCTGGCCGCCGTGAAGTACTCGTTCCCGAACATGAACAGCATCGGTGGCGTGCGCCCCGACTCGATCGCGGACCACCCCTCCGGTCGAGCCCTGGACTTCATGACGTCGAACAAGAGCTATGGCGACGCGATCGCCAACATGCTCATCTCCCGCGCCGGTGAGCTCAACATCGAGTACATCATCTACTACCAGCGAATTTGGTTCCCCGGTAAGGGTTGGCGCGGGATGGAGAACCGCGGTAGCGCCACTGCGAACCACATGGACCACGTGCACGTCACGGTCCGCTGACCGACCCCCTCAGGCCCGCCGGCTGACGCATCGCGCAGCCACCGCAGCCCCGGATCGCCGCGCGCGAGCCGGGGCTGCGGCCTGTCAGGGGTGGTGGGGCGGGCGGTGATCCGGCCGCCCCGCTGACGACGCCGGTGTCCCTTGTGATGTGGCACCCGGTCGCCGGTGCGTCGCGCTTGCTGCGGCAAGCGTCACAGCCACTTCTGGGCGCCCTGCGAGCCGCCTGGGTCCACGTACTGGGCGGAGGTGAGCAGCCGCATACATCCTCTGACCTGCGGCGATGAGTTGATCCACAACGCGCCGTAACCGAAATGTGACATCGCCGCCGAGGGTGTGTACCGTGGGTCCGTCGCCACCGATTCTGGGGGTGACGCCGACGATCGGATCACGCCGAGTCCTGCCACCCGGTCGTCGGGACCGCCTCATCCCGTACGGCAGGAGCGGGGGACCCACTCGTGGTCGGCGGCGCTCGCGTCGCAGTCCTTGGGGTGAAGTCCTCCCCGCGGTTTCCCCTGACCGCGGAAGGGCCGGGTGTCCTCCACCCGAACCCGACAGCTCACCTCGTAGGCGTCAGAGGATATTCGTGGCACAGAAGTATCGTGGGCGCCGCCGGTCTCCGGAGCGCTACAACCCCTTGTCAGAAGTTGCACTCATCGCCTCGCGCGCCTCATCCCCTGCACTGAAGGGCTCGGCGGTCCTGGCTGCCTCCGGTGGACTCGTTGCCGCTTTCGCCATCCCGGCCAACGCCGCCGGCAACAGCGGGAAGGACACGAAGGACGCCGTCGTGGCCGCCCCGGCCGAAGGCTCCGTGGCCACCATCGCGCTGAGCGAGCGGGCCCTGGACGTCGCCGCATCCCGGCTCGGCGCCCGCCCGGCCATCGTGGCTCCCACCGCGACACCTGTCGCTCCGCAGACCTTCGGCGTCATGAAGTTCACCGCCAAGGAGAAGCCGCCGCCGCCCCCACCCCCGCCGCCGCCGGCGCCGGCGCCGGCGCAGACCTCGCGCCAGTCGGGCTCGAGCGGTGGTGCCCGGACCAGCTCCTCCGGCACGTCCACCTCCTCGAAGTCCACCCAGACCGCGGGTCCGCAGAAGGCCGCCACCGGTGGCGTCCTCGGCGTGGCCGCCAGCCTCACCGGCATCCCGTACCGCTACGGCGGCACGACCACCGCAGGCTTCGACTGCTCGGGCTTCACCCAGTACGTCTTCCGTCAGGTCGGCGTCTCCCTGCCGCGCACCACGACGCAGCAGTACAACGCCACCACGCGGGTCTCCAACCCGCAGCCGGGTGACCTGGTGTTCTTCGGCGGCTCGAACCCGTACCACGTCGGCATCTACGCCGGGAACGGCATGATGTACGACTCGCCCCGCACCGGCAAGTCCACCTCGCTGCGCAAGATCTTCAGCGACAGCGCGATCTCCTACGGCCGCGTCTGATCGGTCAGGCTCGATCAGACACCTGGTCGAACGCTGATCCCACCGCGATCGCCCCTGGCACGCCCACCGCGTGCCGGGGGCGATCTGCGTCGTGGGGGGGGCTGCATGCCGTCTATCGCCGGTAGGGCAGTGCAGCGGTTGGCGTAAGGCTTGACCGGTCGCCGCGCAGCGGGCTACTGATGGTCGTGACCGGGCAGCGCCCGCCCGCCCCCTCACCCGACCTCCAGGAGGACCTGAGTCCATGACGACCGAGCACGCCGCTCCGCTGTCCAGGCACTACGTCTTCACCGAGCACGGTGGCCCGGAGACCGAGGCGCTGCTGGAGCGAGCGGTGCCGGAGCCCGGCCGGGGCGAGCTCCTCGTCGAGGTCCGGGCCGCAGGGGTGAACCCGGCAGACTGGAAGCTCCGCGAGGGCCTGTTCGGTCGGGTCGAGGTGCCGAGGACGCTGGGGTTCGAGGTCGCCGGCACCGTCCTGGCGGTCGGCGACGGCGTCGAGGAGTATGCGGTGGGCGACGAGGTGCTCGGCTCACCGGCTCCCGGCGAGGGTGGGTACGCCGACCACACCCTGATCCGGGCCGGCGACGCCGTGCGCAAGCCCGGCGGCGTGCCCTTCCCGGTGGCGGCGACCCTTCCGGTGGCCGGGACCACCGCATACGACCTCACCCATGCCGTGGAGGTGGAGCCCGGCCAGACCATGCTCGTCCTCGGTGCCGGCGGTGGTGTCGGCTCGTTGGCGGCCCAGATCGGTCGGGCCCGGCAGCTGCAGGTGATCGGAGTGGCTTCGATGAGCAAGCGTGAGATCGTCGAGGCCACCGGCGCGCAGTGGGTGGCGGCCGGCGACGGCGTGGTCGCCGCGGTCCGCGAGATCGCGCCCGACGCGGTGCACCTGCTCCTCGACCTCGTCGGCGGGCGGGCGCTGCGCGATGTCGCCGAGCTGGCGGTCTCGCCGGAGCGGATCATCTCCGCTGCCGACGGCGACACTGTCGCCGAGCTGGGCGGGACGTACCGCCCGAGCCGCCCCGACGCGCTCGAGCAGGTCACGGCGATGGTCGCCGCGGGGCAGATCACCCCGCAGGTCACGCACGAGTTCCCGCTCGAGCACGCGCGCCGGGCGCTGGCCCTTGTCGAGAGCGGTCACGCCGAGGGCAAGACGGTCATCGTCCCGCGCTGACGCCTGCGAGGCGCGTCGTCTCCGCACCGTGCGCTTCTCCAAGAGCCGGCGTGCGGACGGACTCGACTCTGCCCCGCGAGCGGATGACGACGAGGCCCAGGTGCCCGTGAACGACGGTCAGCACCGCGAGGACGACGATCCCGATGAGGTCCTGGAACTCGACCTCGGGGGGCAGACCCTCGTGGATGAGGAACGCGACCGCCGCAGTGATCGGTGCCCACCGCCCGACGGCACCGGCCCGGTAGGCGGCCCACGGCATGGCGATCACCGCCAGGCCGAAGCACAGCAGGAGCGGGAAGACGAATATCATCAGCGCCGAGCTTGCGCCGATCCGGTCGACGTAGGCGATCATCTCGCCGCGGTCCCCGCCTGGCAACGCGGCGGACATGATGTAGAAGTAGCCGAGGGCGATGTGGCCGGTGCCTCCGAGCACGGCCAACACTGCGCCGACGATCGCCATGATCGATCCGCGTCGCCGCGCCAGCGAGAGGATCCCCGCCGCGGCTGGAGCCATGAGGATCCCTGACACGATGAGCAGGGTGGCGGAGAGGAGCAGTGCGCTGCGGTGCTCGGTCGCTGCGGCGTACATCGCCTCGCCGCCGCCGTCGTCGGGGGTGATGACCGCCTGAACGAGAAGGAGCGCGGGGAACATGATGAGGGCGAGTCCGCAGGTCCAGCGGCGCACCGCCTCGGACCGGTTCGACGGTGGCGACGACGTGTTCGTCGACGTCGTTGCGGATGAAGCGTGGGATGACATGGGCTCTCCTGGTGCTGTGGCCGACTCCGATTGGTCGGCAGGTGCCAGCAACGATGTCGGGGGACCCAGCCACTGCGCATCGGCACGCGGGTCAGTCCTGCGTCAGTCCGGAGAGTGACCTCCACCGGCTCAGACATCGGCCGGAAGAGTGAGGCGCCCTGCTGCGGGTCGGCTCTACGCTGATGGGATGGGCAGGTGGCAACCTCCCGGACGGGATGTGCTTCTCGCGGCGGTCCTCCTGGTCGTGGCGGTGGCCGAGCTGTGGATCGTGGGGATCGGCGATCTTGCTCCGATCCTCTCGGTGACGCTGTCGCTGGCCTGTGTGGCTCTCGCCCTCCGACGGGTCGTGCCCCTGCTCGCCACGGCGGGCGCCCTCGCCGGGGCCATGGTCGTGCCGTCCGTCCTTGGGAACGAGGCCGCGTCGACGTTCGGCTGGCTCCTCATCGCGCTCACGGCCGCCGCGTCGTGCGGCTACCACGCCTCGCCGCCGCTCGCGGGGCTGGCACTCGTCCTCGTCCTGAGCGGTGGTGCCCTCGCCATCGAGCACGGCCCGGTCGTGTCGGAGATCCTCTTCGGGTGGATCCTCGCGGGCGGCGCATGGATCGCCGGCCGAGCGCTCGCGAACCAGGCGTCCCTGACCAGGCTGGCCCACGAGCATGCCGCAGTCGTGGAGGAGAGCGCGAGGCTGCATGCCGAGGCGGCGCTCGCGGAGGAGCGGCTGAGGATCGCGCGCGACATCCACGACTCGATCGCCCACAGCGTGAGCGTCATGCAGCTCCACGTCGGCGGAGTGCGTCGCCTGCTGACCCCCGGCCAGGTCGAGGAACGTGCAGCGCTCATGGCGGCCGAGGCTGCGGGCAGGGACGCGACCAGCGACATGCACCGCATCCTGACCGTCCTCCGCTCGGGCGCGGGATCCTCCACCCCTTCACCCTCCGATCTGGAGATGCCGTCCCTGCGTCACCTGGAGCGGCTCATCCGTGCGACGGAGGGGGCGGGCATCGAGGTGGCGTACCTCGAGACCGGAGGCCCCCGTCCCCTCGCGCACGGCGTCGACCAGGCTGCCTACCGGATCGTCCAGGAGGCGCTGACCAACGTCCGTCGTCACGCCGGCGCCCACCGGGTCGAGGTGACCGTTGCGTTCGGACCGGCATCGCTGGAGATCGAGGTCCGTGACGACGGTCGCGGACGGGTGCTGGCCGCGCGGGGTGAGCCTGGTCACGGCCTGATGGGTATGCGTGAGCGGGCCACCGCATACGGCGGCACGGTGGAAGCGGGGCCCGGTGAGGCGGGCGGATGGGTGGTCCGCGCGAGGCTGCCCCTCTCTGGAGCGTCGCCGGCTCAGGGGGTGGGGGCGGTCGGCGGTGCCGAGCCGGGGGAGGCTCCTGCAGGTCGCGGGGCCACGGCGGGGACCACGGCGCTGGGGGCAGCGCCGAAGGGCCAGGTGGCCTCGTGATCAGGGTGCTCCTCGCCGACGACCAGGACATGGTGCGGGCGGGACTGCGCCTCGTCCTCTCCGCCGAGCCCGACATCGAGGTCGTGGGGGAGGCGAGAGACGGGCTCGAGGCGGTGACCCTGGCAAGGCGGCTGCGACCCGATGTCGTCCTCATGGATGTCCGGATGCCCCGTCTGGACGGGATCGAGGCGACCCGCCGACTGCT
>JAAYCP010000168.1 GCA_012729695.1 Actinomycetales bacterium | reverse complement strand
GGGCCGACATCTCCGCCGATCTCGTGGTGGACATGCCCTTCCCCGTCGGCGTCGGCGTCGTCGGCGTCACCGGAGCCGTCGTGGCCGAAGGGGTCAGGGTCCACGCCGGGCATCCAGGTGTTCCCGGGCACGCCCCAACCCTTGCTCCGGATCGCCTTCTTCGCCTTGCGGGCCCACCGGCCCTCGAGCCGGTCGATGTAGAGGAACCCGTTGAGGTGGTCGTACTCGTGCTGCATGCACCGCGCGAACCAGCCGGTCGCGGTGAAGGAGAGCTCGTTGCCGTCGGCGTCGAAGCCGGTGACCTCGGCGCGCTCGCCGCGGCGTAGCGGGAATCCCTCACCGGGCACCGACAGGCAGCCCTCGACCTCGTCGTGCGGGTCGGGTGCGCCGTCCGCGGGACGGCTCGCCTTGACGTAGGGGTTGACGATGACGCCGCGCGGCGGCACCCCGTCCTCGTTGTTCATCTGCCACGTGAAGATGCGCAGCCCGACGCCGATCTGCGGGGCGGCGAGGCCCACGCCGTTCGCCGCGTCCATCGTGTCGAACATGTCGGCGATGAGCTCACGGAGCTCGTCGTCGAACTCGGTGACGGGCGCCGCGCGGCGGTGCAGGACGGGCTCTCCGGTGATGACGATGGGGCGGACGGTCATGCCCTCAAGTCTGTCATCCCCGGCTCAGCCGGATGGCACCCGCTGCCGCGGTCACTCCTCGATGCGGAAGCCGATCTTCACGGCGACCTGCCAGTGCAGGATCTGCTCGTCGTTGAGGTGGCCGCGGATCTCGGTGACCTCGAACCAGTCGAGATTGCGGACCGTCTTCGCCGTGGTCGTGACGGCGTTGCGAATCGCCGCATCGAGCCCGTCCGGCGAGCTGCCGACGACCTCGGACACCTTGTACACGTGACTGCTCATGTCGATCCTCCTCGCAGGTTCAGGGCCGGGAGCGGCCCCGTCTCTCGACCCTAGTGGCGTGCGGGTCGCTGCACCCGGGGAATGCCTGCTGTCAGCGGCGGAGGTCAGGGTGGCGAGGTCAGGGTGGCGAGGTCACGCCGGGGAGGTCACGGCGAGGATGCGGAAACCCTTGGCCGACGCATACCTCGTGCAGGGCAGGCCCAGCTCAGTGTCGATCCACCGCTGCAGCGAGTCCCCGCCGAGATTCTTCGAGACGACCAGGTATGCGTGGCCTCCCGGGCGCAGCCGCGACAGCCAGGTGCGGAGCAGGTCGTGCAACGCCGGCTTCCCGATGCGGATCGGGGGGTTGGACCAGATGAGGTCATACCGTGTGTCGTCCGGGACCTGTTCCGGCAGTGCGACGTGGATCCGGTCCAGACCGAGCGCTGCGGCGTTGGTGCGCGTGAGATCGAGGGCCCGTTCGTTGACATCGACGGCCCACACGTCGGCGCGAGGTCTGAGCAGGCCGAGCGTGAGCGCGATCGGACCCCATCCGCAGCCGAGGTCGAGGAACACACCCTCCTCCGGCGGGTCCGGGACCTCGTCGAGGAGCACGGCGGTCCCCTTGTCCACGCCGCCGGGGGAGAAGACCCCACCCGCCACCTGCACCTCGACGTCACGGCCGGCGAGCCGCATACGCACCGGGCGACGCTCCTCGGCGCTCGCCGGTGCGGCGGTGAAGTAGTGGTCCGGCTGGCCCGTCATGGAGGTCATCGTGCCACCCGGACCAGTGGCGCCGGCGCATGCACCCACGAGCGGCGCCGTCGTGGAATGCCGGACCCGTTCCGCGGCGTTGACCCTAAACCGGTTGGGCACCTGCCCGCGCGGTGGGACACTAAGGAGATCATGACGGCACGCAAGACGACCGACCTTCATCAGGACATCAACGACCAGACGCAGGCGAGTGCCTCCGTCGGCGGCCCCGAAGCCGATAGCCCGTTCGCGAGTGACGCATACGAGAGCGGCACCAGCGGGAGCAGTGCGGAGAAAGCACCCGAGACCAACGCATCCAGGGGGAACCCAGTGACACACGCTGCGGCGGACGCCGTGCAGCGCGACGTGCTGCGGGCGCGTGCGAGCGCCCTGGACACCGACGAGTTCGACGACGCCGGTTTCGTCTTCGACGGCGAGCTCGCGCACGACGGCGGTGAGCTCGATCGCGAGGAGCGGGCTGCGCTGCGCCGTATCCCGGGCCTGTCGACCGAGCTCGAGGACATCACCGAGGTCGAGTACCGCCAGCTGCGGCTGGAGCGGGTCGTCCTCGCGTCCGTGTGGTCCGAGGGCACTCTCGAGGACGCCGAGAACTCCCTGCGCGAGCTCGCCGCTCTCGCCGAGACCGCCGGCGCCCAGGTGCTCGAGGGGGTCATCCAGCGACGGGTCAACCCGGACCCGGCGACCTATCTCGGCAAGGGCAAGGCCGCCGAGCTGCGCGACATCGTCATCGCCGAGGGCGCCGACACCGTCATCGCCGACGACGAGCTGGCCCCCAGCCAGCGCCGCGCGCTCGAGGACGTCGTCAAGGTCAAGGTCATCGACCGCACCGCCCTGATCCTCGACATCTTCGCCCAGCACGCGAAGTCCAAGGAGGGCAAGGCCCAGGTCGAGCTCGCCCAGCTGCAGTACCTCCTGCCGCGCCTGCGTGGTTGGGGTGAGTCGATGTCCCGGCAGGCCGGTGGTCAGGTCGGTGGCGCTGGCCAGGGCATGGGCTCGCGTGGTCCGGGTGAGACGAAGATCGAGCTGGACCGCCGTCGCATCAACAGCCGGATCGCCAAGCTGCGCCGCGAGATCAAGGCCATGAAGACCGTCCGCGACACCAAGCGCGGGAGTCGGCGGGCCAACCGCATCCCGTCGGTCGCCATCGCCGGCTACACCAATGCCGGCAAGTCCTCGCTGCTCAACCGGCTCACCGGTGCCGGCGTGCTCGTCCAGAACCAGCTCTTCGCGACCCTGGACCCGACGGTCCGTCGGGCCGAGACCCCGGACGGGCGGGAGTTCACGCTCGCCGACACCGTCGGCTTCGTCCGGAACCTGCCGCACCAGCTCGTCGAGGCCTTCCGGAGCACGTTGGAGGAGGTGGCCGACGCCGACCTGCTGTTGCACGTCGTCGACGGCTCGCACCCCGACCCCGAGGGTCAGATCTCTGCGGTGCGTTCCGTGCTCGCCGACGTCGACGCCTCGGATGTCAAGGAGGTCATCGTCGTCAACAAGGCCGACATCGCCGACCCCGAGGTCCTCGACCGCATCCGCCGACACGAGAAGCACTCGATCGCCGTCTCGGCACGCACCGGGGCAGGCATCGAGGAGCTGATCAACCTCATCGCCGAGGAGCTCCCGCGCCCCGACGTCGAGGTCGACGTCCTCGTGCCCTACCGCGAGGGGCACCTCGTCTCCCGCATCCACGAGGAGGGTGAGCTGCTCGCGTCCTCGCACGAGGAGGACGGCACCCGCATCACCGCGCGGGTCAACGAGGACCTGGCCGGCGAGCTCGCCCGGTTCGCCTCCCGCCGCTGAGTCGGCCCTGCCCGGAAGGGGATTCGCTCATGACCTCGTCCGACGTGGAGATCCGGACCCAGCGGCCGGACGAGCTCGCGGAGGTCATGGCCGTCGGCGACCTCGCCTTCGGTCCGCAGGAACGCATCGGGCTGCTCGTGCAGGCACTCCAGCAGGACGACGCCTTCACCGGCCAGTCGTATGTGGCGCTCGCCTCCACCCCTGACGGCACCGAGCGCATCGTCGGACACACGATGCTCACCCGGTGCTGGGTGGACGCCGAGGACGAGGTCCTCACCATTCCGGTCCTCAGTCCCCTCGGGGTCCATCCCGATTACTCCGGGAGGGGGATCGGGAAGGCGCTCGTCGCATACGCCCTCCGCGAAGCGGAAGCATCCGGTGCCTTCGGCGTCGTCCTGGAGGGCGACCCGGCGTACTACGGACGCCTCGGGTTCGAGCCCGCCGAGCCGTGGGGACTGCTACGACCCAGCCCGCGCATACCGCATGCGGCGTTCCAGTGGGTGCGCTTCCCGAGCCACCGGCCGTGGATGCGCGGGCGCGTCGTCTACCCCGATGTGTTCTGGGAGTTCCATGCCGTCGGGCTACGCGGCCGGCGCGGCCCGGGCAGGCAGCTGGAGGTCACGACGGTGACGATCGGCGCCCGGGACGTCGCGCGGCTGGTGCG
>JAAYCP010000167.1 GCA_012729695.1 Actinomycetales bacterium | reverse complement strand
TGACATCCGCCGCAGTGACATCCGCTCGAGCCTGGCCGGCTGTCCCACTCGCTGTCGTCTCAGTCATCGTGTCCTCCGTTGGTCGCGAACTGTCAGGTCAGTGTCTCGCTGCCGGCTGGGTCAGAAGCCCCGTGAGGCTGCCTCTTTGGCGACCCGGCGCTCGGTGATCTCCTGGACGACCTTCCGGTACAGCTGGTCGGTGAGGGGGTAGAAGTACATGACAGCCGCCGCGAGAAGCGAGAAGAGGGCGACCAGGCCGCCGGCCCACAGCTGGATGTTCCCCGCCACCTCTGCGGACTGGTCCAGCCCGCTCGAGGCCCGGGTGGCGCTGAAGCCGGCGATGGTCAGCGCGATACCGCCGACGAACCCGCCCAGTGCCTGGCCCATCTTGCGGGTGAAGGAGAACACCGCATACGTCGTGCCCTCGGTGCGGGCGCCGGTCTTCCACTCCCCGTACTCCACGGTGTCGGCCTCACAGGCCCACATGAAGGTGTTGACGCCGTTGATGCCCAGACCCATGACGAAGAAGGCGACCAGGCCCCACCACGGCGTCGTGGAGAGCGGCGCGAAGGCGAGGACGCCGGCGCCGGCGATCGTGATCAGGGCGAGACCGACGTAGCCGGTCTTCTTGCCGACCGAGCGCACGATCGAGGGGACGAGCGGACCGACGACGAGCAGGGCGCCGACCTGGGCGAGGGTGTTCCAGGCGATGAACTGGGCGTCCCGCTGGACGTAGATCGCGATGTAGGAACCGAGGGTCGTCAGGGCGGTCATGCCGGTGAGGTAGAGCACCGCGCTACCCGAGAGCAGGAGCAGCGGCGTGTTCTTCCTCAACGTCCCGAAGCTGTCCTTCAGCGAGACCGGCTCCGGGGACCGGGCGACCTGCTCGCGGGTGCCCCAGATGAGGAAGCCGTAGAGCAGCACGCCGAGGGCGACGAAGCCCAAGGTGATCGTGAAGAGCCGCTGCTGCAGGACCTGCGGGTCGTTGGCGATGCCGCGCAGCTGCGGGCCGACGAGGAAGGCGAGGAACAGCATGCCCGTCATCGCGCCGTACATCCGGAAGGTGGCGAGCTTGCCGCGCTCGGTCGGCACCTGCGTCATCGACGGCGCCATCGAGCCGTAGGGGATGTTGACGAGGGTGTAGAACACCGAGCCCATGAGGATGTACGTGACGTACATGTAGACGACGGCCTGGGTGCCGCTGATGTCGGGGAAGAACTGCTTGGCGGAGTAGATGGCCATGCTCGAGAGCAGAAGGGGCAGGGCGAAGACGAGGATGAAGGGCCGGAACTTGCCCAGCCTCCCGGGGCGCCGGGTGTCGACGAAACGTCCCGCCACCAGGTCGGTCACCGCGTCGATGAACCGGACGACGAGGAACATCGTGCCGATGACGGCGGCGCTGATCCCCACGACGTTGGTGTAGTAGAGGATGAGGAACATCCCGGCCATCGAGAACGTGAGGTTGTTGGCGAAGTCGCCGGCCGCATACGCGAGGTAGTTGCGGACGGTCAGTGGTTTGGCAGTGGTGCTGGGGGCGGGCGCCGCAGCGGTGGCGATGGTGGCCATGGCTTGTCTTCCTTGGGTTCCGAGAGCGGTCGTGAGGGCGGTCAGCGTGCGGCGCCGAGCGCGTCGATGATGGCGGCGGTCGCGTGGTCCACCGGGATGCGGGAGGTGTTGATGACGAGGTCGTATGCGTCGGGCTGGCGGGGGTCCCAGCCGTAGAGGGTGATCGACATCTCGGCGCGCACCTCGTCCTCACGCTGCTGGCGCTTGGCGGCCTCCTCGAGGGAGACGCCGTCATGCTCGGCGGCGTAGGCGACCCGGTCCTCGACGGAGCCGGTCAGCAGGACGTGGAGGGTGTTCGGCCGGTTCTTGAGGATCACGGTGGCGTTGCGCCCCATGATCACCCCGCCGGCCTCCGCCTCGTCCCAGACGGTGCGGGTGTTCTGGACAGTGAGCTCGTACTTCTCGCGCTGCACGGTCGCGACGTCGCGGCTCTCGATGCCGCCGTATGCGCCGCCCAGGACCGAGAGGACCCGCACCAGCGCGGCGGCCTCCTCGGTGTCGGACGTCGGGTGCGCGAGCTCCTCGGACGAGAAGGCCTGCGTGTGGAACGGGAGGCCCAGTCGCTCAGCGACGGCGCGGCCGATCTCCTCGCCGCGCGAGCCGTAGTACTCCCAGATCGTCACCACCGGCAGGATTGGCGTGCTCGGTGACGGTGCTCCACTCGACGACGGTGTCGACTCGGACATGTCCCCTCCTCGGGTCGATGTGCTGTCCATGACCTTCAGCGTGGAGGGCACCTGATGGAGTGACAACCGAGTTGCCACAAGTTGCATCAAGGCAGTGCGCCGACAGCCTGGGAGAGGGATGTGGACCGGCAACAAACGGCAACTTCCTCGCTGCAGAGGAGGACTGGGCCAGGGTGGAGAGCGTGACCACACTCGCTCTGCACCCCGACCGGCTCTTCCCCGCCGACGCCTCGACCCGTGAGGTGGCGCGTCGGCTCTACAGCTCAGTCAAGGACCTGCCGATCATCTCGCCGCACTCGCACGTGCCGCCGGAGTGGATCAGCGAGGACATCCCGTTCAGCGACCCGACCTCGCTCCTCATCACTCCCGACCACTACGTCACGAGACTCATGCACGCCCACGGGGTCCAGCTGCACGAGCTCGGTGTCGGTCAGGGCCCCCTCGACGAGGCCGCCTCCAGGGCGGCCTTCCGCCACCTGTGCGCCCACTGGGGCATCTACGCCGGCACGCCGGTCCGCTACTGGCTGGAGTCCGAGCTCGTCGACATCTTCGGCGTCACCGAGGTGCCGACCGCAGGCAACAGCGACGCGATCTACGACCAGATCGCCGACTGGATCGCCCGCGAGTCCTCCACGCCGCGCGCGCTGATGGAGTCCTTCGACATAGAAGTCCTCGCCACGACGGACGACCCGTGCGACGACCTCACCCACCACCGGGCGGTCGCGGACGACCAGACCTTTGCGCGCCGCATGGTGCCGACCTTCCGGCCCGACCGCTATCTCGAGCCCGGTCGCGCGGACTGGAACGCGCATACCGACCGGCTCGCCGAGGTGAGCGGAATCGACTGCGGCACCTGGAGTGGCTGGGTTGCAGCGATGGAGGCGCGCCGCGCGTACTTCAAGGCGCACGGCGCGGTGTCGACGGACCACAGCCACAAGGACCTGCGCACCGATGTCCTCGAGCACGCCGACGCCGAGCGCATCTACGCCGGCGCCCGCGCCGGGACGCTCTCCGCGCACCAGGCCGAGGCCCTCCAGCGGCACATGCTCACCGAGATGGCGCGCATGTCGAGCGAGGACGGCCTCACCATGACGCTGCACCCCGCCGTCGCGCGCAACCACCACCACCCGACCTTCGAGCGGTACGGCGCCGACGTCGGCGCCGACATCCCCACGAGCGTCGAGGTCGTCCGCGGTCTCGCCCCGCTCCTGGGCCGGTACGGCACCTCGCCGCAGTTCAAGCTCGTCGTCTTCACGATGGACGAGACCGTCTTCTCCCGGGAGATCGGCCCACTCGCCGGCTTCTACCCGTCGGTGTATGTGGGGGTCCCCTGGTGGTTCCTCGACGCACCGGACGCGATCCGCCGGTTCCGCAAGGCCGTCACCGAGTCCGCCGGCTTCGGCAAGACCTCCGGCTTCATCGACGACACCCGTGCCTTCTGCTCCATCCCGGCCCGCCATGACATGTCGCGCCGACTCGACAGCGTCCACCTCGCCGAGCTCGTCGTCGAGCACCGGCTCTCCGAGGACGAGGCCGCCTCCGTCATCCACGCGCTCGTCGCGGAGAACCCGAGAAAGGTCTTCAACCTGTGAGCACGTCAGCGCCCCGCCGCCTGTCCCGAGCGACCGACTCCCGCCCCGCAGCCCCGGTGCGCATGGTCCACCTCGGCGTCGGCAACTTCTTCCGTGCCCACCAGGCCTGGTACACCGAGCACGCGGGCGATGCCCCCGACTGGGGCATCGCCGCCTTCACCGGACGCTCGGCAGCCATCGCCGAGACACTCGCTCCGCAGGAGGGCCTCTACACCCTCGTCATCCAGGGTCCGCAGGGCAACGACTACGAGGTGATCGGCTCCCTCTCCGCCGTGCACGCGGCGAGTGACCTCAAGGCACTGCGGTCCTATCTCGCCGACCCCGCCGTCGTCGTCGTCACGAGCACCGTCACCGAGGCCGGCTACGTCCGCGCACCCGGTGGTGGCGCCGACCTCGCCGATCCGGCGCTCGCGGCCGACATCGCGACGCTCCGCGAGAACCCGACGGCGGACGGCCTCACCACCCTGCCCGGCAAGCTCGTCGCAGGTCTGCTCGCCCGCCGCGCCGCGCACGAGCGCGCCCCCATCACCTTCGTGCCCTGCGACAACGTCTCCGGCAACGGCGAGATGATCGAGGCCGTCCTGCGCGACACGGCTGCCGCTGTCGATCCCACCCTCGGTGCGTGGATCGACGCCAACTGCGGGTTCGTCACGACGATGGTCGACCGGATCACGCCCCGGCCGACCGACGCCGACCTCGAGGCTGTGCGCCGTGAGCGCGGCGTCGACGACCCGGCCGTGGTCGTCACCGAGCCGTTCACCGAGTGGGTGCTCTCGGGCGCCTTCCCGGGAGGTCGCCCGCAGTGGGAGACCAGCGGCGCACGCTTCGTCGACGACATCGAGGCCTTCGAGACCCGCAAGCTCTGGCTGCTCAACGGCTCCCACTCGCTCATGGCCTACGCGGCAACGATCCTCGGGATCGAGACCGTCTACGACGCCATCCGTGACGAGCGCGTCCGCGGCTGGGTCGAGGAGTGGTGGGACGTGGCCGCGCGCCACCTGCCACTACCGCCCGAGGAGATCCGGTCCTACCGCGCCGCACTCGTCGAGCGCTACGAGAACCCCGCGATCCGGCACCTCCTCGCCCAGATCGCCGCCGACGGCTCGCAGAAGCTCCCGATCCGGATCGTGCCCGCCCTGCTCGCCGACCGCGCGGCAGGCGTCATGCCGACCGGAGCGGTCCGAGCCGTCGCCGCCTGGGTGCTCCACCTGCGCGGCCTCGGCGCGGCGGTCCACGACGCGCGCGCCGACGAGGTCCTGCCGCTCGTCGAGGGACCGCTCGACACCGCCGTCAACCGAGTCCTCGAGTGGCTCGGCATCGACGACCGGGAGGTGGCCGCCGCGGTCCTCGCCGAGGCTGAGAGCCTCACGGCCCTCGCCGCCACACCGGCTTCCTGACTTCTCCCCATCACATCCCTTCCCAGCCACCCCGAACCACGACCCGGAAAGGACACCGCCATGGTCGACCTGAGAGCAGTGCCGTACGAGCTCGACGAGGAGGGAGTCTCGTGGGTCGAGTCCACCCTCGCCTCCATGACGCTCGAGGACAAGCTCGGGCAGCTGTTCATCAACATGGGGGCCAGCCGCGACGAGGACTACCTCACCGACGTGGTCCAGCAGTACAAGTTCGCCGGCGTGCGCTACAACCCCGGAACGGCGGCGGAGGTGCACGAGCAGAACCGCATCCTTCAGGAGAACAGCGCGATCCCGCTCCTCATCGCCGCGAACACCGAGGCGGGCGGCAACGGCGCGTGCACCGACGGCACCGAGGTCGGCTACGAGGTCAAGGTGGGGGCGACGGCTGACCCGCGCTACGCATACGAGCTCGGCCGGGTCTCCGGCGTCGAGGCGACCGCCATCGGCTGCAACTGGAGCTTCGCCCCGATCGTCGACATCTACTACAACTGGCGCAACCCGATCATCTCCAACCGCTCCTTCGGCGCAGACCCGCAGCTCGTCCTCGACATGGGACTCGCCTACATGAAGGGCTTCCAGGAGTCCGGCGCGGTCTGCGCGGCCAAGCACTTCCCCGGCGACGGGGTCGACGAGCGCGACCAGCACCTGTCCTTCTCGGTGAACTCCTTCTCCGAGGAGGAGTGGAACGAGACCTTCGGCAAGGTCTGGCGCGGACTCATCGACGCCGGGCTGCCCTCGCTCATGGCGGGCCACATCCACCTGCCCGCCTTCCAGCGCAAGTACGACCCCGGTGTCGCCGACGAGGACCTGCTGCCGGCAACGCTGAGCAAGGAGATCATGACCGACCTCTTGCGCGGCGAGTTCGGCTTCAACGGCGTCGTCGTCACCGACGCGAGCCACATGGTGGCCCTCACCTCGGCGATGAAGCGGGCCGACCTCGTCCCGACCGCCATCGCCGCCGGGTGCGACCTGTTCCTCTTCTTCAACGACCCGGACGAGGACCTCGAGTACATGCGCGACGGTGTCCGGCGCGGCATCCTCACCCAGGAGCGCATCGACGAGGCCGTCACCCGCACCCTGGGTCTCAAGGCCCGGCTCGGCCTGCACCGCAAGGCGAAGACCGACATCGTGCCGCCGGCCGAGGAGGCTCTTGCGCAGATCGGACTGCCCGAGAACACAGCCGTCTTCGCCGAGATCGCCGACAAGGCCATCACTCTCGTGAAGAACAAGCAGCCGGACATCCTGCCGGTCACGCCGGAGCGCTACCGGCGGATCCTCCTCGTCCCCGTCGACGGTCCGCCGAACCCGGCCGCCGCCTTCTTCGGGGCAGCCGCTGGTCAGAAGGCCGTGGACCTCATCACCGAGAAGCTCCGCGAGCGTGGCCACGAGGTCGAGATCTTCGAGTCGGCCGTGACGCGGATCGGCAGGCTCCCCGAGGAGGAGCGCGGGGCGGCCCTGCAGAACATGTATGCGGGCAAGGCGCCGATCAAGGAGTTCGTCGCGAAGTACGACCTCGTCATCAACGTGGCGCAGGTCGTCGGCGGCATGCAGCCCGTCGAGCGCATCTCGTGGCCGGCGAGCAAGGGGACCCCGGACCTGCCGTGGTACGTCCACGAGATCCCGACGATCTTCATCTCCGTGAACTGCCCCTACCACCTGGCCGACGCGCCGGCGGTGAAGTGCTACATCAACACCTACGACCCGCGGCCGGTCACTCTCGAGCTGCTTCTCGACAAGCTGGCCTCCGGAGCAGACGCCTTCACCGGCGTGCCCCCGACCGACGCATACTGCGGCTTCTTCGACACGAGGATCTGACATGACCGTGCCCTCCCAGCCCGTGCCCTCGATCCCTCCGCACGCCCAGGTCCTGATGGACTTCGAGCCGCAGCACGACGTCTTCGTCGGCATCGACTCCGACGGCTGCGCGTTCGACGCGATGGAGATCAAGCACCAGGAGTGCTTCACGCCGAACACGATCAAGTGGTGGGGCCTGCAGGCCGTCTCAACGTATGCGCGGGAGACCGCCCTGTTCGTCAACCTCTACTCGACCTCCCGTGGGCAGAACCGGTGGGTCGCGCTCAAGCGGTTCTTCGACCTCCTCCGCGAGCGCCCCGAGGTGGCCGAGCGCGGCGTCGAGGTCCCGAAGGGCGATGAGCTGCAGGCGTTCCTCGACTCGGGGTACCCGTTGTCCGACCTCGGGATCCAGCAGTGGGCGAGCGAGCACCCCGGCCCCGAGATGGAACGCTGCCTGCTCTGGGGAGCCGGCGTCAACGCCTCGATCGCGGAGATGGTGCACGGCGTGCCGCCCTTCCCCGGCGTGCGCGAGGCGCTGGAGTACATGAGTCCCCACGCCGACCTCATGGTCGTCTCCGCGACGCCCGTCGAGGCGCTGCAGCGGGAGTGGACCGAGCACGGGCTGGCGGAGTACATGTCGGTCATCGCCGGCCAGGAGATGGGGAGCAAGGCCCAGCACGTCGAGTTCGCCGCGACGGGCAAGTACGACCCCGACCGCATCCTCCTCATCGGCGACGCGCCCGGCGACCGGGACGCCGCGCGGACCGCCGGATGTCTGTACTACCCGATCAACCCGGGCGGTGAGGCGGCCTCCTGGAGCCGACTGCGCGAGGAGGCCTTCCCGAGGCTGCTCGACGGCACCTACGCCGGCGCGTACCAGGACGCGCTCATCGCCGAGTTCGAGGCGCTGCTGCCGGCCGAGCCGCCGTGGGCAACGCGCTGAGCAGTCCGGTGGCTGAGACGGAGGACTGCGGCTGACCCGGTCGGGCCCTTCATCGGTCGTGGAGGCCGAAGCGTGCGAGAGAGGCACTCGGGCCCTTCCGCTGTCCGCCCTGACTGTGCCGCGCGTGTCTTGACCGGCGATCCTGCGGTCTCCTCCTTGATCTGATGGGATGGACGTATGCCGAAGAAGACCGGGCGCTCCAGGCGCCGCCCGCCCAACCGCTCCGCGACCCGGAGCACGGCCAGCCGTTCGAGGCATCCCAGCGCGGGCCCCAGCGACCTCCCCGTCCCGGAGGGGTCGGAGGGCCAGGACCTGATGATGGGCCTGCGCCGCTCGCTGCGCTCCGGCGATCCGGCCGCCTTCCTCGTCGATGCCAGCGCGGTCGTCACGCTCGCGACAGCCACCGAGGCGGACCTGCCCGACGGCTGGGTCGGCCTGCTCGAGGCCATGTGCGAGATCGACATCGCCGAGACGACCGCCCTGCTGCACGTTGCCTCGGCCTTCGCCGGTGACGACCTGAGTCGACACCGGCTCCTGCGTGTCCTCGCCACCCGCCGCCAGCCGATGCCCGGCTACGTCACCGGCCTGCGCGAGGCCCGGGTGACCAGCGCATACTTCATGGGCGACGACCTCGGCGACGGCGACAACGTCATCCTCGGCATCGACTTCCCCGACGGCACCCGGATGACCGCGATCGTCTACATCGACCACAACATGGGCACGATCGTCAAGGACGGGTTCTTCATCGGAGAGCGGGTCGAGCTGGTCCGCGAGCGCTATCTGGAGCTGATCGAGGAGCAGGGTGACACGACGAGCGACCTGCCGCCGATGGAGCTCGGGGAGGCGCGCGGCCGCATCGAGGAGGCCCTGGACAATCTCGACATGTTCCATCCGGACTGGGAGCAGGACGGCTGGCCACTCGCCCGGCCGCTGCTCGAGCTGCTCCTGGAGACGATGCCGGAGCCGGATGAGGTGAGCGGCGCAGCCGCTCCTGAGGTCGCCGATGTCGTCAGCGCGTTCTGGCTGTCCCCGGAGGGGGCTGAGCTCGAGCGCACCACCGACGAGCTGGACGCAGTCGACGAGCTCTTCGACTTCGCCGCGGACCACTCCCGCGATCCGCTGCGCTGGAGCCCCGTCGTCGTGGAGGTATGCCTGCGCGAGCTCACCTTCGACCCCACCGTGAGCGACAGCGCGGCTGAGCAGATCCCCCGGGTGCTCCCGTCCGTCATCCGATTCGCGCACCGCACGCGGGGGATCCCGCCGGAGCGGACCACCGAGACGCTCGCAGCGGTCGTGGAGTGGGCACCGGTCCTCGAGGCCGGCCGCGCGATGGGCATCACCGCAGCCATCCGGGAGTCCGAGGAGCTGTATGCGGCGGCACTGGCGGGCGACCTCGGTCCGCTGATGCGCCACCGACTCCTGGAGGTGCTCGGCAGTGAGGACGCCGTCGTCGCCCTGGACGACACTCCCCATCCGGACGAGGAGCTCGACCTGTCCAACGTCCCGGCGGACCTGCACGAGCGGGTCACCGCGATCTCGGGTCACCTCGACCGGCTGTGCGCGGGCGGGCTGCCGCCCGTGGACACGGAGTTCCGGACCGTCTGCCGGCGCTTCCTCACCGGTGTCGCGGCCCGTGGGCCGGAGGTGCTGCGCCGCCGTGCGAAGGACGTCAACACCGCGTCCACGATCGCGTGGTTCCTCGCCAAGGAGAACAACCTCATCGGCCCACCACCGGACCGGCTGCGCGCGTACACACTCGTCGAGGTCATCGGTGCGCCCAGCAGCCAGGACCGTGCCTGGGCGCTCCGCGACGCATACACGCAGGACGAGGGCAGCTACCTCCGCCCCGCAGCGCTCGGGCCCGGCCTTCTCGTGAGCCGGCGGCGACGCGAGCTCATGCTGGAGCGCGACCGGTACTGGTGACCCCCGCTCGCCGACCTGCTCGGGCGGGCCGATCAGGGGCCGTCGTAGCGGCCGCTGCGACGAGCCAGCTCCTCGGCGACCTTGAGCTGGACACTCTCCACGCGTGGGATGTCGTGCAGCTCGACCTGCCCATGGGTGCTCGCGTCCGAGACGATGAGCGTTCCGCACCCGAAGAGACGGTCGAGGACACCGATCTCGAAGTCCACCCCGCTGATCCGGTCGAGCGGGATCGTCCGCCCCTCCTTGGCGATGAGGCCGCTGCGCTTCATGAACCGGTGGTTCGTGAAGGTGTAGGTCGTGCTCAGCCAGCGCAGCACCGGCGGCACGACGAGCCACAGGAGGATGAGGACCGCGACGCCGACGACGACCGCCATTCCGATGGTCGAGCCGGACGGGACGAGGGTCACCGCGACAGCCGCGGCCGCCACGACGATGAGAGCGATGAGGACGGGCGCGATGAGCGCCTTGGGGTGGGTGCGTGTCGAGACGATGATGCGCTCGCCGTCATTGAGCAGCTTTGGGGAGATGGCCACACTCGATACTGGCACCCCCAGGCGGGACACGTCGACACCACGCCGCAACCATCCCGCATCGCCGATCGGCCGCCGGGGACAGCTCAGCAGTCGGCATCAACAGCCGACGCCGCACAGCCTGCTCAGGACGGCTTGAAGCCCTCGTGGATCGCCCGGTTGAAGGCCGCCTGGAGCTCGCGCGCGTGACCCGTGGCGACGGTGGAGTCCTTCCACTTGAAGACCGTGCCGAGCAGCTCGGTGTGCCCGGTCTTGCGGGCGATGGCGTCGGAGGTGACCGGACCGACGTTCCCGTCGACGTCCGCGCCGCTGAGTCCCGCCCACTTCTGCACGGCCCGCCACGAGTCCTTGTCCATCGTCCCTGTCACCGCCGCACCCTTGAGCCCGACGAGCTGTTGGAGAGCACGGCGACTCATCGGTCCCAGCTTGCCGTCGACGACGAGCAACGGTGAGTCCGCTGAGAACTCGACCCGCACATACCCTCTGATCCAGGACGGGCTGCGCTTGCGGCGGTAGACACCGTCGCCGTTGTTCTGTGACCCCGTCGTGCCCGCCGAGGTGTTGCCCTCGATCGTCTGCACCCAGCCGCCGTCGAGGCGGCGCTCGACGAAGCCGATGTGGGAGGCGATCTGGTCGCCGAAGATGACGAGGTCTCCGGGGTTCGGTCCGGAGGAGACGAAGCGGTTGTTGTTGCGCCCCCACGCCTCGACGTAGGGGACGTAGTACGGGTTCGGGATCGGCGGGTAGTTCTGGACGTTCGCCTGCACGAGGCACCAGCGGATGAACGCCGCGCACCACGGCGAGCCGTTCCAGTCCGGTTTGACCGACCAGTACTTCACCTTGTTCGAGCCCTTCGGCTTCTCGACGGTGCCGATCTCCTTGGCGGCGATGGCGAGCAGCTTCGTCGCCGGCGTCTGGCGCTGCCGTCCGCCGGGCATCGGGGTGCGGCGCTGGTCCGGCTGCTCGACACCCTCCTCCTCGGGGAGGTCGGCTCCATCGACGTTCTCGTGGACCGGTGGCTGCTCCTCGACCCACCCGCCGGTAGCGGTGTCGGACATCGTGATCACTCCTCGTTGCTGCGGTGCGCACGTGCACCGTGGAGGGTGTCCGCCGGTGCACGAATGATGGGGTTCCCATCCTCGCCGGCCGGGGCGGCGAATGACCATCCACTGAACAGGCAGGAATTCCGGGCGAATTCGTGACAAGGCGCCGCGGCACGAGGTGAGGCGGCGCGACGACTCCAGCTGGCGATCAGAACCGCGCGATCAGACGCGATCAGTGAACCGTGCACGAGATTGTGCAAACGCTACGTTGAGGTCATAAGCACCGCTGCCGGCGCCAAGCCGGCAGTCCGCATCAACGAAAGGAACAGACATGATCGTCCTCGGCGTCATTCTGCTCATCATCGGCCTCGTCGCCGACATCGGCATTCTCGTCACCCTCGGGATCATCCTGGCCGTCGTCGGCCTCATCCTGAACCTCGTGCCGATCGGTGGCACCCGTCGTCGGGTGTTCTGACCTGTCACCTGAGTTCAACTCCGAGCGATCCCGGCGGCTTCGACCGCCGGGATCGCTCTGTGTCTGAGGCCCACCAACGGTTGGCGCCCTGAGACCTGGGCTGCCCTGAGAGCCGCCCGGCCCGGTCAGGGTCGGGTGGGGGTCTCACCCGGTATCGGCGCGCGGTCATGCGCGGGAGGCTCGACGCATGACCACGATCGACGTTCCCTCGGTCAACGCCTCGACGATCAGCACCGGCCGCGTCGCGCGACCAGTCGCGTTCCGCGCCAGGGGACTTCGGCGCACGACGGCTGCAGCCCTACGTGGAGCGGGAGCCGTCACCGCGGTCGTCGCGCTCACGATCCCGGCGCACTTCACCCTTCACTCCGATCCGTCGGCGAGCGGTGTGATCGCGGCGGCCACCGCATACGGTGCGGCCGCCATCCTGAGTGTCGTTCTCGCAGCGTCGATCTGGCGACTGCTGCGTGCTCGCGCGCTCACGTCCGCGCTCACCGGTTCACTCGCTCTGCTCGTCGCGTCCGCTCTCCAGCTGTATGCGTCGCTCACCCTCATCTGGCAAGGCGACCAGGCACTGGCCCAGGTCGACGTCCTGCTGGCCACTGCCCAGATGCTGCTCGGCGTGCATCTCGTCGCGGCCGCCGCAGGTGCGATCAGGCTGCGGAGCACGCCCCTGGTCCCGGCCGGACTGGGACTGAGTGGTCTCGCCGTCCTCGCCGCGGTCTTCCCGCCGACGTGGTACCCGCAGACCTCCGATGCCCTGCTCCCGATGGCCGTCGGTCAGCTCACCCTCGTCATCTGGTTCCTCACCCACTGGACCCCTACACAGCGTTGACCGTCACCGTCCCCGCACCGCTCACCCGCTACGCGGTCGACCAGCCAGCGAATCGCAGGGAGCGCCTCCTGACCTCGACCGGTCGGGCACTGCACAATGAGCGCGTGAGTGCACCTCGCCGCACCGCTGCGCGAGCACGTCCGGTGCTCCCGTCGGCCGTTCTCGGGCTCCTCCTTGCCGTGAGCGGCTGCGGTGCCGGAGGGCCGACCATCGGGCAAGAGACTGACCCGGCGAGCACCCAGGCGGTGGGCACTTCCGATCCTGCGGCACCTGCCTCAGCAGTCGACGCCGAGGCACCCGGAGCGGGCTCCGACGAGACAACCAGGCGCTCGGTCGACGTCACCCGGCGACCCACCCGCGACACCACGCAGCGACCGACGGCCGGGGGTACTGCTCCCCCCACGACCGGTGGAACCACAGGTACCACGTCGCCGGGCGCCAGCCGCATGACCACTCCCGGGCCGAGCTACTCGCCCTACACGATGTGTCCGGACATCACTGCGCTCAAGCCCACGTTCTCGGTCGCTCCGCTGCGCTTCGACCCGGAGCTCGGGTCGGACATCGTGCGGTTGTCGTTCACCTACACGAACCCCGAGCAGCACGCGCTCTTCCTCATGGGGAGCGTCGGCTACATCGACTCCGAGGGTTACGAGTCCGACCTCTACTCCCTGCCCGGCGGTCTCGTCTTCGACGACGTCCGACTCGAGCGCGGAACGCACACGATCGTGGTCGAGCTCGAAGACGTCTGGGGTGAGGCCACGGAGTCGATTGTCTACTTCACCTACTGGTCGCTGGCCGGCGTGGGTCTGGACTCCTCCCGACCGGTTCCCTGTGAGCCCAGCCGCGGGTACTCCAGCCACTGAGCGGAGCCACCGCCCCAGTCACTGACTCAACCCACCCATCAGGACGCCCGTGGGTTCGGAGCCAAAGCCCTAGGCTGCCGAGCATGCCCCTGCGGGAACGTCTCGGCCACGCCGTCGCCGGCTTCGGTCAGAACCTCGTCTACAACGTCCTGACGCTGTTCCTGCTCGTCTACCTCTACGAGGACCTCCGGCTGTCCTCCCGCGGGATCGCCATCCTCACCGTCGTCCTCACCGCGGTGCGTGTCTGGGACGCGGTCAACGACATCGCGATCGGCGTCCTCATCGACCGCACCCGGACCCGCTGGGGCACCTTCCGTCCCTACCCGCTCATCACCGCTGCACCGATCGCCGTCCTCACGACCGCGCTCTTCGCCATCCCCGAGCCGGCCGACCCCGATCAGGAGGTGCGGGCGATCGTCCTGGTGGCCATCGCATACCTGCTCTGGGACGCGTTCTACACGCTCAGCGACGTGCCGTACTGGTCGCTGACCTCGGTGATGTCCCCGGACGAGGACGAGCGCACGAGGATCGTCTCGCGGGCCCGGGTTGCGGCGATGATCGCGCTCGCCGTCATGACCCTTGGCGGGCCCGCGCTCGGCGAGAGCATCGGCTGGACCTGGACGGCCCTCATCGTCTCGGTCGTGGGTATGTCGCTGTTCACCCTCGCGACCTTCCTCACCCGCGAACGGGTCCGGCACAACCCCGAACCGGTACGGCTGCGGACGGCGATCGGTCACGTGCTCGGCAACCGTCCGCTGCACCGCGTGCTGGGCTCCATCCTGCTCGGCTTCGGCACGACGATCTTCGAGATCGGCGGCGCGGTCATCGCCGTCATCGTCTTCGACGATGTCGAGGCCTTCACCCTTCTCGGGGGAGCGCTCATCGGCGGCATCGTCATCGGACTCGTGATCGCCCCGGCACTGCTCCGCCGGACCACACGACGCACGGCGCTCATCGGTGCAAACCTCTCTGCGGCAGCACTTTTCGCAGCACTGTTCGTGACCGGATACGGCTCGCTGGTCGTCGTCGCGACGGGACTCTTCCTCGTCGGCGTGACGATGGGCGTCAACCTCGTCTGCACGACGTCGATGATCGGGGACAGCGCCGATGTCACCGAGCTGCGCACCGGGGAGCGGACCGACGGCTCCTGCTTCGCCGGCATGACGTTCACGACGAAGCTCAACACCGCCGTAGCCACCATGGTCTTCGGAACGGCGGTCGCGTGGAGCGGCTACGAGGCGGACCTGCCCGTCACCGATGAGATGCGTCAGCTCGTCTGGGCCGCGTGCACCATCGTCCCCGTCATCAGCGGCGTCCTCTCCGTGCTGCCGCTCCTCGGCTACGACGTGGACGAGCGGGCGATGAGCGCGCGGCTCGCGCAGGCCCGCGCGGAGCGGGCCAGGGACGTCTCACCCGGCTGACGGATGTCGCGCTGGAGGCGTGCCCGCGCACGAGGTGAGCCGGTCCGGACAGGGCGCGCACGGCATACCCTGTCACGTCATGAAGGACCCGAAGCCGGTCCGCGGCGAGACGCCCGCGGAGCGGATGGACCGGCACTGGAACGAGATGCTCCAGGAGCTGCGCGTCACCCAGACCGGGGTGCAGGTCGTCTTCGCCTTCCTCCTCATCCTCCCGTTCCAGGTCCGGTTCGAGGAGGTGGACGACTTCTCCCGGCGGCTGTATGTGGTGGTCGTCTGCCTCATGGCCGTCTCGGCGGTCCTCACCCTGGCTCCTGTCATCACGCACCGGTTCCTCTACGCCCGACACAAGAAGGACCAGCTCATCGCTGTCGGCGACTGGTTCACCAAGATCTCCTTCGTGACTATCGGGGTGGCACTCACCGGTGCTCTGCTCCTCGCGCTCGACATGGTCCTGGACCGGCGGATCGCGATCACCGTCGCGACAGTCGCCACCGTGTTCGTGCTCGTCGTGTGGCTCGTGGTTCCGCTCGTCCTCCAGCGCACCCGCGGCGGTCAGGGCAACTACTAGCCTCCTCGGCCTGCCGCCGTCGGTACCGCGTCGGCCTGTACCCGCAGTACGGTCGAAAGGTGTCCGAGAACCCCTCGAACCAGAGCGCGTCCAACCAGAGCCCTGCGAACCAGGACCCTGCGAGTCAGCGTCACCACGACGGGATGCCGTCGCACGAGCAGTCGGGCAGCCCCGCGCTGCGCAGCTTCGGCACGGCGTGGCTCGTCGTCGGGGTGCTCGGCCTCGTCGGCGTGGTCGTCGCCTACCTGCTCTCCCGGAGCGTCGGAGTCTGGGTGGCCGTCCCAGTCCTCATCGTCTTCATCCTGCTGGGCCTGATGTGGCGCTGGCAGGGCTCACGGCGCAGCGAGCGGGACGAGCCGCCGAGCTATTAGCCCAGGCGCAGCGGGAACGGGAGAACCGCTGGAGCCGGCGCCGCAGAGGTTGCCTGACCCTCGGGACTCCCGTACAAAGGTTGTGCACCGGTAGACAACAGTCATGCAGAGCCACGAGCAGCCGGTCATCACGTTCCACGGCGACTGGAGCGGTCAGATCGTCACGACCGCCATCCACACCGGGCACGACCTGCGTCCCGAGGTCGCCGACCAGATGATCCTCGACGAGGCGACCCGCCTGCGGGAGGAGGACCCGCATACCGACGCGATCGGTGCCCTCATGCCGGCCCGCGTCGTCGCCCACCGCTCCCGCTTCGAGGTGGACCTCAACAGGTTGGTCGAGGACGCGGTCTACCGCACGCCCGAGGACTGCTGGGACCTCGAGGTCTGGCGCAGCAACCCGCTCCCGGACGATGTCGTCAAGGGCAGCCAGGAGGTCTACGTCTCCTTCTACGACCAGCTCGCCGAGCGGCTCGACGAGGTCGCGGCCCGCGGGCCGTTCGTCCTCTACGACGTGCACTCCTACAACCACCGCCGCGATGGTGCCGACGCCGAGCCGGAGCCGGCCGAGGACAACCCAGAGGTCAACCTCGGCACCGGGAGCGTGGACCGCAAGCTCTTCCAGGGGGTCATCGACGCCTTCACGGAGTCGCTCCGGGCACAGCCCTCTCCCACCGGTGACGGCCTGATCGATGTCCGGGAGAACGTGAAGTTCGAGGGCCGCGCGCTGGCCTGGTGGATCCACGAGCGGTATGCGGGGCGCGGGGTCTGCCTGGCGCTCGAGTTCAAGAAGACCTTCATGGACGAGTGGACCGGCGAGCCCGATCTCGACCGGATCCAGCGACTGGCCGAGGCGCTTGCCGCGACCCAGGAGCCGGTCCTGGCGGCGCTGCGGGAAGTGCCGGTCCAGGTCGGTCAGTGACGGAACCCTTCAGCCCCGGCGATCTCGCCGTCGACCACGCCCTCGCGCGGCTCTCCGGCGGCGTCCGCTTCCTCCTCGACATCACACCCGTCGACAGCGACGAGGTGCGCGAGGCATACCTTGCCGGCGAGGTGCTGGAGCCGGAGTTCACGTACCGCGAGCTGGAGAGCGATCCTGACGTCCTCGAGGCGGAGCTGGCCCGGATCGATCCGGCCACGGTCGAGAACCCCACGCTCGGGCACCTGCTGCGCGCCAAGCACCGCGAGATGGAGCTGCAGCTGCAGATGCTGTGTGCCCGTGGGACACCGGAGTTCCGCGACATGTCGGTCGAGCTCTACGGCGCGGTGACGCCCGCACTGTACGAGCGGGCATCGGCGCTGCTCCTCGTCGTCGACCCGCCCGACCCGGGAGCGGGGACGCTCACCGCCGAGGAGTTCCGCGACCTCGCCGAGCAGGAGCTGGACCACTACCGCGAGCTCGACCCGGACATCGGGCTGCACGTCGAGATGCGCGACGACGTCTCCGGTGTCCTGTGCGAGGGCACGACCCTCCTCATCTCGAACCAGAGCACCATCGCGAGCCGACGCGCCTTCGCCCTCCTCCAGCACGAGATCGGCACGCACCTCATCACCCAGGTCAACGGCAGCCGACAGCCGATGACCGTGCTGGGCACTGGCCTTGCCGGCTACGACGAGACCCAGGAAGGCCTCGCGGTCCTCGCCGAGGTCGCCGTCGGCGGACTCACCCCCGCCCGCCTCCGCACCCTCGCCGCCCGGGTCGTCGTCGTCCACGACATGCTCCACGGCGCCTCGTTCACGGAGTGCCACGAGCGACTCGTCGAGGCCGGGATCCCGAGCGGCAGCGCCTTCACGACGGTCATGCGCGTCTTCCGGTCCGGGGGGCTGACCAAGGACGCGATCTATCTACGCGGACTCGTCGACCTGCTCGCCCACCTGAACGGCGGCGGCAGCCTCACCACTCTCTATGCCGGCAAGTTCTCGCTCGCCGACCTGCCGCTCATCGAGGAGCTCACCTCGAGCGGATGCATCAACCCCCCTGCCGTCCTGCCCCGCTTCTGGGACCTGCCCGGGACCCGCGAGCGCCTCGTCGAGGCTGCAGCGGCGGACGACCTGACCCAGCTCACCAGAGGAGAAAGCACATGAAGATCGGATTCGTCGTCAACGACGTCGAGACGGAGAAGCCCGTCTACACCACCACCCGGCTCGCGATGACGGCCCGCAACATGGGGCACGACGTCTGGCTGATGGGGATGGGTGACTTCGGCTACGAGCCGGACGGGTCCCTGCACGCCCATGCGCGTGGCGCGGAGGGGAAGAGCTACCGCTCGCTCGAGCGCTATCTCGAGGACGCCCAGAGCTCGACGCCGACCCAGGTCACGCTCCACGAGTTCGACGCCGTCATGCTCCGCAGCGACCCGGCCGACGACGCCGAGCGCCCGTGGGCCAACAACGCGGCCGTCGCCTTCGGTGAGCTCATGGCCGCGCACGGGGTCCTCGTCGTCAACCACCCGTCCAGCCTGGCCAAGGCACTCTCGAAGGCCTACTTCCAGCACTTCCCCGAGGTGGTCCGGCCCCGCACCCTCATCTCCCGCGACGAGGCACAGATCGCCGCATTCATCAAGGAGCTCGGCAACAAGGCCGTCCTCAAGCCCCTCCAGGGTTCGGGCGGGTCCGGTGTCTTCCTCGTCAACGCCAAGGAGTCCCCGAACCTCTCGCAGATCATCGAGGCGATCTCCCGGGACGGGTATGTGGTGGTCCAGGAGTACCTGCCGCAGGCCAAGTCGGGGGACGTGCGGATGTTCGTCATGAACGGCAAGCCCCTCGAGGTCGACGGCGCCTACGCGGCCTTCCGGCGCAAGAGCACGAGCTCGGACATCCGTTCCAACATGTCCGCGGGTGGCAAGGCGGTGGCCGTGCAGGTCACCGACGAGATGCTCGCGCTCGTCGAGGCGGTCCGACCCAAACTCGTCGCGGACGGCATGTTCCTCGTCGGGCTCGACATCGTCGGCGACAAGCTCATGGAGGTCAACGTCTTCAGCCCCGGCGGGCTCGGCTCGGCCCAGGAGCTCTACGACGTCGACTTCGCCCCGGCGATCATCGAGGACCTCGAGCGCAAGGTGAGCCTGCGGGCGCACTACGGCGACCAGCTCACGAACAAGGCACGCGCGACTCTCTGAGCCTCGGCGCTACTTCACCGAGCCGGACATCAACCCGCCGATGAAGTACCGGCCGAGCAGGATGTAGACGAGCAGGGTCGGCAGCGAGGCGATGAGGACACCGGCCATGATCTGCGGGTAGTCCGGGTTCTGACCGCCGGCGAGCTCGTTGAGCATGAACGTCACGGGGCCGTTGTTGCGGTTCGTGAGGAACAGCGCGAACAGGAAGTCGTTCCACGCCGACGTGAACTGCCAGATGAGCGCGACGACGAAGGCCGGGGCCGAGATCGGCAGCACGATCGAGCGGTAGATCCGCCACATGCCCGCGCCGTCGATCTTCGCCGCCTCGAGGATGTCGTTCGGCACGGCCGTCGCGTAGTAGTTGCGGAAGATCAGCGTGCAGATCGGGATACCGAAGATCGTGTGCACGACGATGAGCTTCGCGATGCCGGTGAACCACGGCACCGCCTGCTCCGCGGAGAGCATCATGCCCGTGAGGGGGATCATCACGGCCTGGTAGGGGATGAACATCCCGAAGAGGAAGAGCGTGAACACCGTCTGCGCGCCGGGGAAGCGCCAGCGCGAGAAGACGAACCCGTTCATCGAGCCGAGCATCGAGGACAGGATCGCGACCATCACACCGAGGATGAGCGAGCGTCCCATCGACGGTGCGAGCCGCTCCATCGCGCTGCGCCACCCGTCGGCGGAGAACTGACTCGGCAGGGTCCAGGCCTCGGCCGTGCTCACCCCGCCCGTCGGTTTGAACGACGTCACGAGGAGGACGTACAGCGGCATGAGGATCGCCAGGGTGAAGGCGATGAGCAGTCCGTAGCGGACGCTCCGGCTGAGCAGCGAGCCCCTCGTGCCCGGGGCCCTCCCCGTGCTGGTGTACCTGCGCACCTCGGGGATGGGCTCGAGAGGCTCGGGCAGCACGGCGTCGGTGGTGGCGGTCACCGGCCCATCTCCTTCTCCGTGCGGTTCGTGTAGATGAGGTAGGGGACGACGACCACGGCGACGATGACGAGCAGGATCGTCGCGTTCACCGCCGCCATGACCTTGTCGCCCTGGTTGAACATCTGGGTCCACATCAGAGTCGCCGGCACCGACGCGACATAGGAGTTCGGTCCGGCGATCGCATAGATGAGGTCGAACATCTTCATCGACATGTGGCCGATGATGATGAGCGCCGACAGCGCGATCGGCGAGAGCTGGGGGAAGAGCACGTGGCGGTACAGCTGCAGCTCGGAGGCCCCGTCGATGCGGGCGGCCTCACGCTGGTCCTCCGAGATCCCGCGGAAGCCGGCGAGGAAGAGCGCCATGACATACCCGGACAGCTGCCAGATCGCCGGGATCGCCATCGCGGCCATGTTCCAGCGGCTGTCGGACGACCACCACGACGACTGCAGCGAGTCGAGCCCGAGCTTCTGGAAGAGCTGGTTCAGCCCGATCGCGCCGCCGCCCTGTTGCGGGCTGAGGAGCCACCGCCACACGACACCGGCGGCGATGAACGACACCGCCATCGGGAAGAGGTAGATGGAGCGGAAGACACCCTCACCCCGGACGCCCTTCTCGAGCAGGACGGCCCACAGGAGTCCGAAGAACATCGTGCCGGCGAGGAAGACGACGGTGAGCACGAGCAGGTTCCACAGGGCGTGCTGGTAGCCGGAGCTGGACAGCAGGTTGACGTAGTTCCCGATGCCGCCCTCGTGCTGGGCCCTCTCCACGATCTTGCCGCCGACCACCACACGCCGGGTGGAGGCATTGAGCGAGGTCCAGACGTTCTGCCCGATCAGCCCGTAGACGAACACGGCGATGAGGATGATCGATGGGGAGACAAGCGCCAGGCCGGGGAGCCAGGTCTTCACACGCGACATTGCGCATCCGTTCAGCAGGGTCGGTTCCGCTCACCTGAGGTGAGCATCGCATACAGACTCGGTATGCGGCCCGCACCGGACCAGGTGAGGTCACCTGGTCCGGTGCGGAGCGGTGTTCGACGTCAGGCTACTCAGCCGAGCGCCTTCTGCGCGGCGGCCACGAGGTCCGCGACGTAGGTGTCGCCGTCCTTGGACGAGTAGAACTTCGCCGTCGCGGTGGAGATGTCGTCGAGCCAGGCGAGCGGCACTGCTGCGCCGTGCGCGATGGAGGACGCGATCGTGTCCTGCTTGAAGGACTCCATCGCCGACTGCTGGTAGGCGGGGAAGTCGTCAGCCGGCACGTCGATGCGGGCCGGGAT
>JAAYCP010000166.1 GCA_012729695.1 Actinomycetales bacterium | reverse complement strand
CTCCCCCTCGACCAAGGCTGTCACTGTCGAGATCGCGCCGCACGCTTCGGCCGGTGAGGCGATCCAGGTCGCGATCGATGCATGCCTGGACCACCTCGCCCCGAACGAGGCCTGCTGGCTCGAGACCGAGCACGCCGACTGTCTCCACCAGACACGCGTCTCGACCCGTCGCCTGCGCGCTCTCCTCTCACTAAGCCGCCGCCTCCTGCGCGATGATCCGGTCGCGATGGACCTCAAGGTCCGGATGCGCCAGACCCTGCTGCCGCTCGGGCCGGCTCGCGACCTCGATGTGACCCTCGTGCGTGCTCGGGAGGAGCAGTGGTCCGCGGCCGACATCGGTCGGCTCGAGCACGCCCACGCCGAGGCGTATGGGGTGGTCCGGGAAACGCTCACCAGCGCCGCCTGGAAGGAGCTCTGGTCGGACCTCGAGAGGTGGAGGTCTGCACCGGACTGGCTCGATCAGGTGGCCGAGCTCCGCGACGGCCCGGCCCGCGAGGTCACTGACCAGGCCCTCGACCGCCGCTACCGACGCATCGTCCTCGCAGGTCCGTCCCTGCTGACGATGTCCGAGCCCGAGCTCCACCGGATCCGGATCGAGGGCAAGAAGCTGCGCTACGGGTGCCAGTTCTTCGACGGCCTTTATCCGGACGCCGGCACGGTCGTCGTCGATCGGGAGGATGAGGCAGGCGGCCAGAGCGAGGTCGTCTCCGTCCCGCTCCACCTGACCGACGTCACCGCGCAGATGCAGGACGCCTTCGGCGCCTTCAACGACTACGCCGTCGCCCGCGGACTGCGGGAGAGGCTGTCCCTGGAGTCCGGAGCCGAGACGGCCCCGCCGAGCCGGCAGGAGTGCCTGCGGGCCTGGGAGCGGGTCGCGGCAACACCGCCCTTCTGGCGACTCTGCTAGTGCCTCGGCGACACTGCGCGGCCTCGACGACGCCCCCTCTGCGGTGGCGACTCTTCCGAGGCTAGGGCTTCGGCAGCTCCACCGTGTCCGGACCGCTGAAGCGCGGCGCGGCCCGGGGCAGCGTCGCACCGTTCTCGTCGTCGAATACCCCGCGGGCCCGCATGTGCGGGTGCTGGGTCGACTCACGCAGCGTCAGCACGGGGGCCACGCAGGCGTCGGTGGCCTCGAAGTGCGCGGCCCACTCATCGCGGGTGCGCGTCGCGAAGGTGTCGGTGAAGGCCTGGCGCATGGCCGGCCACGAGGACAGGTCCTCCTGCGAGATGTTCTCGGCAGCGAGACGATCGCTGAGGCCGAGGCCGTCGACGAGCGCCCGGTAGAACTGCGGCTCCAGTGCTCCGACGGCGACGAACCCGCCGTCCGCGCACCGGTAGGTGGAGTAGAACGGGGCACCCCCGTCCAGCAGGTTCGACCCGCGCCGCGAGCTCCACAGTCCCTGGGCGGCCAGCCCGTGCAACATCGTGCTCAGCGCAGCGGCACCGTCCACCATGGCGGTGTCGACGACCTGCCCGACGCCGGTGCGCTCCCGCTCGAGGAGGGCCGCGAGGATGCCGATGACGAGGAACGTCGAGCCGCCGCCGAAGTCGGCGAGCAGGTTGGCCGGGGGCAACGGCTGCTCCGGCGAGCCGGCGAGGTGCAGGACACCCGCGATCGCCGCATACGTGATGTCGTGGCCGGCCCGCTGGGCCAGCGGCCCGTCCTG
>JAAYCP010000165.1 GCA_012729695.1 Actinomycetales bacterium | reverse complement strand
TTGCGCTGCTTGACGATGCGCTCGTAGTCCGCGCGCACTCCGGCCCAGCGTGGTTGGCGGGCCACGAGCAGGTCGTCGACGAAACGGCGACGCGTCCCAGGATCACCCTTGACGAGCGCCAGGTCCTCGGGGGCGAAGAGCACGGTCCGCAAGGTGCCGAGGATGTCCCTGGGTCGGGTATGCGCGGACCGACCAAGGCGCGCGCGGTTGGCGCGACCGGGATTGATCTCCATCTCGACGAGCTGCTCGCGGCCTGCGCGCACGACCGCGCACCGGATGATGGCCTGCTCGGCGCCGAATCGTACGAGCGGGGCATCGGTCGCGACCCGGTGGCTGCTGAGGGTGGCCAGGTAGCCGATCGCCTCGACGAGATTTGTCTTCCCCTGGCCGTTCTCGCCGACGAGGGTCGTCACACCCGGCTGGAGAGCGAGCTCGGCCCGCGCATAGTTGCGGAAGTCGGCGAGAGTCAGGTGACGGACGTGCACTGCGACATCATCGGGTCACTCGGTCGTCGAGCCGGTGCCACTCGTCGGGCCCGCCTGCGCAGCCCCCGTGCCTGAGCCGCGCTTGCGCGTGGATCCCGAGCCGCTCGACGGACCTGCTTGGGCTGCCTTCTTCCCCTTCGCGGCGGCCTGCTTCACCGCCTTCTTCGTGGGCTTGCGCGCAGAGGTCCCTTCCTCCTTGCGCTCGGCCTTGGCGCGAGCGGCGTCCGCTGTCTTGGGTCCGGCGGCCGCTTCCGCCCGCAGCTGCTCCCCCTCGGCGCGCGTCATCACGTCGTGACCGCCGAACTGTCCGCGCAGCGCCGCGACGGCCTGCATGGTCGGGCTGGACTGCTGACGGGAGGCGAATCGGGCGAAGAGCGACGCCGAGATGACCGGCATCGGCACCGAGAGGGCGATGGCCTCCTCGACGGTCCATCGGCCCTCACCGCTGTCCGCGGTGTAGTCGGAGACGTCCTCGAGGGTCGGGTTCTCCTCGAGCGCCTTCACCATGAGGTCGAGCAGCCAGGACCGCACGACGGTCCCTCGGCTCCAGGCCTTGAAGGATCCGGGGACGTCCTTGACGATGTCCTTCTTCTGCAGCAGCTCGTAGCCCTCGGCATAGGCGTGCATGAGGCCGTACTCGATGCCGTTGTGCACCATCTTCACGTAGTGACCGGCGCCCACATCCCCGGCGTGGACGAAGCCCTCCTCGCGCGGTCCCTCGGGCCGGAGGGCGTCGAAGATGGGCATCGCCCGCTTCACGTTGGTCTTCGTCCCGCCGACCATGAGGCCGTAGCCGTTGTCCAGCCCCCAGATGCCACCGGACACACCACAGTCGAGATAGCCGATTCCCTTGGCCTTCAATAGTTTTTCGTTCTCGAAGTCGTCGGTGAACCTGCTGTTTCCACCGTCGATGACGAGGTCACCCTTGTCCAGGAGGGTGCTCAGTCTGCTGATGACATCACGGGTGGGCGCGCCGTGCGGCACCATCACCCAGACCACGCGAGGCGCTTCCAGGGCCTTGACCAACGCGGGGAGTGACGCGACGTCGGAGACCTCGGGGTTGCGGTCATAGCCGATGACCTCGTGTCCGGCACGGCGGATGCGCTCGCGCATGTTGCCGCCCATCTTCCCCAGGCCGATGAGACCGAGCTGCATGGCTTCCCCTTCGGGTTAGTTGGCGATCAACGGTGTGTGATTCAGGTCTGTGTGATTCAGGTCTGTGAGCGATTCGGGCCTGCGGTGATCCGGTCAGTTGGCGAAGCGGACCGGCATGAGGACATAGCGGTACGACGTGTCGGCCTCGCCGTCCTGCTCCGCCTGACCGGAGAGCACCGCCGGGCGACTCGACTGCGTGAACGACAAGCGGGTGAATGGCGTCCCGACCGCGCCGAGACCGTCGAGCAGGAAGTGTGGGTTGAAGGCGATCTCGATGTCGGGGCCGGTGATGTCGGCGCCCACAGCCTCAGAGGCCTGGGCGTCCTCGCCCGTGCCGGCCTCGATCGTCACCTGGCCGTCGGCGAAGCGCAGCCGGACCGGAGTATTGCGCTCGGCGACGAGGGCGACACGCTTGACCGCCTCGACGAGCTCAGCAGTCGTGACCACCGCCTCGGTGTCACTCGACGTGGGGAAGATCGACGTGACCTTGGGGTACTCGCCGTCGAGGAGCCTGGAGGTCGTGCGGCGCGAGCCGGCCTCGAAGCCGATGAGCCCGTCGGTCGAGCCGCTGGATCCGAGTGCCAGGTCGACCGAGCCGGCTGCACCCAGCGCACGCGCCGTCTCACTGAGCGTGCGGGCCGGGATGAGTCCGACGTAGGAGATGTCGCTGCTGTTGGGCCGCCACGTGAGCTCGCGCATGGCCAGCCGGTAGCGGTCGGTGGCGAGGAGCGTCATGGTGTCGCCCTCGATCTCGACGCGCACGCCGGTGAGGATCGGCAGGGTGTCCCCGCGGTCGGCCGCGACGGAGACCTGGGCGACTGCCTGGGTGAAGGCGTGGCCGTCGACCGAGCCGCTCGGCTCGGGCGCGACCGGGAGGCTCGGATAGTCGGCCACCGGCATCTGCAGGAGGCTGAACCGGGAGGAGCCGCAGGAGACCTCGACCTTGTTCCCATCGGTGGAGACATCGATGGGCTTGGCGGGCAGGTTGCGGGAGATGTCGGCGAGGAGCCGGCCGAGGACGAGCACGGTGCCGCTCTCCTCGACATCTGCAGGGACGGTGATCTTCGCGGAGACCTCGTAGTCGAACGCGGACAACGTGATCGTCCCCGCATCGGCATCAGCGGAGAGCAGCACGCCCGCCAGAACCGGCACCGGGGGACGGGCCGGCAGGCTGCGTGCCACCCAGGTCACGGCGTCGGCAAGGGTGTCGCGATCAACCCGGAACTTCACAAGAACCGTCCTTCGGCAGGTGCAAACGTCAACGTTCCACAGCTTCCACGGGGGACCGGTGCGTGCGGGGAGTCGGTGCGAGGGGATGGCGCAGCGCCCGGTTGCACACGGGTGGGCGATCAGTCTTACACGTTCGACGGCGGTTCGTCGCCAGTGGGAGGGAACTTGTCATTCGGGCCCTGGTCGTGATCGGGGCACAGACCAGATTCTCTCTATGTCTCGTCATCATCGTAGGCACTGGGGATCGTGTGGAAAGCCCGTATCTGTGCAGGTCAGAGGCCTTTCGGGGCTGTGGACACGCGGCGGACGGCCGGCAGGCGGTGTCGTGGAGGGATGGGGACGGTGACACGCTGTCCACACCGGTATCCACAGTCGGGGAGGGGTTACCCACGACCTGGTGGGCGTTCCGCACAGCGGGTTCCCACCGCATACACATCTTGTCATCGGCGCACGTCATCAAGGATCCACACATATATCCACAGATGTGGAGGCCGTGACCGCGTGCGTCAGGAGCGCCATCCACAGGACTGTGGACAGCGGTGTGGACAGCCCTGGACCGGCGGGGTCAGATCGCCTGCTGCTTGA
>JAAYCP010000164.1 GCA_012729695.1 Actinomycetales bacterium | reverse complement strand
GGCCCAGTCGCCGCTGACGGTATCGCGGCCGAGGATGCTGAGTCCGAGGTCGGTGAAGAAGGCGATCGCCTCCTCGATGTCGCGGACGGCGATCCCGACGTTCTCGAGTCTGATGGGCATGGTTTCTCCTCCAGATGGCGGCCCTGACGACGCGAGGGGTATGCGGGGGTCCGGCTGGGTGACCCCGTCACGTCAGCCTCGGCGCGTCAGTCCGCGTCGAGGATGGCGCGGAGAGTGGCAGCGAAGGCTGCCGGATCGTTGCTCGGCGGGCAGGCCGAACATCGCCGGGTCCGGCGGCGGCTTATCCAGGTAGTCGTCCGGGAGCGGGCCGGTGTGCATGACGAGCTGGATGAACTTCGCGAGAGCCGGCCCGTACCCCTCCCGCTGGTATGTCGCGACGATGTCCTCGTTGACCTGAGTCGCCATCTCCCGATCCTCGAGCAGGGTGGTGAGCGGCGGCTCGTGGGCGACGAGGGTGCGCACATCGCCCGGATACTGCGCGATCCAGTGCAGGGCGAACGCCGCTCCCCCGCTGGACCCGAACGCATCGACCTGCCCGAGCCCGACGGCCTCGACGACCCGGTGCAGGTCCTCACCATGGAGCTCACCGGTCACGGCACCGTCGTCGGCGAGCGAGCTCCGCTCAGCGCCGCGGGGGTCGTAGGTGATCACCGTCCGATCGGTGAGGTGAGCCACGAGCGCCTCGAATCCGGACGCGGCCATCGGCGATCCGAAGACGAACAGCGGCAGATGGGCGCTCTCGGTCTCCGGCCGGCGGACGTCATAGGTCAGGACTGCTCCGGGCACCTCCACGGTGCGGGTGACGACCTCTGTCATCGGGACTCCTTCCGCTCTCGGTCCCCAGACGTCCAACGTATGCCCGTCGTCGGGACCGGTCCACCGCTACGCGGCGCATCGACCCTCGCTGTCGGCACGTCCCGGTGTGGTGGTAGGACTGAGATATGGCGAAGAAGTGGAAGGAGCTCTCAACCGGTCAGCAGACAGCCGTGCTCACGCTGGCATCCGTGCAGCTTGCACTGGCGGCCACCGCCTGGACCGACCTGGCCAGGCGCCCGGCTGATCAGGTCAACGGAAGCAAAGCCAAGTGGGCGGCCGTGATCGGGATCAACTTCATCGGTCCGGTGCTGTACTTCGCGAAGGGCCGGCGCAAGGCCTGAGCGCTCAGGAAGGCCGACTCCGACGACGACCCGCTCTCGCTCGCGTGCTTCTTCATCGCGCGCCGAGCCCGCGGGCAGAGGGTCATGACGGCGCTCATCGAGGGTGCGGTGCGCGAAGGTGAGCGGTGCGACCGGGTGATCGAGGCATACCCGGTCGACCCGGAGGTGCCCACCGCGACCAGGAACCGCTTCCCCGGCGTCCTCCCGGCCTTCCTGGCCTGTGGGTTCCGCGAGGTGGGCCGCCTCGCGAGCGACCGCGCCGTCGTGCGATCGGACTGATGCGGCCAGGGGCCGCGGAGCTGAGCTCCAACGACCCCTGGCCGGGTATGCGTTGCAGAACGGGCTGAGCCTCTCGGCTCCGTGCCCTCGGCTCAGTGGTGGACGGCCTCGGCCACCCCGTGTCCGGTGAGACTGCGGACCTCCATCTCGGCGTACTTCTGCGGGTTGTGCTCGTTGCTCGTCACCGAGCCGAGCCACCCGAGGAAGAACGCCAACGGGATGGAGATGAGCCCCGGGTTGTCCAGCGGGAAGATGCTGAAGTCGATCGCCGGGTTGGTGATCATCGACGGGCTGGGGCCACCCTCGACGAGGGGTGCCTTGCCCGAGACGACCGGCGAGAAGATGATCAGCACGATCGAGCTGATGAGGCCGCCGTAGATCGAGAACAGCGCACCCCGGGTGTTGAACTTCTTCCAGAACAGCGAGTAGAGGATCGTCGGCAGGTTCGCGCTCGCGGCGACGGCGAAGGCCAGCGCCACGAGGAAGGCGATGTTCTGGCTCTTGGCGAAGATGCCACCGACGATCGCGACGATTCCGATGACGATGGCGGCGATACGGGCCACCCGAACCTCTGCACCCTCCTCGATCTTCCCGCGCCGGAACACCTCGCGGTACAGGTCGTGGGCGAAGGTCGCCGACGTCGTGATCGTCAGTCCCGCGACCACCGCGAGGATCGTCGCGAACGCGATCCCGGAGATGACGCCGAGGAGGACCGATCCGCCGAGCTCGAACGCGAGGAGTGGAGCCGCAGCGTTGGCCTTGCCTGGCGCGGCGTTGATGACATCGGGTCCGACGAGAGCGGCCGCGCCGTAGCCGACGACGAGGGTCAGCAGGTAGAAGCCACCGATGAGCCAGATAGCCCACTCGACCGAGCGGCGGGCGGCCTTGCTCGTCGGGACGGTGTAGAACCGCTGGAGCACGTGCGGCAGGCCGGCCGTGCCGAGGACGAGCGCCATCGACAGGGAGATGAAGTCGATCTTCGTCGTGAGGCTCTTGCCGTACTTCAGGCCCGGCTCGAAGAGCTTCTCACCGGCCTCGGGCGAGTTGTCGGCCGCGGCCTGGAACAGCCCAGAGGGGTTGAAGCCGAACTTGGCGAGCACCCACGCGGTGATGATCGCGGTGCCGGCGATGAGGAGCACCGCCTTGATGATCTGCACCCAGGTGGTGCCCTTCATCCCACCGATGAGGACGTAGGCGATCATGACGCCGCCGACGATCGCGATGACGATGTTCTGGGCCGTCTCACCACTCACACCGAGCAGGAGCGAGACGAGACCACCCGCACCGGCCATCTGGGCCAGGAGGTAGAAGAAGGAGACGGCGATGACCGAGGTCGCGGTCGCGATCCGGACCGGGCGCTGCTTGAGCCGGTAGGACAGCACGTCGGCCATCGTGAAGCGGCCGGTGTTGCGGAGCAGCTCGGCGACGAGCAGCAGCGCGACGAGCCACGCGACGAGGAAGCCGATCGAGTAGAGGAAGCCGTCGTAGCCCTGCAGGGCGATGGCGCCGGCGATGCCGAGGAAACTCGCCGCCGACAGGTAGTCGCCGGCGATGGCGATGCCGTTCTGCCGACCGGTGAACGCGGCGCCACCGGTGTAGAACTCACCGGCCGTCTTCCGGCCGGAGGCCACCTTGATGACGATCGCGAGCGTGCCGACGACGAACGCGCCGAAGATCGCGATGTTGAGCATCGGGCTGCCGACCTGGGTCGCCGCGTCGGCGGCAGGGAGAAGTGCTGCGGAGAAGGTGATCATGGGTCAGGCCTCCGTGATCTCGTCGAGGCGCGCACCCAGCCGGTCCGCGAGCGGGTCGAACTCACGGTTCGCCCAGCGCGCGTAGATGAAGGTGATCGCGAAGGTCGTGACGAACTGACCGAGCCCGAGAAGCAGGCCGATCGTGACGCTGCCGAATGCGCGCGTGCCCATGAATCCGGGCGCGAAGATCGACAGCAGGACATAACCGAAGTACCAGGCGAGGAAGAACCCCGTCATCGGGAAGACGAACCCGCGGAACTTGCGACGCAGCTCCTGGAACTCGTCGGTTGACTGCAGCGCCAGGTACGGGTCCTCGGTCTGCGCACGAGGGGGACTACTCACGTGAACCTCCAAAATCGGTCCGGGCCGACGCTGGCCCGGTCGATCTCAGGATGAGGCCGGGGTCGACACAGAAGGGAGAGGTTTGGCAGGCGTCCTAGCCCAGCGGCACGCGCAGTGCGGTTCCCGGCACCGCGGTCTGCGCCAGGCGGTTGCGGATCGCGACGAGCGGAGGGCCTGGGGCCCGTGACCTGCGGGTATGCGCTGGCCGGCTCCCGCGGACCGCTCGCCTTCGAGGTCACTGACGATCAGGTATGCGGCGGCCGGCTCCGCCTACCCGGCTCAGGCCTGGTGAGCGACAAAGAGAACCCGGCCCCGCGCATACACACTCCGCCTGGCGGGCGTAGGTTTGGACGCAGGCCCGGACGACCGGACTTCCCACATCGATGTGAAGGTGAGTGAGATCCATGGCAGTGTCCACCAACGGCAGAAGCGACCCGACCACGGGGGCGGAGCGGGAGGTGCGCAACGTCGTCGTGGTCGGCCCACAGGGAGCCGGAAAGACAGCCCTCATCGAGGCGCTCCTCTTCGCCAACGAGGACATCACCCGGCTCGGCTCGACAACCGAGGGCACCACGGTGATGGACTACACCGACGCCGAGAAGCGACTGCACCGCTCAGTGCATCTCGCGGTCGCGACGACCTCGGTGCGTGAGCGGCTGCGCGGCAACACCGGCCCCGTCACCCTGACCCTGCTGGACACCCCCGGCCACCCCGACTTCGTCGGTGAGGTGCGCGCAGGGTTGCGTGCCGGCGACGCGGTCCTCTTCGTCATCTCCGCCGTCGACGGCGTCGACCCGGCCACCGCGATGCTCTGGCGCGAGTGTGCTCTTGCGGAGATGCCGCGGGCCGTCGTCATCACCCACCTCGACCAGCAGCGCGCCGGATTCACGGACACCGTCGCCGCCTGCACCGCAGCCTTCGGCGAGGGCGTCCACCCGCTCTACGTCCGTCACGGCGATGACCGCGACGGCACCATCGCGCTGCTCTCCCGCAAGGTCCGCCACGGCGACGAGACCCGTCCGGCCACCGAGGACGAGCTGGCCGAGATCGAGGACCTGCGCAGCGAGGTCGTCGAGGCGATCATCACCGAGAGCGAGGCCGAGGGGCTGCTCGACCGCTACCTCGAGGGTGAGGACATCTCCTTCGATGAGATCGTCGACGAGCTGACGACCGCGATCGCCCGCGGCGGCTTCTATCCCGCGGTGCCGGCCAACCCGCTCACCGGCCTCGGGTCGCGCGAGATCATGGAGCTCATCACCCGCGGCTTCCCCTCCCCTGCCATGCACCACATGCCGGCAGCCTTCACGCCGAAGGGCGGGACCGCCCCGGCCATCCAGCCCGACCCGGACGCTCCGCTCGTCGCCGAGGTCGTCAAGACGACGACCGACGCCTACGTCGGACGCATCTCCGTGCTGCGCGTCTTCTCCGGCACGCTGACGCCGGACACCCAGGTGCACATCTCGGGCCACCTCTCCCAGTTCACCGGCAACGAGCGCGACGAGCAGTGGCACGCCGGCCACGACGAGGACGCTCGCGTCGGCGCGATCTCCACGATGCTCGGCAGCAAGCTCACCCCCGTGGCGAAGGCCGTCGCCGGTGACATCGTCGCCGTCGCCCAGCTGGCCGCAGCGGAGACCGGGGACACCCTCTCCGACCCGGACAACCCCGTCGTCGTCGAGCCGTGGGCCTTCCCCCACCCGCTGCTGCCCGTGGCGATCAAGGCCGCCTCGACCAAGGACGAGGACAAGCTCATGCGCGGTCTGGCCCGCCTGCAGGCGGAGAACCCGACCACCCAGGTCGTCGTCGACCACGAGACCGGCCAGCTCGTCCTCTGGACCATGGGCGAGAGCCAGCTCGACCTCGTGCTCGAGACGCTCAAGGAGCGCGACGGCGTCGAGGTCGAGACCGAGCCGGTGCGCGTCGCGGTCCACGAGACGGTGCGCGCCAAGGCCACCGGGATCGGCCGTCACGTCAAGCAGTCCGGTGGACACGGGCAGTACGCCATCGCGCACATCACCATCGAGCCACTTGGCGAGGGTGGCGGCTTCGAGTTCGTGGACGAGGTCGTCGGCGGAGCCGTCCCGCGCCAGTTCATCCCCAGCGTCGAGAAGGGCATCCGCGCCCAGATGGAGCAGGGGGTCACCGGCTACCCGATGGTCGACATCCGGGTCCGGCTCACGGGCGGCAAGGCGCACAGCGTCGACTCCTCCGACGCCGCCTTCCAGACGGCCGGGGCACTGGCCCTGAAGGAGGCGGCCACAGCGGCCGGAATCCAGCTCCTCGAGCCGATCGACAAGGTCACCATCACGGTCGATGACGAGTTCGTCGGTGCGGTCATGAACGACCTCGCCTCCCGTCGCGGTCGGGTCAGCGGGACCGAGCCGGCCGAGGAGGGACGCACGACCGTCACGGCGCACGTTCCCGCCTTCGAGCTGATCCGCTACACGCAGGTGCTGCGCAGTCTGGCCCGGGGCTCCGGGGAGTTCACCCGGGAGCAGGACCACTATGCGCCGGCCCCCGCAGCGGTCCAGGAGCGCCTCACCGCGGTCGCCAGCTGACCTCTGCCCCTCCGGGATCGGCGTGATCCCGGAGGGCGAGTTGGCTGCTGGCTGTGGATAACTCGGCGGCCTCGTCGCACCCTCGCCGTAGCGTGGTGCGCCATGAGGATCCGCATGCGGGTCTGGGTGGGGACATCGAGCACCGTGGCCCGTCGGGTCACCATCACCTGCCCCGACGACGTCGACGACGCTGAGCGCGGAGCCGGACGCACTGCTGCCCGGCTCGCCGGGACGCTCGGTGTGGCCGGTGACGCGCTCTGCGTCGGTGGCCGTCTGCTCGAGGACACTCATCGGCTGGGTCATCCCCCGCTGCTCGACGGCGTCTCCGTGCGCCTGGTCGAGCGCGGGTCGTGGTGGCCGGCGGGGCGACCTGTCGCCTCGGCAGCATCGGAGATCGCGGTCATCGGCGGTCCCGACGCGGGCCGGAGTCATCCGCTGTCGGCCGGGACGCATACCGTCGGGCGGGCCGGTGCCGACCTGGTCATCGCCGACCCCACCCTCAGTCGTCTTCACCTCCGCATCGAGGTGAGCCCGGCCGGGGTGACCGTCGAGGACCTCGGCTCGGAGAACGGCACTCTCCTCGACGGCCGACCGATCGACTCGCCGGTCGTGGTCGGTCCTGGCTCGATGCTCCGGATCGGCCAGAGCACCCTCACCGTCCGCCCAGCACGGGTGCTCCCGGCCACGACCGCGCCACGGGGGGACGGCACCCTCGCACTGAGTCGGGCTGCGGCCGCGATGCCCGAGCTTCCCCGGATCCGGGTCGACGTGCCCCCCGCGCCGGAGCCGCCGGCACGACGGGGTGTCCCGTGGGTCGCGGCTCTGCTCCCGGTGCCGGTGGCGCTGCTCCTCGCCTGGTTCCTCGGCCCCTACCTGCTCCTCTTCGCCCTCATGAGCCCTGTGATGGTGCTCGGCAACGTCGTCGCCGACCGGTTCGGAGCACGCAGGAGGTATGCGGAGGAGACTCGCCGGCACGCCCTCGCCCTGGAGCGGTGCCGACAACGGATCGCGAGCGCCCTGGCGGCCGAACGGATCTGGCGCGAGACAGCCCTCCCGGACCTCGCGGCTATCGCTCGCGCGGCGCTGACACCCGGCACCGGGCTGTGGGCCCGCGAGGTCGGCACCCCGCCGCGCCTCGTGGTGCGGCTCGGGCGGGGCTGTGCACGCAGTGGGGTCGTGCTCGGTGAGCGTGGCGACGGTGCTGGTGAGATGACTGTCGGGGAGCGTGTGGGTGGGGATGGCTTGGACAGCGTCGGTGCGTCTGCTGGCGTCGAGGGTCTGGGCTGCGACGCGTCGGGTCGGCTCGCCATCGATGATGCCGCCCTGGGACTCGACCTGTGTGCGACGGGATCCCTCGTCATCGAGGGGCCGGGTGCCGTCCCGGTGCTGGATGCGGTCCTCGGTCAGCTTCTCGTCCTGTACTCCCCTGCCGATCTCCGAGTCCTCACCGATCGCGAGCCGTGGTGGGAGGTGCCGCACGTTCAAGGCGGCTCGGCCACCCAGCTGCTTCGAGAGGTGGAGCCGCTCCTGGGCATTGGCGAGGACGGTGACCGCGGATCGGATGATCCGCCGCCCTGGACGGTGCTGGCGGTGTCCGGGACCGACCTGTCGAGTGCCGACCTCGACCTGGTCTCCGTGCTGTGCCGGGAGGGGCCGCGGCGCCGGGTCATCGTCCTGGTGACGGGGGCGAGCATCACCGCCGCCCGGGCACGTCTTGTCACGTCGAGGACCGGCCCGGCCCGGCTGAGCGGGCTTCCGTCACAAGCGGCCGATATCGCTGGTGGGGCGCTCATCGTCGATGGAGTCGGCGCAACCTGGGTGGGTCGGGTCAGCGCTGCGCTCACCCCGTTGCGGGATCCGGCAGACTCACGCGCCCAGCTGCCGCAGGCGATCGTGCTGGCCGACGTGCTCGGCGAGGGCTCCGGAGCCGGTCGGGGGCCTGGGGTGGACGCCTCAGCGATCGCCACCCGGTGGGAGGCTGCTGACGATGGCGCCTGGGTGACGCTCGGGATGGGCGCGCAGGGCACCCACCGCTTCGACCTCGCCGCAGCCGGCCCGCACGTCCTCGTCGGCGGCACGACAGGATCGGGCAAGTCAGAGTTGCTCCGGACGATCGTCGTGTCCCTGGCAGCGGAGCATCCGCCGGAGGACCTGGCTGTGGTGCTCGTGGACTACAAGGGTGGCTCCGCGTTCGCCGGCCTGGAGGCGCTGCCCCACATCGTCGGCGCTGTCACCGACCTTGATCCTGCGCTCACGCGGCGGGCTCTGACATCCCTGCGCGCCGAGGTGCACCGGCGCGAGCGCCTCTTCGCGGAGAGTGGAGCGACGGACATCAGGGGTTACCGCGCGACTGCCCGACTGGCCGCTTCCACCCTTCCCCCGCTCGCCCGTCTGGTGATCGTCGTCGACGAGTTCCGAGCCCTGGCCGACGAGCTGCCGGAGTTCGTCGACGGACTGGTCCGCTTGGCCGCCGTCGGTCGGTCCCTGGGGATCCACCTCGTGCTCGCGACCCAGCGCCCCGCGGGCGTCGTCACCGCGGACATGCGCGCCAACCTCAACCTGCGCATCGCGCTGCGGATGCGAGACCGGACCGACAGCCAGGACGTCATCGAGTCCGACGCCGCGGCTCTCCTCGACCCGAACGTCCCCGGGCGCGCACTCATCCGCGCCGGCGGGCAGGCCATCGAGACCGTCCAGACGGCCACGGTCGGCGCGGCTCAGCACGCCCACGCCCTGCGGATCGAGCTGTCCTGGTCCGACGGCAGTGCCACGCGCAGGGACTTCGAGGTGGCGACCGGACCTGCACCGGTCAGCCTCGTCGAGAGCATCGCTGAGGCTGCCACGAGCTCCGGCCGGAAGGCACCACGGTCCCCCTGGCTCCCTGCCCTCGGGGAGACTCTGCGGTGGTCTACCGCGCATCCACCGACGGCCTGGGCGCTGGTTGACGAGCCCGCCGACCAGCGACAGCGGCTTCTCATCCTCGACGTGGCCTCCTTGGAGCCCACAGCCATCGCCGGCTCGGTCGGCTCCGGTCGGACCACGACCGCACTCGCGATCGCGGCAGCAGCTCTCGCGGACAGCGCGCAGCCCCACGTGTATGCGGTGGCCGACACCGGCGGACGGCTTGCCGACCTCACCGGCGCGCCCTGCTTCGGAGGGGTCGTCGACCGGGCGGACCCGGCCCGGGTCGCGTGGTTCGCGGACCGGCTCGCAGCCGAGGTGCGGGACCGCCGTACTGATCCCCGCAACCACCGGCTCCTCGTCGTCATCGACGGGTGGGAAGTGCTGGCGGATGCGTGCGACCGGCTCGACCACGGTGCGCTGACCGACCGTCTGCTCGCGGTGCTGCGGGAGGGGCACGCGGTGGGGGTGCGGTCGCTCGTCACCGGAGACCGCTCGGTGCTGTCGGGCCGGGTCGGGCGGGCCTTCCCCGAGCGATTCCTCCTGCGGCCCAGCAGTGACACCGACCTGGCGCTCGCGGGTGTGCGTCCGGCTCACGCCCCGACGCACTGGCCGCCGGGGCGCATGATCCGTGTCGAGGACGGGACGGAGCTTCAGGTCCTGCTGCGGGACGCCGGCGGACCAAGGCCGACCCCACCGTCGATGGCCACCCAGTCAGCGGGCGCTTCCTCAGCTCCCAGCGGCGCAGCTGCTGCATCATCGGCCCCCACGCGGTCCTGCACCCCCTCGTCGCAGCCATGGCGCGTCGTCGACCTGCCGAGTCACGTGCCGCTCGGCGCGGTCCCGCCATCGGATGGAGCATCGTTGCCGATCGCCGCTGACGGGGACCACGGCGGCTGGTGCGAGGTAGGTCAGCCCGGGAGGCGCCGGCTGCTGATCACCGGCAGCGCCGCCTCCGGTCGGTCCACCGCTCTGGCGACGATCGCGTTGCAGGCCTGCCGAGCCGGTCGCACAGTCTGTGTCGTCGCCGACGAGCACAGCGACCTGGCGCGTCTGACGACCGGCGGCACGCCTTTCGTGAGGGGCTCGGGGCGAGGTGCTGCAGCGGCTCACTTCTCCTCAGGGGACTCGCGTCTTCACCGGCTCACCTGGCACCAGGACGAGGAGCTCATCGACCTGCGTCGAGTCCATTCCGACCTCGTGGTCGTGGCTGACGACGTCGACCGCCACCTGGAGGCAAGCGCGGTGCCAGTCCTGGAGCAGATCGCCGACCTCGTCGAACGGGACGGCGGGCTCATCGCCGTCAGCGGGGACGCTGCAGTCGTCGGCCTTCGCCCGCGTGGACTCGGCCCTGCTGTGGCTCGGGGTCGGGTGACGATCGTTCTGGGAGCGCCCTCACCGATGGACGCCGACCTCACCGGCACCCGCTTGCCGCGGGTCACCCAGGTGGCGCCGGGCAGGGGCTGGCTGGTCGCCGACCGAAGAGTCATCCCGATCCAGCTCGCGATCCCAGTCAGCGGGGACACATCAACCGTGCCCAGCCGCCCGTGAGCGGCGCCTTCTGAGGATGACGGCCGCGGTCACCCTGCCCCTGCCAGCCGTGCTGAGCCGACGTGGGGCCACCGTCTGAGACGACTGCCCGGTGCGATCCTCAGGATGCAGAGTCCGGGTCGTGCGACGCGGAGCGACCCTTCCACCCGATCCAGATCCCGGCGACCGCGACGACCCCCACAACGGCCCCGATCATTCGCTCGTCCGCCTGGAAGAAGGACCATGCCGTCGGCAGGAGGAGTGCGCAGATGACCAGTGTCGGCGTCGCGGCCCAGGAACGCCCGAGGAGCCACGCCCGGGTCATGGCCGCTCCCCCGGCGGCGAACACCAGGAAGAGCACCATCGACATGACCACCCGGACCGGGCTGTCACTCGCGCCGATCGCGAGCTCGTAGATGTAGAAGCCGCTGAGCCCCAGAAGCGCCAGCGTCAGCGCCCCCGTGACCCCAGCTCCGAGCGGGCGCGCCCACGGCTCGATCTCTGCGTCGGGTCGCTGCGGGGCAGCGGGCTGCTCGTCGGTCACGGTGCCCCACCCTAAGGCTCAGGGGTATGTGTGGGAATTCACCACGGCAACTTGACGTTCAACCCTAGCGAGCGGCGTTGCACAACCGTACGATGTGAGATGCCCTCCAAGTGGTCCGGGTCTGGTCCCGATCCGACCCCTGATTCGACAGCGTTGTCATCCACGACTATGCACGCCCGCAGCATCATGCTGCGCGCGCTCAGAGCCGTTGGACCACTCGCTGCGGGCATGGATACCAGACACCCGACAGATATTGACCCCAGACCCCTACCCTAGGAGCCCTGATCCCATGGACTGGCGCGATCGCGCTGCCTGCCTCGAGGAAGACCCCGAGCTGTTCTTCCCTATTGGCAACACGGGACCAGCCATTCAGCAGATCGAAGAGGCCAAGGCGGTGTGCCGCCGCTGCGAGGTGATCGACATCTGCCTGAAGTGGGCCCTGGAGACCGGCCAGGACGCCGGCGTCTGGGGCGGTCTCTCCGAGGACGAGCGCCGCGCTCTCAAGCGTCGGAACGCTCGCGCGCGCCGCGCCGGCTGAGCAGCAACTTCCCCCGGGGCTGACTGAGCCCCACCAGAACGTGCCACCTGGCACGTTCTTCCATGTGCGGCACCCTCCCCCTTCGGACTTCGTGCCGTACCAGAACGTTCCTATTGTCACGTTCTTGTACGCCGGC
>JAAYCP010000024.1 GCA_012729695.1 Actinomycetales bacterium | reverse complement strand
CGCTCGGCACAGCGCTGATGGCGAGCGTCTGAGGTGTGTCAGGCGCGGGGTATCTGACGCGCTCGGCACACCGCTGATGGCGAGCGTCTGAGGTGTGTCAGGCGCGGGCTATCCGGCGCGCTCGGCATACCGCTGGTGGGCGAGCGTCGTGAGGTGTGCCGTCCGCGAGACATCCGGCGCGCTCGGCACACCCCAGCGCTGGCAGCTGCAGAGTCACCCGGCGGGCAACCCCCAGGAACGACAAAGGGCGGACCCTGCGGTCCGCCCAATCGCCTTGTCCTGCAACAGGAAATCTGGTGCGCAAGGGGGGATTTGAACCCCCACGCCCGTAAGGACACTGCCACCTGAAGACAGCGCGTCTGCCGTTCCGCCACTTGCGCGTGGTGCTCCGGGCTCGACGACGACTCGCGACATCGTCCCGTTAGCCCCATTAGTGTGCCTCAAGAGGGGCCCGGTTACCAATCCGGATGGACGGAGGGACCGGCCGCCACGCACGGTGCGTCAGGATAGAGCCCATGCCGCGCGCTCGACTCACTCCCAAGAGCCTGAGCGCTGCAGTTGCCACCGCCCTCGCGCTGACGATGACGTATGCGCCGCTCGCCTCCGCGGAGCCCGGCGACGACCCGTTCGCCCCGGTCGAGGTGACGACCCCCGAGACCACCCCGCCGCCGGACATCGAGCCCACTGCCGAGCGCGTCCCCACCGTGCCCGAGCCGGACGGCACGCCCGTCGAGCTCGACGTCGACATCTACCTCCCGGAGACCGGTGAGGCGCCCTACTCGGCGCTCATCCTCGCCCACGGCTTCGGCGGCTCCAAGGTCGGGCTCCGCACCCAGGCCCAGGAGTATGCGGGGGCCGGCTACCTCGTTCTCGCCTACACCGCGCGGGGCTTCGGTGAGTCGGGTGGGCGCATCCACCTCATGGACCCCGAGCTCGAGGGCGCCGACGTGTCCACCCTCGTCGACCACCTCGCGACGCGCGACGACGTGCGGCTCGACAGCGAGGGCGACCCGCGCGTCGGCATCGCCGGAGGTTCCTACGGCGGAGCCGCGGCCCTCATGGGCAGCGCACTCGACGACCGCATCGACGCCGCCGTCGCAGCCATCACCTGGCACGACCTGGCCCAGTCGCTCTTCACCCAGAGCGCGACCGGCGACGAGTCCCCCCAGACCCCAGCCGAGCTCAACCCGATCGACGTGCCGGGCGTCTACAAGCAGCAGTGGGGCTCCCGGTTCTTCGCGTCCGCCCTTGCCTCCGGGCCGCTCGACGGCGACAACCCCCTGTGCGGCCGGTTCGAGGCCTCGCTCTGTGAGGGCCTGACCCAGGCCGCCGAGACCGGCGCGCCCACCCCGGAGCTGCTCGCCACCCTGCGTGCGCACTCGCCCGTCGAGGTCATCGGCGACCACATGCCGCCCACGCTCCTCATCCAGGGCATCTCCGACTCGCTCTTCGGCCTCGACCAGGCCGACGCCAACGCCCGCCTCATCGCGGACACCGGCGCGATGTTCGCGATCCGCTGGACCGACGGCGGTCACGACGGGATCTCCACCACCCAGGCCGCGGACAACGCCGCCTCGCTGGCCTGGCTCGACACCTATGTGGCCACGCCGGACCCGACGGACGAAGCCGCCGCCACACCCATCCCCGTCGACCACTTCACCTACGCCCTCCCCATCACCCAGCGCCGCCAGTCCACCGCGTCGCTCGAGCACCTCGACGTCTATCCCGGACTCACCGGCATCAAGGGCGCCGACACGATCACCCTCGACTTCCGGCGCACGAACTCCGACGCGATGCTGCTCAACCCGCCCGGCGGCCAGCCGCAGTCGATGACCTCCGTGCCGGGGCTCGGCGCCCTCCTCAACGGCCTGCCGACCTACTCACTCGCCGCCCTCCCGGGCTCCTCCGGCGCCTTCGACACCGTGACCGCCCGCGAGCGGCACGTCGTCGTCGGCTCCCCCCGCGTCCGGCTCACCGTCACCTCGACGGCACCGGAGCAGGTCCTGTATGCGTCGCTCTGGCAGGTGCAGGGCGACCTCGTCACCCAGCAGCGTCCGCACGTCGCGCCGATCCGCCTGCGCGCTCGACCCGGTGAGCCGCAGGAGGTGACCGTGGCCCTGCCGGCCGCGACGTACATCCTCGAGCCCGGCACCCGCTGGCGCCTCCTCATCACGACGACCGACAGCTCCTTCACCGGCCCGCGCGAGGTGCGCGCCGACCGCGTCGACCTGGCGTCGGCCAGCCTCGAGCTGCCCATCGCCATCGGCTCGCCCGTTCGCGACGCCTCCGCCGACGACTGGGACTGGGAGTCGCTGCTCGTCGGTGGTGCACTGATCGCGCTCCTCATCGCCGGCGCGATCACCGCCCTGGTCCGTCGCAGCCAGGCCGCCCGCGAGCCGGTCCGCGAGGAGTACGCCGACATCCCCCTCGTCGTCGAGAACCTCGTCAAGACCTACGCCGACGGGCACCGGGCAGTCGACGACGTGAGCTGGCGCGCCGAACGCGGGCAGGTCGTCGGCCTCCTCGGGCCGAACGGCGCCGGCAAGACCACGACGATGCGGATGATGCTCGGGCTCATCACCCCTGACTCCGGCGCTGCGTATGTGCTGGGTCACCGGGTCACTCCCGGCGCCGACGTCCTGGGTCAGGTGGGCGCGCTGGTCGAGGGTCCCGGCTTCCTCCCGCACCTCACCGGTCGGCAGAACCTCGAGGCGTACTGGCGCGCGACCGGCCGGCCCGCCGAGGAGGCCGGCTTCGAGGAGGCGCTCGACGTCGCGGCCCTGGGCGGAGCGCTGGACCGTCCGGTCCGCACCTACTCGCACGGTATGAAACAGCGCCTCGGGATCGCCCAGGCCATGCTCGGCAAGCCCGACCTGCTCTTCCTCGACGAGCCCACGAACGGTCTCGACCCGCCCCAGATCGCCGCGATGCGGCCGATCCTCCAGGCGTATGCCGCCACGGGTCGCACCGTCGTCGTCTCCTCCCACCTGCTGAGCGAGGTCGAGATGACGTGCAGCCACGTCGTGGTCATGCACGCCGGACGGGTCATCACCGCCGGCCGCGTCGACGACCTCGTCGCGTCCGAGGACACCACCGTCATCGACGTGCCGACCGACGCCGGCAGGGCGGCCATCGATGCCTCCGTCGCCGCACTCCGGGACGTGGACGGCATCCGGTCCGTCGAGATCATCGACGAGGGCGACGTCGCGAAGGTGACCGTCGTGGCCGACCTCCCGCGCGTCGAGGTGGTCCGTGCAGCCATCACCGCGGGCCTCGACGTCCGCTCGGTCGGCAGCCGCCGCCATCTCGAGGAGGTCTTCCTCGGCGTCATCGCCGGCGCCCAGGGCACGGATGCCTCCGCGCCCACCTCGGGTCAGTCCATGATCGAGCGGCTACGGCAGGTGAGAGCGCGATGAGTGAGCAGGTGACGACAAGGGGAGCGACGCATTCCGCTGCCGTGAACCACCGCAAGGCGCTCACCTTCCGGGCGGAGTGGGCCCGCCAGCTCGGGCGGCGGCGGACCCTGTGGATCTTCGGGGTGCTCCTCGCGCTGCCGGTGATCTTCATGGCGGCCTTCGCGCTGGACCCGGATCCCGACCGCGGCGGCACGGCCACCGGGGCGCGCTTCAGTGACCTCGCGACGTCGAGCGGGGCGAACTTCGCGGTGTTCACGCTGCTCGTGTCGGGGGAGCTGCTCCTCTACATCGTCGCCGCGCTCCTCGTCGGTGACCCGGTGCCGGCGGAGGCGTCCTGGTCCTCGCTGCGCTACCTGCTCACGGCGCCGGTGCGGCGCGCCAGGCTGCTCTCGAGCAAGCTGCTCGTCGGCCTCTCGGCGCTCGCGATCGCGACCGTCCTGCTGCCGGGGTGGGCGTGGCTGCTCGGCGGACTGTTCTACGGCACGGACGACTTCCTCATCCCCGGAGCCGGGACGATGGAGTCGGGTCTGTTCTGGGGGCGGTTCGCGCTCGCCATCGGGTACGTCTTCATCGCGACGCTGCCGATCGCCTCGCTCGCCTTCCTCGTCGGGGTGCGCACCGACACCCCGCTCGCGGCCGTGGGCGCCGCGTTCATGGTGTTCATCATCGCCGGGATCCTCGACTCGATCGACGCCCTCGGCGAGTGGCGGCGCGGGCTGCCCGGCCACTACGGCCGCGCCTGGCTCGACCTGCTCATGAGTGCCGATCCGGACTGGGTCGCGCTGCGGCACGGGGTGCTCTGGTCGCTGCTCTACACGACGATCTTCCTGTTCCTCGGCTTCCGGGTCTTCCGGCGCAAGGACATCCTGAGCTGAGGCGGGCGGGGTCTACCGTGGAGACGTGGATGACATTCACGACCTGACCGACCGCTTCTCCCGGTCCATCACCGTCCTCGACGGCGGGCTGGCGACCGAGCTCGAGGCGCAGGGTCACGACCTGAGCGG
>JAAYCP010000023.1 GCA_012729695.1 Actinomycetales bacterium | reverse complement strand
TCTTCTTCGGTGGGGCGTTCTGGGGCGGGCAGGTGCTGTGGCGCGACGCGCGCGCCAAGGCGATGCTCGAGAAGCAGGCCGCGACCATCGCAGCCCAGAGCGAGGAGCTGCGGGACCAGGCGATCACCGAGGAGCGGCTACGGATCGCCCGCGAGCTGCACGACGTCGTCGCCCACCACGTCTCCGTCATCGGCGTGCAGGCCGCCGCCGCTCGACGGGTCATCGCCCGGGACGCGGACGCTGCGACGACGGCGCTCGCCAACATCGAGTCCTCCTCGCGTGAGGCGGTCACGTCCATGCGCGGGCTGCTCGGCACTCTGCGGCAGATCCACGCCGTTCCGGACAGGGATGGTGACCGACAGCCCGAGCCGTCACTGGAGCAGCTGCCCGACCTCGTCGCCTCTGCCCAGAGCACGACGCGTTCCGCGACCTACGCTCTCGTCGAGTCCGACCCGGGGGCAGCGGCTCTCATCCCGTCGCCCATCGCCCACTCGATCTACCGGACGGCCCAGGAGGCGCTCACCAACACCGCCAAGCACTCGACCGCGACGGAGGTGCGGGTGACCGTCCGCGTCGAGCTCGGGAACGGCTCTGGGGCCGGCAACGGCACGAGCTCGTATGCGGAGGTCGAGATCATCGACAACGGTCGCCCGCGCGGGGAGGCGACTCTGGGAACGGGATTGGGCCAGCTGGGCATCCGTGAGCGCGCCGCCTCCCACCGTGCGCAGGCCGAGATCGGGCCCCGGCCGACCGGTGGGTACCGCGTCCGGGTGCGCTACCCCATGCCGGATGTCTCGCGATCCGATGTCTCGCGGTCCGATGTGGCCGGGTCCGATGTGGCCGGGTCCGATGTGGCCGGGTCCGATGTGGCAAGGTCCGAGGTGGCTGGGTCGGGCGTCGTAGGGTCCGGTGCCTCCCGGCAGGATGCCGGCAAGCGCGGTACCCCTTCAGCTCCTGGCAGGACGGCCACGTCGCCGGCCGGCGGTGAGGACGTCGCATGAGCGGTGCAGCACCGACGAGCGGCGACTCGATGAGCGGAGCCGACTCCATCAGCGGCACCGAGCGTGCACTCCGGATCCTCCTCGTCGACGACCACGCCATGGTCCGCTCCGGCTTCCGGATGATGCTCTCCGTCGAGGACGACCTCGAGGTCGTGGGTGAGGCAGCCGACGGGATGAGCGCCGTCATCGCGGCCAGGCAGTACCGGCCCGACGTCATCCTCATGGACGTGCAGATGCCCGGGATGGACGGCATCGAGGCCACCCGACGCATCGTCGACGAGGACCTCGGCAGGGTCGTCATCCTCACGACCTTCGACCGGGACGACTACCTCTTCGACGCCCTCGAGGCCGGCGCGAGCGGGTTCCTCCTCAAGAACGCCGAGCCGGAGAACCTCGTCGACGCCCTCCGCGCAGTCGGCCACGGTCACGGGCTGCTCGCGCCCGAGGTGACCCGACGGGTCATCGAACGGATGACCAACGGCGGTGCTGCGGTGAGCCACACCGAGCCGCCGGAGCTCGCAACGCTCACCGAGCGTGAGCGTGAGGTCCTCATCCTCCTCGCGAAGGGCCTCTCGAACGCCGAGATCGCCAAGGCGCTCTTCCTCGGCGAGGCGACGATCAAGACGCACGTCTCGAACTGTCTCGCGAAGATCGGGGTGCGGGACCGTGTGCACGCGGTGATCTACGCATACGAACAGGGCCTCGTCGACCGGAGCCGGTAGCGGTTTTCCCCCAGAGGGGGGAACCTCCAGTCGCCCACGGGGTGGATCCGGAGGACGGTGTCACGGACCTACGGTCGAGGCATGTTGGAAGTCAGAGAGCTCACTCGCACCTTCGGTGACCTGCGTGCAGTCGACGGCGTCACCTTCGACGTGCGCCCCGGCATGATGACGGGCTTCGTCGGGGGCAACGGCGCGGGGAAGACCACGACCATGCGGATGATCATGGGGGTCCTCGGCATCACGAGCGGCGAGGTCCGTTGGGACGGCCGGCCGATCACGATGGTCGACCGTCGTCGTTTCGGCTACATGCCCGAGGAGCGCGGCCTGTATCCCAAGCAGCCGGTCCTCGACCAGCTCATCTACCTCGGCCAGCTCGGCGGCATGACCGCGGCGTCCGCCCGCGCGGCGGCGATGGAGCACCTCGAGCGGTTCGGGCTCGCGGACCGGGCCAAGGAGCACGTAGAGAAGCTCAGCCTCGGCAACCAGCAGCGCGTCCAGATCACCGCGGCCGTCATGCGCCAGCCGATCTGCCTCATTCTCGACGAGCCGTTCTCCGGCCTCGACCCGTTGGCGGTGGACTCGATGGCGGACCTGCTCCGCCAGCACACCTCGCGCGGCGTGCCGGTCCTCTTCTCCAGCCACCAGCTCGACCTCGTCGACCGGCTCTGTGACCGGCTCGTCATCCTCAACAAGGGCCGGGTCGTCGGAGCCGGCACGCGTGAGGAGCTCGAGTCCACCGGGACGGTGCGCCACCGCCTCACGGTCAACGGCGACGCCGGCTGGGTCCGTGACCTGCCCGGCATCCACGTCGTCGACGTGGAGGGACCCACCGCCCTGCTCGAGATCATCCAGCCGGGGGCCGAGCAGCAGCTGCTCCGGACCGCCGTCTCGCGCGGTGAGCTGCGCGAGTTCACCCCGATCCGACCGACGCTCAGCGAGATCTACCGTGAGGTGACCCAGTGAACGCGCACAAGATGTCCAACGCCTGGGCGCTCGTCGCCCGCCGCGAGATCCTCGTGAAGCTGACGAACAAGGCCTTCATCATCGGGACGGTCATCACGGTCGTCCTCATCGGCGGCTTCCTCGGTTGGACCGCCTACACCGAGGAGCGCACGAGCACGTATGACCTGGTCACCCTCAGCGAGGAATCCGAGATGGGGCAGGCGGTCGCCGCCGCGGCGCCGGTGCTCGACGACTCGGTGATCGTCGAGGCGCGCACCGTCCCCGACGACGACACGGCTCGCGCGGCCGTCGCTGACGGCGAGGCCGACGGGTACCTGCACCGCAGCGGTGCCGGCTGGGTCCTCACCACGGAGACGGACGAGGGCGAGCTGCTCAGGGTCGTCCAGCAGGCCGTGCGGGCAGCGGTCATCGACCAGCAGGCACGTGACCTCGGCACCACCGCCGCGGAGCTGGAGGCGGGCTCCGTCGTCAGCCCGGAGTTCCTCGTCGGTGACGCCGAGCAGGCCGGCCTGGCCCAGGGAGTCGGCTTCGTCATGGCGCTGCTCTTCTTCATGGCCGCCCTGATGTACGGCATGCAGATCGCCAACTCGGTCGTCGAGGAGAAGCAGAGCCGGATCGTCGAGATCATCGCCACCTCGATCCCCGTGCGGCACCTGCTCGCCGGCAAGGTGATCGGCAACACCGTCATGGCGATCCTGCAGATCGTGCTCTATGTCGGTGTGGGTCTCATCGGTCTGAGCTTCACCCCGTACAGCTCGTTCCTGCCGGCCCTCGGCGCACCGGTGGCGTGGTTCCTCGTCTTCTTCGCGGCCGGGTTCATCGCGCTCGCCTGCCTGTGGGCCGTGGCCGGATCGCTCGCCTCTCGGGTCGAGGACCTGCAGTCGACGTCGGCCCCCCTGACCTACCTCGTCATGGGCGTCTACTTCGCCGGCTTCCTGCTCTCCGGCACGGCGAAGGTGATCGCCTCGTTCATCCCACCCCTCTCCGCGGTGATGATGCCGATCCGCATCCTCGAGGGTGACGTCCCGCTGTGGCAGCCGATCCTGGCCCTCGTCCTCATGCTCCTGTTCGCAGCCGTGACGATCGTCATCGGTGAGCGGCTCTACCGGCGCTCGCTGCTGCAGAGCGGTGGCCGGGTCTCGCTGAAGCAGGCCTGGTCGACGACCGAGTGATGGTCGGGCCGGAGCTGGACGGGTCAGGGCGGTCGATCGGGCGGTCGGCACAGCCGACTAGCGTTGGTCCATGACCTCCGCCGCCGACCGCCCTCGCTTCCTCATCGGACTCGACATCGACGGCACGACGACGACGCACGAGGGTGAGCTGCGCGAACCGGTCCGCCAGGCCGTCCAGGACGTCCGCGATGCCGGGCACCACATCGTCATCGCCACCGGCCGGGCGATCGTGGGGACCCTGCCGATCCTGGACCGGCTCGGCCTCACCGAGGGATACGCCGTCTGCAGCAACGGCGCTCTCACGCTCCGGCTGGACCCCGCACTCGAGGACGGCTACGAGGTGCTCGAGTCCATCACCTTCGATCCGGCGCCGGTGCTCAAGCTCCTGCGCGAGCATGCCCCGACGGCGCTCGTCGCCGTCGAGGACCCAGGCGTCGGGTTCAAGGTGAGCGCACCGTTCCCGGACGGTGAGCTGGATGCCACCGAGACGGTCGTGCCGTGGGAGGAGCTGCTCGAGACCCCGGTCACCCGCGTGACCCTGCGCGAGCCGAGCTCCTCCCCGGAAGAGTTCCTCGCGCTCATCGAGCGGGCCGGTCTGCACGGCGTGAACTACGCAGTGGGCTGGTCGGCCTGGCTGGACATCAACCCCGACGGGGTCTCAAAGGCGTCCGGCCTCGAGAAGGTGCGCCAGATGATCGGAGTGGACCCCGCGCATACCGTCGGAATCGGCGACCAGCGCAACGACCTGGAGATGTTCGCCTGGGCGCACCGCGCGGTCGCCATGGCCAACGCGCCCGACGAGGTGAAGGCCGCTGCCGACGAGATCACCGGTCACGTCAACGACGACGGCCTTGTTCCGGTCCTACGCTCGCTTCTGTGAATGATCTGTCTGCCTATCTGAGCACCTCGTGAGCGAGCAGGTCCGTTCGACCGCGCGGGAGGCCAAGGACCACCCCGTCGTCGAGAAGGGCGCGCGCCTTGGCTTCGTCATCTCCGGACTGCTCCATCTGCTCATCGGCTGGATCGCCGTCCAGATCGCCTGGGGCGGCGACGGCGGTGAGGATGCCGACCAGAGTGGAGCGCTCGAGCTGCTCGCCGGCACGCCGTTCGGACCCGTGTTGCTCTGGGTGGCCGTCGTCGGCTTCGTGCTCCTCGCGCTGTGGCATGTCACCGAGGCGATCGTCGGAGGGGTGCACCCGGAGTGGTACCAGCGGCTCGCCGCGGCCGGCAAGGCGATCGTGTATGCGGTGCTCGCCTGGTCCGCCTTCCGTGTCACCCAGCGCGCCGGCCAGTCGAGCGAGGAGTCGACCGAGTCCTTCACCGCGACGCTCCTCGGCACGCTGGCGGGGCAGATCCTCGTCGCCCTCATCGGCCTCGGCATCATCGGCGCCGGGCTGTTCCATGTCTACCGGGGCTGGACGCAGAAGTTCACCGACCAGCTCGAGTCCTCTCCCGGTCGGTTCGTCCTCGTCGCCGGCCGGGTGGGCTACATCGCCAAGGGCGTCGCGTTCGCCGTCATCGGGATGCTCTTCATCAGCGCGGCGGTCGCGGACAACGCGAGTGAGGCCGGTGGCCTGGACGGGGCACTGCGGGCGGTGCGGGACCAGCCGTTCGGGCCCTATCTGCTGACCCTCGTCGCCCTCGGCATCGCGGCTTTCGGGGTGTTCTGCTTCGGCCGGGCCAAGCACGCCGAGCTGTGAGGCTGTGCCACTGTTGACCGTATGCGCCGGCCCGACCTGACGATCACCTCACCGAGCAACAGCCGGGTCAAGGAGCTCGTCGCCCTGCGACGCCGCCGGGTGCGCGACGCCGAGCGGGTCATGCTCGTCGAGGGCGTGCACGAGGCCGGGCTCGCGGTGGACTCCGGCGCGCGGGTGCGCTCGCTGTTCTACTGTCCCGAGCTGACGCCCGACGTCGACCGCGAGGTGGCGTCCTCGCTCGTCGACCGGGTGAGGAGCAGCGGGGTGGAGACCATCCGGCTCTCCCGGCCCGCGTTCGAGAAGGCTGCCTACCGGGAGGGTCCGGACGGGATCCTCGTCGTAGCGGAGTCCGTTGACCGCACCTTGGCTGAGCTCGTCCGCTCGATCGGCGAGGCACCGCTCATCCTCGTCAGCGAGGGCGTGGAGAAGCCGGGAAACCTCGGGGCGATGTTGCGCACCGCCGACGCTGCGGGGGTGTCCGCGGTCATCGCGGCGGACCCGGTGACGGACTGGAGCAACCCCAACGTCGTGCGCGCCTCGAAGGGCACGGTGTTCTCCGTGCCGGTCGCTGCTGCCAGCATGAGCGAGACGCTCGCGTGGCTCCGGGGTCGAGGCATCCGCACGGTCGCGACCACCCCGGACACGGACCTGCTGCACACCGACGCGGACCTCACCGGGCCGGTGGCGATCCTCATGGGGACCGAGAAGGAGGGGCTCACCGACGAGACGCTCGCAGCCGTCGACGTCCGCGTCCGCATCCCGATGTCGGGCCTCGTGAACAGCCTCAACGTCGCCACGGCAGCTGCCATCGTTCTCTACGAGGCCGTCCGTCAGCGCAGGTGAGCGGCGCTTCAGTGCTGTGACCCTGCCGACAGGGGGTGGTCAAGAGCACTGCCTGAGATGTGCCACGATGGAGCCTATGCGAGTCGACCATGTCTCCTATGCAGCCGAGCACGATGGGGTGCACGCCACCGCAGAGCGCATCGGGAAGCTACTCGGCATCAAGCCGGTCGATGGGGGTGTACACCCCCGGTTCGGGACGCGGAACGTCATCCTCCCCATGGAGCACAACCTCTATGTCGAGGTCGTCGAGTGCCTGGACCACCCCGCCTCGGACAAGGCTCCCTTCGGCCAGGCGGTCAAGGCGCGGTCCGAGACCGGCGGGGGATGGCTGGGCTGGGTCATCCGGGTCGACGACATCAAGGAGATCGAGCAGCGTCTCGGTCGTCCCGCAGTCGACGGCAACCGCACCCGCCCGGACGGGGTGGAGCTGCGGTGGAAGCAGATCGGTGTCAAGGGCCTCCAGTCCGACCCGCAGGTGCCGTACTTCGTCCAGTGGGAGACCAAGGACTCGCACCCCGGTATCGGAGGCGAGAACTCCGGAGTGACCATCGAGACCCTGCAGATCGCCGGCGACCCCGAGCGAGTGCACGAGTGGCTCGGCCTCCCTGCGACCGAGACCTCGACGATCATCGGCTTCAACTTCGTCGCCCCGCGCGGCACCCCCGGGCTGCTCGCGGTCACCTTCGGCACCCCGGAGGGCACGGTCACCATCTGATCGCCACGACCTGATCGTCGCGCGCAGCTGGCCTCGCTCGGCTGCCCAGCACAGCGCCCCGGACTCCTGGTGGAGCCGGGGCGCTGTGCTGTGTCTGCGGGCTTCTCCTCTGCGGGCTCCTGGGCCCTGCTTGCGGCGAGGTGTCTTCGAGCTGAGTGCTGGGCTGCGTCAGGCGGCGGACGCAACCGGCGACGCGGGCAGGCGTACCCAAACGTTCCTATTGTCACGTTCTGGTACGCGGGTCAGTTACGGCCGAACCTGCGGGCGTACCAGAACGTTCCTATTGTCAGGTTCTGGTACGCGGGTCAGTTACGGCCGAACCGGCGGAGCCGGAGGGAGTTCGTCACGACGAGCACACTCGACATCGCCATCGCGGCACCGGCGATCATCGGGTTGAGCAGGCCCGCGACCGCGAGCGGGATGGCCGCGGTGTTGTAGGCGAAGGCCCATCCGAGGTTCTGCTTGATCGTGCGCAGCGTCTGCCGGGACAGCCCGATCGCGGTCGGGACGGCCGCCAGGTCGGTACGCATGAGCACGATGTCCGCCGAGTTCATCGCGACGTCGGTGCCGGATCCCATCGCCAGACCGAGGTCGGCCTGGGCGAGCGCCGCGGCGTCGTTGACGCCGTCGCCGACCATCGCGACGACCTTGCCCTCGCGCTGGAGCCGCTCGACCACCGCATACTTGTCCTCCGGGCGGACATCGGCGATGACCCGGTCCTCCGGGATGCCGACCTCGCGCGCGACCGAGCGGGCCGCCGTCGCGTTGTCGCCGGTGAGGAGGTATGCGGTGAGCCCCAGGTCTGCCAGGTCGCCGATCGCGCGGGCGCTGGTCTCGCGCACCGTGTCGGTGACCGTGAGCGCGGCCCGGGCCACCCCGTCCCAGCCGACGAAGATGCGCGTGCCCGGGATGGTCATCTCGCCCGATGCGAGTGACTCGGGGAAGGTGTCGAAGAGGTCGGCCCGTCCGACGGTGACCTCCTGCTCGGCCTGCGTGCCGACGACGACGGCGCGTGCTCCCGAACCCGCGAGAGCGGTGAAGTCGCGGATGCGCGGTGGCTGCAGACCACGCTCGGTGGCGGCCTGCGTGACCGCGCGGGCGATGGGGTGCTCCGAGCCGCTCTCGACCGCCGCGGCGGCGAGGAGTGCTGCCTCCTCGGTGATGTGACCATCGGTCTCGATGGACTGCAGGGTCATCTCGCCGGTGGTCACGGTGCCGGTCTTGTCGATGAGGGCGGTGTTGACCCGGCGGGTGTCCTCGAGAATCTGGGGGCCCTTGATGAGGATGCCGAGCTCGGCACCTCGCCCGGTGCCGACGAGCAGAGCCGTCGGGGTCGCCAGACCGAGGGCGCAGGGGCAGGCGATGATGAGGACGGTGATGGCGATCGGCAGGGCGGTCGTGAACTCGCCCGTCGCGACCCACCACCCGATGAGGGTGAGCAGCGCGATGCCGAGGACAACGGGTACGAAGATCGCGCTCACCCGGTCGGCGAGCCGCTGCACCGGCGCCTTGCCGGTCTGGGCGTCCTCGACGAGGCGCGCCATCGCAGCCAGCGTGGTCTCCGCGCCGACCGCGGTGGCGCGCACGATGAGCCGGCCGTGGGCGTTGACCGTGCCGCCGGTGACATCGTCACCCGGAGCGACGTCGACCGGGACGGGCTCGCCGGTCATCATCGACGCGTCGACCGCGCTCGTGCCGTCGACGACGACACCGTCGGTGGCGATCTTCTCGCCCGGGCGGACGACGAACTCTTCGCCGACCTCCAGGTCCTCGATCGGTATGCGCTGCTCACGGCCGTCTCGCAGCACCATGACGTCCTTTGCTCCGAGGGTGAGCAGGGTCTCGAGCGCCGACTTGCCGCGCTTCTTGGCGCGGGCCTCCATCCAGCGGCCGATGAGGAGGAAGGTCGTGATGACCGCGGCTGTCTCGAAGTACAGGTGCGTCGTGGCTCCGTCGCCGCCCATGCCGTCGCTGGAACCTATGCCGCCCGAGGCTGCATCGGCGAGCATGCCGACGAGGGAGTACAGGTAGGCCGCACTCACGCCGATCGAGACGAGGGTGTCCATGGTCGAGGCGAGGTGGCGCGCGTTGATCGCCGCCGCACGGTGGAACGGCCAGGCGGCCCAGACGACGACGGGTGTCGCGAGGGCGAGCTGCAGCCACGGGTTGAGGGCGAAGTCCATCCCGGGCGCCATCGCGAGGATGACCAAGGGAATGGTGAAGGCTGCGGCGATGATCGCCCGGCGCTTGAGGATGTCCGCGGGGGCGACGTCTTCCATGTGGTCGTGCTCGGCGTGGTCCATGTGGTCACCGTCGTGCTGGGCCTGCTCGCCGTGCGCGCCGGTCTCGCCGTGCGCGCCGGTCTCGCCCGGATAGCGGGGCCGACCGTGCCCCCCATGGTCGGAAGGCTGGCTGGAACCGGTGTGGTCGCCGGACTGGCGGTGTGTGCCTAGGTCGTCGTGAGCTCCACCGTGCTCGGCGACTGTCGAGGTCTGGGTCCGGCTACTCCCTGCGGTGGCAGTGGTGCCTTCGTGAGTCGTGCCTGCGGGACGCTGGCTCTGAGAAGCACGAGCCCTGGCGCGGCCGCGGGGTTCGATGACCTTGGCTCCGTAGCCGGTCTTCTCCACCGTAGCGAGGATGTCGTCGACGGTCAGGGGAGCGTGGAAGCGCACCCTGGCCTTCTCGGTGGCGAGGTTGACGGTCGCTTCGACGTCTTCGAGGCGGTTGAGCTTCTTCTCCACGCGCGCCGAGCAGGACGCACACGTCATGCCGGTGATAGCGAGGTCGACCTCCTGGACGTCCTGCGGCTCGGCCGAGGGCGCCACCCGCTGGTCAGCGGTGGGGTTCGGGTCGTGGGTGTGGGTTGACATGTTCAGCTCCTGACGAGCCGCGTGATAGCAGCCATTGCTTCGTCGATCTTGGCCTGTCCGGCCTCATCGGATTCACGCGCTGCGTCGACAACGCAGTGGCGCAGGTGCTCCTCGAGCAGGCCCATACTCACTGCCTGAAGGGCGCGGGTGACGGCGCTGACCTGGGTGAGGACGTCGATGCAGTAGGTGTCCTCCTCCACCATCCGGTGCAACCCCCTGACCTGTCCCTCGATGCGGCGCAAGCGCTTGAGCTGCGCCTCCTTCGTCGAGGCGTACCCAGGGGTAACGGTGGTGTGCTGAGCGACGTGATCCATCCCTCCAATGTATACCCCTATGGGGTATGAGGCAAACCCCTACGGGGTATACGTCAGGGTCCGCTCAGCGTGTGGTGTGAAGCCCGACCGAGCCGAGTCCGCGGGTCGAGCCGACGGGTGCAGCCGACGTGTCCACCGTAAGACGCGTCCAACGGCCCTGGCCCGACCGACTGCCCGCGCACTCGCACCCGCCAGGTCGAGGGTCCTCTTGCGGGTGTGCCTTGGTGCGTTCGTGCGCGCGCTCACCCACCCGCTACCCCGATGCGCCTCCCACGGGAGTGCGACCGCGGTCCCTCAGGTCTCAGCCCGAGCGCCCTCACGCCTTGTCGAGGT
>JAAYCP010000022.1 GCA_012729695.1 Actinomycetales bacterium | reverse complement strand
AGCGCAATCGCCGAGCCACCGAAGCCGCCCCCGGTCATCCGGGCACCCAGCGCGCCGGCGGCGAGGGCTTCGACGCCACCTAGCCAGGCCGGCGTTCGGTTCCGCTTCTCGAGTCGGTGCGTGTCTACCTCCTTACTTTCCCTGGCATGGCGGGGTATGAAACGGTGAAGGTATGGCGACAGAGTCCACCGCACAAGCTGAGCGGGGCCGGCGCCTCGCCTCCGACTCGCCTGTCCTGAGGGCGGAGGGACTGGTCAAGAGGTTCGGCTCCCTGACGGCCGTCGACGATGTCTCGCTCCACATCGAGGAAGGCGAGACCTACGGACTGCTCGGCCCCAACGGCGCCGGGAAGACGACGACCATCTCGATGATCGCCGGGCTGCTCACCCCGGACGCGGGCACGATCACGATCGCCGGCCGGCCGATTATCGGCTCCTCGGTCGAGGCCAAGCGGCACCTCGGCCTCGTACCCCAGGACCTGGCCATCTACCCCGATCTGAGCGCCCGCGACAACCTGAAGCTCTTCGGCAAGCTGCAGGGTCTGCGTGGGGCGGCGCTCCGTCGACGCGTCGACGAGGTGCTTGCGCTCATCGGGCTGACCGACCGCGCCGGCGGGGCGAGCAAGAAGTTCAGCGGCGGCATGAAGCGCCGTCTCAACATCGGCATCGGACTGCTGCATCAGCCGAAGCTGCTCATCCTCGACGAGCCCACCGTGGGAGTCGACCCGCAGTCGCGCAACCAGATCCTCGAGTCGGTCGAGTCACTCTCGACCGAGGGGATGGCGGTCCTGTACACGACCCACTACATGGAGGAGGCCGAGCGGCTGTGCGACCGGATCGCGATCATCGACTCCGGCCGGATCCAGGCCGAGGGGACCCGTGACGAGCTCGTCGAGCTCATCGGCGGCGTGGACACCATCCTCCTGCGCGGATCAGGCGACCTCGCAGCCGCTCAGGCGGCCGTCGAGAGCATTCCGGCCGTCCAGAACGTGCACCGTGAGCGGGGGCTTGTCACCGTGTACGTGCACGGCGCACCGACCCACGTCGCACCTATTGTCGGCGCGGCGACGTCCGCGGGTATGGCCCTGTCCGATGTCGAGCTCTCCCGTCCCGACCTGGAATCGGTCTTCCTCCACCTGACAGGGAAAGCGCTGAGGGACTGAGGGAGGACGGCATGCCGAGGACATGGGAGCAGGAGCGGCCATGACCAACCTGAGCAAGCTGCTGGCGATGGTCCGCTACGACCTCCGTCAGCGCCTCACCGACGGGTCCGTGCTGGCCTTCGCGGTCGTGGTGCCGCTGGCCCTCATGTGGGTCATGGACGTCGTCTTCTCCGACGCCACGGACGTGGAGCTGCAGCCGATCACGGTCGCCGTGGCAACGCCCGCTGACGACCAGCTGGCCGCGGTGATTCCCGAGGTGCTGCGGGCGGTCTCCGCGGACGGTGAGCTGCAGATCGAGGTCAGGGAGGTGACCCCGACCGAGGTCCCCGATCTCGTTGCTGACGGGAGCGCGGGAATGGGAGTCGTCGTACCCCCAGACTTCTCCACGGCGCTCATTGCAGGGGACGGCCCGGAGGTCGAGGTCACGATCGGCGACAACACCGGGATCATGGATCAGATCGTGGGCTCGGTGGTCCGCGCCACCCTGGCTCAGCTGACGGCGGGAACGCAGGCAGCGACCGCTGGCGTCGAGCTCGGCGTCTCTCCCGACCAGCTCGCTGCCCTCGGCCAGGCTGTCGTCGATGAGGCGCCCCAGGTGCAATGGCGTGAGGGGCAGGCGGCGTCCGAGCAGCTCGGGTTCCAGGAGTCCATCGTGGCCGGCCAGGCTGGTATGTTCCTCCTGTTCACCGTCGGCTTCGGTGTCCTGGCCATGGTCAGAGAGCGTGAGCAGGGGACCATGGCCCGCCTGCTCTCGATGCCCATGCCGCCCTGGCTCGTCACGGCTGCGAAGGGCGCCGTCAGCTTCCTCCTCGGTCTGATCTCCATGACGGTCCTGCTCACAGCCGGCTCTGTGCTGTTCGACGGGGTGGACTTCGGTGCCCCGGTCGCTGTCGGTGTGCTGATCCTCCTGGTCGTTGCGGCCACCACGTCGCTCATGTTCATCATCACCAAGGTGGCGCGTACAGCGGAGCAGGCCGGGATCGCGCAGTCCATCGTCGCGGTCGTGCTCGGAATGAGCGGCGGAGCCTTCTTCCAGATCAACGCGACGGGCCTCGTGGGGACGATCCTCGCCCTCAACCCGGTCAAGGCCTTCATCGACGGTCTCGGAGTCACGTCCGGCGGAGGGAGAGTGGGTGACCTCGGGACCGTGGCACTCATTCTGGGGGCCTTCACGGCGCTCTGCCTCGTGTGTGCCTGGCTGCTCCCCGATCGGAAGGATGCCCTGTGAGATCCGTACTGGCGATCGCGGAAGCCGAGCTGAAGCGGTTCAACGCGGACAAGTCGAACATCTTCTTCGTCTTCATCTTCCCCCTCGCTCTCGTCTTCCTCCTGGGCTCCCAGTTCACTCCTTCCGGGACGGCGGGCACGGTCGCGGTCACGGGACCGGAGTCCGGGCTCCGCGTCGCTCTGATCGAGCAGATGGAGACCGCAGGCCTCGAGGTGACGCTCACGGACGAGGACGGTATGCGCAGGCAGGTCGCTCGCGGAACGGCGGATGTGGGTGTGACGATCCCCGAATCGGCGGCCGAGGACTTCGCTGCTGGAACGGATTTCGCGCTGGAACTCGTGTCGGCGTCGCAGTCGGACGCGGTGGCGGTCGCCCAGCTGGTGCGCGACGCGACGGCGGCGGCCACCTTGCGCGAGGGCCAGGTCATCGCACTGCGCGGCGCGGGCATCGACTCCGACGCCGACATCGTCCGGGCTCTCGAACGGGCCGAGGACTCAGTTGCTCCGGCCCGGCTCGTGGTCCGTAATCAGAGTGGACTGGCCCGGGAGTTCCGCGGGCTGGGTCAGTTCGACCTCACCGCGTCCACCACGCTCCTGCTCTTCACCTTCCTCACCGCCCTCACGGGCGCGGTCACCCTCATCCAGGCGCGCCGGGACGGCGTGGTCAAACGCATCATGGCGTCCCCTGTCTCGGCGACCCAGGCGATCGCCGGCCAGGGGTTGGGCCGGTTGGCCATCGCTCTCTTCCAGGGCCTGTACATCATGCTCGCGTCCTGGCTCATCTTCGGAGTCTCCTGGGGCGACCCGGTCGCCGCGAGCGTCCTGCTCCTCGTCTTCTCGCTCGTGGCAGCGGGTGTGTCGATGATCGTCGGGGTCCTCGTCGACAACGAGAGCCTCGGCCTCGGGCTCGGCATCGGTGCTTCGCTGGTCGTCGGAGCCATCGGGGGAGCGATGGTGCCCCTGGAGTTCTTCAGCGACACGATGCGGAGGGTCGCGCACTTCACGCCACATGCGTGGGGCTACGAGGCGTTCGCCGAGCTGCAGCGCCGGAGCGGCGGCCTCTTCGACATCCTGCCCGAGCTCGGTGTGCTGCTCGCCATGGCTGTGGTCACGCTCGCTCTCGGCAGCTGGCTGCTGCGTCGTTCCCTCGAGCGCGCGATGTAGCAGCCGGCCGAGTCAGCGCCCGACGTGGCACGGCGCGGCACGGCGCGGCACCCGACGACTCCGAGCGCCAGGCGAGCTGCGCGGGCGCCCGACTGGCGGGACCTCGCCGTCGTTGACCCTTGCTCCGTCGCTTGCCGCTTGTTCCCGAATTCTCCTGCAATTGCGCGCAATCTAGGGGGCAGGTGTCAAACCGGGGAGGAAGTGTCGAACCGGGGAACAACTGTCGAACGGCGGCGCAGGTGTCAAACCGGGGAGGAAGTGTCGAACCGGAGAACAACTGTCGAACAACGGCGCCGGTTTCGAACCCGTGGAGCAGGTGCCGCCCGACAACGGCAGCGGTCGAGGCCTCGGGTCAGCGGCCGGCGGGGGTGAGTCCGAGGCTACGTCCCGCCAGCCCGCGGGCGCGGGTCGAGAGGCCCCTGGCGATGCCGCGCAGAGCGACGGCGGCAGGGGAGGTCGCAGCGCCGACGACGACGGGGCTGCCGGTGTCGGAGCCCTCCCGGAGGCGGACGTCGAGCGGGATCTGGCCGAGCAGAGGAACCTCGGCGCCGATCGAGCGGGTCAGTGACTCGGCCACCTGGCGCCCGCCGCCGGAGCCGAAGAGCTCCTGACGGCTGCCGTCGGGAAGCTCGAGCCAGGACATGTTCTCGACGACACCCACGATGCGCTGGTGGGTCTGCAGGGCGATCGACCCGGCCCGCTCGGCGACCTCTGCGGCGGCCTGCTGCGGAGTGGTGACCACGAGGATCTCGGCACTCGGGATGAGCTGGGCGATGGAGATCGCGACGTCGCCGGTGCCCGGGGGCAGGTCGAGGAGAAGGACGTCGAGGTCCCCCCAGAAGACGTCACCGAGGAACTGCTGGAGGGCCCGGTGCAGCATGGGGCCACGCCACACGACGGGCTGGTTGCCGGGGACGAACATCCCGATCGAGATGACCTTCACGCCGTGGGCGACCGGCGGCATGATCATGTCGTCGACCTGGGTGGGACGGTGCTCGACCCCGAGCATGCGGGGGATCGAGAAGCCGTAGATGTCGGCGTCGACGACGCCGACACGCAAGCCGGACTCGGCCATCGCGGCCGCGAGGTTCGCGGTGACCGAGGACTTGCCGACGCCGCCCTTGCCGGAGGCGACCGCATACACCCGCGTCAGTGAGCCTGCCTTGGCGAACGGGATCTCGCGCTCGGCCGCGCCCCCGCGCAGCTGCTGGCGGAGGGCGCCACGCTGCTCGTCGGTCATCACGCCCAAGGTGACGTCGACGCCGGTCACTCCGGGCACCTTGAGCAGGGCCTCGGTCGAGTCCTTCGTGAGGGTGTCCTTGAGCGGACAGGCCGCGACCGTGAGCAGGATGGTCAGGGCGACCCGGCCGGACTCGTCGACGGCGACCGACTCGACCATCCCCAGCTCGGTGATGGGCTTGCGGATCTCGGGGTCGTCGACCGTGCTCAGCGCGGCCAGCAGGGCTTCTTGGGTGACGTCAGACACCCCACCATGCTAGGCGCTCTCGGGAGGACCCTCCGTCGTGGTCTCACTCGACCGGTTCGATTCCGTGCTGACGTGGGCCGGGGCGGACTCGGTCGACGCGGCTACCGACAGCTGCAGGCCGCGCTCCTCCATCTCGTCCAGCAGGGAGCGCAGCTCGGAACGGACGAAGTCGCGCGTGGCCGTCTCGCGGAGGGCGATCCGCAGCGCCGCCACCTCGCGGGTGAGGAACTCGGTGTCGGCCAGGTTCCGCTCGGCCTGGAGCCGGTCCTGCTGGAAGGCGACCCGGTCCCTGTCGTCCTGCCGGTTCTGGGCGAGCAGGATGAGCGGGGCCGCGTAGGACGCCTGGAGGGAGAGGATGAGGGTCAGCAGCGTGTAGTTCAGCTCGCGTGGGTCGAACTGCAGCTCCTCCGGGCCCCAGGTGTTCCAGACCAGCCAGACGGTCACGAAGACCGTCATGCCGATGAGGAACTGCACGGTGCCCATGAACCGCGCGAACTTCTCGGCGACGATGCCGAACGACTCGTTCGACATCGCCGACGGGCGCCGCCACCGCAGGCTGCGCGACTCGCGGGGCTGGTCGATCCGGACGCGCTCAGCCATCGTCGCCTCCCGTCGCCGACGAGCTCGGCACCACGGGGATGTCCTCGGTGACGTCGTGGCGGTCCTCGCGCCAGTCCTCCGGGAGGAGGTGGTCGAGCACGTCATCGACGGTGACCGCGCCGAGGAGCCGTCCGTCCTTGTCGCACACGGGTAGGGAGACGTGGTTGTAGGTCGCCATGATGCGGGTCACGACGCCGAGCGGGTCACCCGGATCCAACGGCTCGACGTCCTTGTCGAGGATGCCGCCGACCGCGGCGTGCGGGGGCTCACGGAGCAGCCGCTGGGTGTGGACGAGCCCGAGGTACTTCCCTGTCGGGGTCTCCAGAGGTGGTCGGCAGACGTAGACGGCGGCGGCCTTCGCCGGCGAGATCTCCTCGCGCCGCACCATGGCCAACGCCTCGGCGATGCTCGCCTCCGGGCCGAGGATGATCGGCTCGGCAGTCATCAGACCACCGGCCGACTCGTCGTCGTACGCACGCAGCCGGCGCATCTGCTCGGCCTCGTCCGGCTCCATGAGCGCGATGAGGGCCTCGGCCTGCTGGGGGTCGAGCTCGTTGAGGAGGTCAGCCGCGTCGTCGGGCTCCATCGCCTCGAGCACGTCGGCCGCACGGGGCGCATCGAGGCCAGCGAGGATCTCGACCTGGTCGTCCTCGGGGAGTTCCTCGAGGACGTCGGCGAGCTTGCTGTCGCTCAGGGCCTGGGCGACCTGGGCGCGCCGGGTGGGCGGCAGGTCGTGGATGACCTCGGCGAGGTCCGCCACCTTGAGGTCGCCGTACGTCTCCAGCAGCCGCTCGACGCTCTGCTCCGCGCTCGGGTCGAGGAGGCCGGTGACATCGGCGATGTCGGCGACGAAGGTCTCGCCCTTCCGGCGCCGGGTGAGCCTGGTGAAGGTGGAGGTCGCGCGCTTCCCAACCCGGCAGAACACCCGTGAGACGACCCAGTCGCGGTTCTGCTGCTGCTCGATCCCGACGTCCTCGACAATGACGTCGATCATGCCGTCCTCGGTGCGCACGAGGACCTGACGCTCGAAGAGCTCGGCCACGACGAGGGTCTCACCCGGCCGCTGCTCGAACCGACGCATATTGACCAGGCCGGTCGTGATGACCTGCCCGCCGTCAACGGAGATGACGCGTGTCATGGGGAGGAAGACGCGCCGACGTCCGGGCACCTCGACGACGAGGCCGATAGCGCGGGGACGGCGGCGGGCGGGCGTGATGACGACGTCGCGCACCTTGCCGACCTGGTCACCGAGGGGGTCGAAGACACTGAGCCCGGCAAGGCGGCCGACGAAGACGCGGGGCTGAGTGCTCACCGAGTCAGCCTACCGAGATGGAGCATGGCCACGCGGGACGCTGTGAGCATCCGCGACCGTGCCTCCGGACGAGGCCGACGGTGGGCCGGGAAGCTGCAGTCGTCAGTGAGGGATCACGCCCGGCCGGCGTGCCACGGACGACGGCCGAGAGTCGTCGCCGGCCCCGGGACCAGCGGGGCGCGACCGGACTCCTGGGGCTGCGAGCTGGGCCCGCTCAGCGGCGGCCCGAAGGGGTGCAGCGCGTAGACCGAGCCCGCAGCGGCCCAGCGGGTCACGACGTCGTCGGTGGCGTTGAGCCGCTCGCCCGCCAGGGCCTCGGTCGCCTGCTGCCAGGACTCGGTATGCGGTGCCAACAGGTGGGCGGTCGCCGTCACCGTGAGCAGACGGCCGCCGCTGTCCTTGGACCGGAGGATGAGGTGGACGACCTCGGGGAGCGGCGGGAGGAGCTGCTCCCCCTCGCCACAGACGACGTAGAAGCGGTCCCGGTCCCACGCATACCAGACGGCGAAGGAACGGTCGCCCGGGATGTCGATCCACATGATGGCGGACTTGTTCGCGGCCTCGGCGAGCAGAGCGGTCGTCTTCGCCGTGGGCTCGGCGAGGGTCTCGGCGGAGGCTGCACCGCCGTCACCGGCGGCCGCTGGCTCCCGCTCCGGCGTTGCGTCGGTCGTCACACGTGAACTGTCTCATAACAGGCAGCGCCGGTTCCTTGCTAGCGTCACCGTGGCAGCTCTGCTGCCGTCCCACGCCTATCCGCCCATCATGACGTCAGGTGAACCATGCGCAGCGCCAAGGACTTCTTCGCCCCGCTCGCGGTCGGAGCCCCCGCTCCGGTCCGGGAGGTTCCGGCGAGACCGAGCCGGATGATCCACTTCTTCGACCCGAGCAACCCCAAGATGGCGGCGAAGGTGCCCGACCTCGTGGGCACGGTGGACGTCCTCCTCGGCAACCTCGAGGACGCCGTCAAGGCCGACAACAAGGAAGCCGCCCGGCAGGGACTCGTCGACATCGCGCGATCCACCGACTTCGGCGAGCACACCCAGCTGTGGACGCGTATCAACGCGCTCGACTCGCCCTGGGTCCTCGACGACCTGCTCACGCTCGTCACCGAGATCGGCGACCGGCTCGACGTCATCATGGTCCCGAAGGTCCAGGGACCGGAGGATATCCACTACATCGACCGCATCCTCGCCCAGCTCGAGGCGAAGGCTGGGGTGCGTCGTCCGATCCTCGTCCACGCCATCCTCGAGACGGCCCGCGGCATGGCGAACGTCGAGGAGATCTGCGGTGCCTCTCCGCGCATGCAGGGCATCTCCCTCGGCCCCGCCGATCTCGCGGCCGACCGCAGGATGAAGACCACGCGGGTCGGTGGCGGACACCCCGGGTACCTCGTCCGCCAGGACCCGCCGACCGGTGTCGACGATCCCATCAACGCGGAGCGCACCGTCTTCCAGCAGGACCTGTGGCACTACACGATCGCGCGCATGGTCGACGCCTGCGCGATGCACGGGATCTTCCCGTACTACGGCCCATTCGGTGACATCAAGGACGTCGTGGCCTGCGAGGACCAGTTCCGCAACGCCTTCCTCCTCGGCTGTGTCGGGACCTGGACCCTGCACCCGGTCCAGATCGAGATCGCCAAGCGGGTTTTCAGCCCCTCGGCCGCGGACGTGGCCCACGCCCGCCGGGTCAAGGCCGCGATGGGTGACGGCACCGGAGCCGTGATGCTGGACGGGAAGATGGAGGACGACGCCAGCCTCAAGCAGTGCCTGGTGATCCTCGAGCTCGCCGAGCGCCTCGCCGCGAACGATCCCGAGCTCGCCGAGCTGTATGCGGAGGTCCAGGAATGAGCGACCAGGCAAGCACCGCATACATCCCCCGTCGGTCGGTCCTCTACATGCCCAGCTCGAACGAGCGGGCGCTGGAGAAGGCCAAGACCCTCCCCGTCGACGCCCTCATCCTCGACCTCGAGGACGCTGTGGGGCCGGGCGAGAAGGAGGCCGCGCGGGCCGCGGCCTGCGCCGCCGTGCAGTCGGGGGAGTACGGGCACCGTGAGCTGACGATCCGCATCAACGGCATCGGGACCGAGTGGCACGAGGCGGACCTCGAGGCAGCGTGTGCGGCCGGTCCCGACGGGATCGTCGTGCCGAAGGTCAACACGTCCAAGGAAGTCAAGAACCTCGAGAAGGCGCTCCTCCGCTACGGGGCTCCCGCGACGACGAGGCTCTGGGCCATGATCGAGACCCCCGACGCGATCTTCCGGGTGCGCAAGATCGCGTCGGCCTCTGACCGGCTTGCCGTCCTCGTCATGGGCACCAACGACCTCGTCAAGGAGCTGCAGGCCCGGCACGTCCCGGGTCGCAGCCCGCTGCTGACGTCCCTCTCCTGGTCACTGCTGGCCGCGCGCCGCGCCGGCATCGCCATCCTCGACGGCGTCTACAACGACGTGAAGGACCTCGAAGGCTTCGAGGCGGAGTGCATCCAGGGTCGGGACATGGGCTTCGACGGCAAGACCCTCATCCACCCGGGTCAGGTCGAGCCCTGCAACTCGATCTTCGCGCCCGACGAGGCGGCGGTCGAGGAGGCCCGGGGCATCATCGAGGCCTTCGAGGCCGGTGCGGGATCCGGCGTCGTGACCTATCGGGGCAAGATGATCGAGAACCTGCACGTCGACATCGCCCGCCGGGTGCTCGCGACCCACCAGGCGATCGTCGCTCGCGGCTGATCACTGGCGGACACCCGACCTCGGTGCCCCACATCGGTGTCCGCCTGCACGCCTGGTGCCGTGCAGGCACGCCGCGGCGGCAGAGCTCCTGCTGCCATTCCGCGACGTCCGCTGAGCGGACCTCCGGTGTTCAGCCTGCGATCACGGCTTCGTCACGTTCGGCGTTTCGATTCGTCCCCTCTTCGCCGTGTGCTGCAACCTGGATGGGTCCTCGCGCGTCAATGAGGTGAGGGCGGCAGGTCCCTCGGCAGGTGTGGACAGGAAGGGGGAGGCATGGGAACCCGGACAACGGTGCGTTGGGGCGCCTGGGCGGCATCGGCCGTCCTCATCGCCGTCCTCGGCGGCTGCGGCTCGCCCCTGACCGGCGCGCCCGCCGACACAGCGGCCGCTGCTCCGACGCGCTCCTCACCCGTTGCCCCACCGACGTCCACATCGCCGACCACCCCGACGACGTCGCCCTCGACGACCCAGACCACACCGCCACCCACCTCAGCGCCGGCGACCTCCACGCCTCCGGCGACGAGCTCCCCGACAGCGCCCGCGACCAGCTCTCCGACAGCCCCCGCGACGACGCCGACGCAGCCCGAGCCACCGACCGCGACCCCGACGCAGACCGTCAAGCCCCGCACCGATCTGCGCTACGGCGATCGCGGCGAGAGGGTCCTCCGGCTCCAGCAGCGGCTGAGTGACCTCGGGTACTGGCTCGGCAAGCCGGACGGCCACTTCGGCGGCCTCACCCAGCAGGCGGTGTTCGCCCTCCAGAAGGCAGCAGGCATCACGCGCGACGGCATCGTCGGCCCGCGGACGATGGCCGCCCTCGATGCCGGCATCCGGCCTGCGTCACGGGTCGGAGGCACGGGTGTCGAGATCGATCTCGACCGCCAGCTGCTGCTCATCGTGCGGGGTGGCTCAGTCGTGAGGATCCTCAACACCTCGACCGGCAACGGCGAGCGGTACGTCTCACGCGGCACCGAGAAGACCGCGCGGACGCCGACCGGGACCTTCCGCGTCTATCGCATGGTCGACGCCCTCGAGGAGGGTGAGCTCGGCACGTTGTACCGGCCGGCCTACTACGACCGCGGCTTCGCCGTCCACGGCTCGCCGAGCGTGCCGCCGTGGCCGGCCTCGCACGGCTGCGCACGCGTGACCAACGCGGCCATGGACAGCATCTGGGCCAACGGCTTCATGACCGTCGGCACCACGGTGAGCGTCTACCGCTGAGCAACCAGGCGACGGAGGGCCACCTCGGCGAGGAAGGCCGCTGCGTCGGCGACGACGGAGTCGTCGAACGCGGCTCGCGGGCTGTGGTTCGCGTCGGCCCGCGACGGGTCGCCGACACATGCCGACACGAAGAGGTATGCGCCGGGCACCTCGTTGAGGACGAAGGACATGTCCTCGGCGCCGAGCTCAGGGTTCGGCATGTCCGCCCACCGGTCCTCACCGAAGAGGTCCACGACCACCTGGCGGGCGAAGTCGAACTCGTCCTGGTCGTTCACGGTGACGGGGTACCCGAAGCCGTACTCCACCTCGGCGCTCAGGCCGTGGGCGGCGGCGATGCCGGTCGCCAACCGCGTGATCCGTTCCCGCATCGCCGACCGTGTCTCCTCCGACAGGGTCCGGACCGTCGCGGCGAGCGTGGCGGTGTCCGGGATGATGTTCTCCTTCGTCCCGGCGGTGATCTTCCCGACGGTCACCACGACCGGGTCGAAGACGTCGGTGGTGCGGGTGACCATCTGCTGCAGGGCGAGAACGATCTCGCAGGCGACGGGCACCGGGTCGAGGGCCTGGTGGGGCGCCGACCCGTGGCCGCCCCGGCCACGGATCTCGATGAAGACCTCGTCCGCCGCCGCCATGAGCGGTCCGGGTCGCCCCCACCACGTGCCGAGCGGGTGCTCCGCGCTGACGACGTGCATCGAGTAGGCAGCGGACACCCGGGTCCCGCTCGCGTCGAGCAGACCTTCCTCGATCATCGGCTGGGCTCCGCCGGGGCCCTCCTCGCCGGGCTGGAACATGAAGACGACGTCGCCCGGCAGCTCCTCCCTGCGCTCGTGGAGGATCCGCAGCGCTCCGACGAGGGCGGCGACGTGCAGGTCGTGACCACAGGCGTGCATGGCGCCGTTTCTCGATGCGTAGGGGACATCGACCAGCTCGGTCACGGGCAGGCCGTCCATGTCGCCGCGCAGCAGCACCGCGGGACGGGCCTTCGAGCCCGTGTCGGCGGGCACTCCACCGCCGCGGAGCACCGCGACGACGGAGTCCAGCGCCCGTCCTCGGGTGATCTCGACCTCGAGACCCTCGAGCTCGGAGAGGATGGTCCCCTGCGTCCGGGGCAGCTGCAGCCCGATCTCCGGTGTCTCGTGCAGCCTGCGACGCAGGGCGACGAGGTCGGGAGCGATCCGGGCGGCGATGTCGAGGCTGCGTGCGGTCATGACGGGGAGCCTAGGCCAGGCTCAGCCCGCGAGGTCGCGGGCATCAGCCCGAGGT
>JAAYCP010000163.1 GCA_012729695.1 Actinomycetales bacterium | reverse complement strand
GCGCGGGGGATGTGCCGCGGGCGGCACACGGCTGGTGGGGACGCCAACGCCCTCAGTGACCGATGACAGTGGATCGGTGCCGGCGACGAGCCAAGGTCTGTCAGTGCCTGTCCGTAGCGTCGTCCACAGATGGTTCACCAGCGACGTCACACGACGAGCGAGGAGGCAATGACGATGACTCAGTACCAGGAGCGGGACAGGGTCCATCACGCACCGCCGCGAGCGCCGCGTCACCCGAGGCCGGATCCCGTGCGCACGAGGTCCGCATCGGCATCCCGCACGGCACGCATCGACTGCGACAGCTGCCCGATCGCGGGTCATGGGTGCGGGGACTGCATGGTGGCGCTGCTCGGTCCGGTGCACCTGCGCCTCGACGCGGCCGAGCAGGGGGCGGTCGACCTGCTGGTCGAGCACGGGCTGGTCTGCGAGGAGGATGCCCTCGAGGCCTACGCAGTCCCGGATCTGCCGGACTGGGTCGTCGAGTCGTGGCCGGCGCAGGATCGCGATGCCCCGGACGGGGCGACCCGTGGCCTGCCGCTGCACGCACCCGCGCATCGCGCGACCGGCTGAGGTGCCTGAAGCGCCCGAGGGGTGAGGCGAGGCAGGTCGACACCAGGCAGGGCGACACAGGGGGTAGCCCGGCCGGTGAGACCTCCGTGGGTGAGGAACATGGGAGAAGACGCGGCGGATGAGACACTGACGCGGTGTCTCGGACCTCCCTGCGCACAGCCCGTTCTCGGGTGCGACGTGGAGGCGTCACCATGGCCGTGGCCGCGCTGGCAGTACTGGTCCTTGCCGGATGCTCCCAGGGACAGGGGACTCGCTGCGAGGTGATGGATGCGGCCTCGACTGCCGAGGCCGACGCCCTGCGCGAGTCCTGCGAGCGTGCGGTGCCCACCATCGAGGAGCTCTGGCCAGCCTGGACGGGTGATGTCCCCATCGTGGTGTCGACCTCCGAGCTCGCTCCTGGCGTCGCCGCCCAGGTCGAGGGCCGTGCTGTGTCCCATCATCCGGCGGAGGAGGACCGGGTGCTCGTCGGCGCCGGGGTCGTGGCGCAGCTCAGCCCGGAGGGTCTCGATCTCGTCATGCGGCACGAGCTGACCCATCTCGCGATGAGGAGCACCGGGACCGCCCCGATCCCGTTGTGGGCGTCCGAAGGGCTTGCGGAGTGGATCGGCTACCAGGGCGTCACCGACGAGCGCAGCGAGCGTGCCGCGGATCTGCAGGCCCTCGAGGCCGCTGTGTCCGAAGGCCGGTGGACGCGTCCGCTCCCCGGTCCCGCGGAGCTCGGGAACAACGAGACGAGAGCTGACGCCTACACCGCCGCATGGCTCGCGGTCAGCATCCTCGTTGATGAGGTCGGGCTTCACGACGTCACCGACGCGATGCGGCCCACCGGTGGTACAGCGTCGGACGGCAACGGGACCCGAGAGTCGGAGCAGCCTCGGTCGGCCGATGACGTGGCCCTCACCCAAGGCTTTCTACAGCGGGTGGGGATCTCCGGGGAGTGGCTTGAGGAGCGCTGGCACACTGAGCTCGCACTGCGGGCCGCTGTCGGCTGACACGGCCAGATCGCACGCGGCGCGGCCCCCGCTGCCGCAGCAGCCGACCGCTCAGTGGGCGAGCAGGCGCGGTCACGAGCACAGATCGTTGTCGACTAGCCTTGGAACCTATGGTCCGGACCATCGGTACGAGTGCGACGATCGAGATCGCGGCCCCTCCCGGGGTCGTTCTCGACGTCATCGCCGATGTCGAGAAGTACCCCCGGTGGACCGGAACCATCTCGGAGGTCACCATCCGTAACGTCGAGGGAGACGGATGGCCCGACAACGTGGAGTTCACCTCCAGTCGCGGGCCGTTGAAGGACACGTACACCGTCGACTACGACTGGGACATCCACGACGACGGGACCGGCCAGGTCACGTTCACCCTCGTGAGCTCTGACCTGCTCAGCGCCCTCGACGGCGTCTTCACGCTCACGTCCCAGGATGGTGGCCGGGCCACCGAGCTCACCTACGAACTGGCCCTCGATGTCAACGTCCCGATCCTCGGGCTCCTCAAGCGACGAGCGGAGAAGGCCCTGGTGACGTCCATGGTCCAGCAGCTCAAGGCCCACGCCGAGACGAGGATCAGTCCTCGGGGCCACGCGTAGATGATTCCCCGGATCCTCCTCTGCACGGGCAAGGGCGGCGTGGGCAAGACCACGACGGCCGCCGCGCTCGGCGTCGATGCCGCCAGGCAGGGCTCCCGGACCCTCGTCATGTCCACGGACGGGGCGCACTCGCTGGGGGACGCCCTCGCCGCGGACCTGCACGCCGGCCCGGTCGAGGTGGAGCCGGGGCTCACGGCCGAGCACGTGAGCGCTGCCCACGGTCTCTCGGAGTCCTGGCGGGTGGTGCAGAACTACCTGCTCGGTCTGCTGGCCGACGTCGGGGTGGACCCGGCGGTCGCCGAGGAGCTCACGAGCCTCCCCGGAGCGGATGAGATCGCTGCGCTGGTGACGCTTCGCGAGCGGGTGCGTGCCGAGAAGTGGGACGTCATCATCGTCGACTGCGCTCCGACCGCCGAGACCCTCCGACTGCTGGCCCTGCCCGACTCGCTGTCCTGGCACCTGCGTCGCTGGCTGCCCGAGGGATCGACCTGGCGACCGGCCGCCGCTGCCGCCCTGGGCTTCCCTGTCCCCGGCCCTGAGGTCCTGCACGCGATCACCCGGTGGCACACCCAGATGACCGATCTCAAGCAGCTCCTGCGACTCCCGGGCTCGACCGTGCGTCTCGTCACCACCCCGGAGCGCGTGGTCATCGCTGAGGCCCGCCGTACGTGGACCTCACTGTCCCTCTTCGGCTTCGAGGTCGACGCCGTGCACGTCAACCGGGTCTTCCCGGCCGGTGCCGACTGGTTGGCGGGCTGGAACCAGGCCCAGGCCCAGGGTCTACGGGAGGTCCACGAGTCGTTCTCGGGTATCCCCGTCGTCCCGATGCCCTACCTCCCGGCCGAACCCATCGGTGCCGACGCGCTCGCAGAGCTCGCGGCCACCTGCGACGGTGTGCGGCTCCTGCCGTCGGAGCTGACACGCACGGCGGACACCCCTGCCCTCCAGGTTGAGCAGACCCCGGCCGGCTACACCCTGCGACTACGCGTCCCCTTCGTCTCGGCCGCCCAGGTCTCCCTCGGCCGACGCGGTGACGACCTGCTCATCGACGTGGCCGGCCAGCACCGTGTCGTGACGCTGCCGGCTGCGCTCGCGCCTCTGGGCGTATGCGGGGCGGGGGTCCGCGAGGGCCATCTCGTCGTGCGCTTCGGCCGGGACGGTGACAACCGGGACCGTGACAACCAGGACCATGACAACCGGGACCGTGACAACCAGGACCGTGACAGCCAAAACCGTGACAAGGCGACCGCGTGATGGAGCACGAGTTCGTCAGTCAGCACGGCTCGGTGGCCGAGGAGATCGCGGCTCTGGTAGAGGCCCTCCGGGCCGGCGGGCGCCGCGAGGGGATGGGCGAGCAGTCAACGGGCGGATCCACCGGCGGCACCGGATCCACCCGCTCGCGTGCGCCGGGCGCAGCCGACGAGGCCGCTGAGGGCCAGGACGAGGAGCCGGCGGCTGCGAAGACCTGCACCTGCGACTGCGACCACACCACCATCGACGCGTGCGAGATCTGTCCCGTCTGTCGTGCCATCGCGGCCCTGCACACCGTCAGCCCCGGGGCGGTGAACGCGCTCGCCGACCTGGCCCATCAGGCGGAGATCACCCTACGGACCCTGGCTGCCGACCTGCGCCGCCAGAGCGAGCAGGCCGCCGCACCACGCGAGGACATCCCGGTCTCGGACCTCGACGAGGACTGACGCCCGCCGACCGCTCCGCAGCTGCACCCACCGGGTCCACGCACGGACGGCGCGCGCCGGGATCGTTAGGCTCACCTCTTGTGACGACAGAGCAGGTGAGCATCGGCATCGATATCGGGGGCACGAAGGTCGCCGGAGGCGTCGTGAGCGCCGATGGGTCGATCCTCGCGCGACTGCGACGAGAGACCCCGCACCGCTCGACGTCACCGGCGGTGGTCGAGGACGTCATCGTCGGCGTCGTCGAGGAGCTGATGTGCGGTCTCGACCCGGACCAGGTCCTCGCGATCGGTATCGGAGCCGCCGGCTTCGTCGCTGCCGACCGCGCGACTGTTGTCTTCGCCCCCCACCTGTCCTGGCGCGACGAGCCGCTGCGCGACCGACTGGGGAAGCGCATCACGAAGCCCGTCTTCATCGACAACGATGCCAACGCCGCCGCCTGGGCCGAGTGGCGCTTCGGGGCGGCTCGAGGGGAGAGCCACCTGGTCATGATCACCCTCGGCACGGGCATTGGCGGGGGACTGCTCATCGACGGGGAGGTGCTGCGGGGCCGCTTCGGCATCGCGGGGGAGTTCGGCCACATGCAGGTGGTCCCCGACGGTCACCGCTGCGAGTGCGGCAACAGGGGCTGCTGGGAGCAGTACGCCTCCGGCAATGCGCTCGTGCGCGAGGCGAGGGCGATGGTGACCGCCCGCAGCCCGATCGCCATGGACATGATCGCCCGCATCAACGGTGACGCCTCCCGGCTCACCGGGCCTCTCGTCACCGAGGCGGCCAAGGCGGGAGACCGGATGGCGGTCGAGCTCCTCACCGAGATCGGGACCTGGTTGGGAGTCGGCATCGCGAGCCTGGCTGCAGCCTTCGACCCCGGGATGTTCGTCATCGGTGGCGGGGTGAGTGCCGCAGGGGACCTGCTCCTGGAGCCGGCCCGCCAGGCCTTCTCCCGCCAGCTGACCGGCCGCGGGTACCGTCCCGAGGCGAGCATCGTGGTCGCGCAGCTCGGCAACGACGCCGGTCTCATCGGGGCAGCTGACCTGGCCCGCTCGAGCGTGATGTGACCCCAGGACAGGTGACCCCAGGAGCGACCCGGCTGCGGGTAGCCACCTACAACACCCGCGACTTCCTCGACGACCGGCGTGCAGCGGCGCGGGTGGTGCGCCGGATCGACCCTGACGTGCTGTGCCTCCAGGAGGTCCCGAGGCGTCTCTTCGGTAGCCGCCGCGTCGCCGCGTTCGCCCAGGAGTGCGGGCTGCGCCCCGCCGGTCCCCACCGCGGCAGCGGCGGAACGACGATCTTTCTGGGGGAGCGGGTGCAGCTCGACGCCGCCTGGCACCGTCGGCTCTCCGTGGCCGTCCTCACGCGGACGAGGGGGTATGCGGTGGCGAGGGTGCGCCTGCCGGGTCGCCCGCCGGTCGTGGTCGCGAGCGTGCACCTCAGCCTGCACGCGGGGGAGCGGCATGCGCATACCGTCCAGATCGTCCGTGCCCTCGCCGACCTGGCAGCCGAGTCGTCAGGGTCGGCCGGGCCGCTCCAGCGCACCGTTCTGGCCGGAGACCTCAACGAGCTCGACACGGGCAACGCCTGGCGGCTCATCGGCTCGCGGATGCGGCTCGTCTCACCGACGGAGCCGACCTACCCGGCCAGGCGCCCGCGCACCCTGCTCGACGTCGTCTTCGCCTCGACCGACCTCGAGGTGCTGCCGCACCCTCGGATCGACCTCGACGAGGACGACGTCCTGGCCGCGAGTGACCACCGACCGGTCTGGGTCGACCTGGCCGTGTGAGGCGAGTGGCTCGAGCGCTCCTCGTGCCTACTCGTTGTCCCCGCCGGTGTCGGAGCCGGGCGCTCCGGACCCCTGGGTGTTGTCGCTGTCGTTGAACACCCAGTTCGCCACTTCGGGGGCGTCCTGGCCGTACTTGCGGGTGTAGGCGCGGGCGGCGATGCGCAGGTCGAGCAGCTCCTGACGGACCCCGGTCGCCCGCTCGGCCAGTCCGGGGACGCGGTCGATGACGTCGGCGGCGAGCCGGTAGCGGTCGAGGTCGTTCATCATGAGCATGTCGAAGGGCGTCGTCGTCGTGCCCTCCTCCTTGAACCCCCGCACGTGGATGTTGGCGTGGTTGGTCCGGCGGTAGGTCAGCTGGTGCACGAGTGACGGGTAGCCGTGGAAGGCGAAGACGACGGGCCGGTCGGTGGTGAAGAGCGCATCGAAGTCGCGGTGCGTCAGGCCGCTGGGGTGCTCCCGGGCGTCCTGGAGCCGGATGAGGTCGACGACGTTCACGACCCGGATCAACAGGTCGGGGATGCGCTCGGCCAGCAGCCGGGCGGCCGCGATCGCCTCGATGGTCGGGATGTCACCGGCACAGCCGAGGACGACGTCGGGCTTCTCTCCCGGGACCTCGGTGCCCGCCCAGTCCCAGATGCCGATGCCGCGGGCGCAGTGCAGGACCGCCTCGTCCATGGTGAGCCACTGCGGGCCGGGCTGCTTGCCTGCGACGACGACGTTGACCTTGTTGCGGCTGCGCAGGCACTTGTCGTAGACGGCGAGCAGGGTGTTGGCGTCCGGCGGGAGGTAGATCCGGATGACGTTGGACGTCTTGTTCATGACGACGTCGAGGAAGCCGGGATCCTGGTGGGAGAAGCCGTTGTGGTCCTGGCGCCACACGTGCGAGGACAGCAGGTAGTTGAGGGACGGGACCGGCATACGCCAGGGAATGTCCGAGGAGACGTCGAGCCACTTGGCGTGCTGGTTGAACATCGAGTCGACGATGTGCACGAACGCCTCGTAGCTGTTGAAGACCCCGTGACGCCCGGTGAGAAGGTATCCCTCGAGCCAGCCCTGGCACTGGTGCTCGGAGAGCATCTCCATGACCCGGCCGGTCGGAGAGAGATCGACGTCGGTGTCGACGGTCTCGGCCTGCCAGGTCTTCCCGCCCTCCGCGACCGTCCCGTTCAGTCGGTTCGAGAGGGTCTCATCAGGCCCGAAGACCCGGAAGGTCTGCCGGTTGCGGTCCACGACGTCGCCCATCCAGTTGCCCAGGACCCGGGTGGCCTCCGCCGTGGCGCCACCTGGAGCGGGGACGTCCACCGCATACTCCTGGATGTCCGGCAGATCGAGGTCCCTGGTGAGCTGGCCGCCGTTGGCGTGCGGGTTGGCGCTCATCCGGTGCAGACCCGCCGGATTGTTGCGGGCCACAGCCTCGACGATCCGCCCGTCCTCATCGAAGAGCTCCTCGGGCCGGTAGCTGTGCAGCCACCCCTCGAGGATGCGCATGTACTCCTCGTTCCCGCGCACCGACGCCAGCGGCACCTGGTGGCTGCGCCACGTGCCTTCCACGGGCAGCCCGTCGACGGTGGCGGGACCGGTCCAGCCCTTGGGGGTGCGGAAGACGACCATCGGCCAGCGTGGCCGCTGCTGCAGGCTGCCGTCGGCCGCCTCCTTGCGGATCCGGCCGATCTCGTCGAGCACCTCGGCCAGCAGGGCCGCGAAGCGCTGGTGGACGGCCGCATGGTCCTCGCCGTCGAAGCCGCCCTCGAAGAAGTAGGGCCGGTAGCCGTAGCCGACCATGAGGGCTTCGAGCTCCTCCCGCGGGATCCGGTCCAGCACGGTCGGATTGGCGATCTTGTAGCCGTTGAGGTGGAGGATCGGCAGCACCGTGCCGTCGGTCGCGGGGTTGAGGAACTTGTTGCTGTGCCAGGCGGTCGCGAGCGGACCGGTCTCGGCCTCGCCGTCACCGATGACGGCCACGGCGACGAGGTCGGGGTTGTCGAAGACGGCTCCGTATGCGTGGGAGAGCACGTAGCCGAGCTCACCACCTTCGTGGATCGAGCCAGGCGTCTCCGGCGCTGCGTGGCTCGGCACGCCTCCGGGGAAGGAGAACTGGCGGCACAAGGCGTTCACGCCGCGCTCGTCGGGTCCGACGTTGGGGTGGAGCTCGGAGTAGGTGCCCTCCAGCCAGCCGGCTGCGACGAGGGAGGGACCGCCGTGGCCCGGTCCGGAGAGATAGATGAGGTTCAGGTCGCGCTGGATGATCTGGTGGTTCAGGTGCGCGTAGAGGAAGTTCTGCCCGGGCGAGGTGCCCCAGTGGCCGAGCAGGCGGGGCTTGATGTCCTCCTCGGACATCGGTCGACGAAGGAGTGCGTTGTCCATCAGGTAGATCTGCGCGACCGCGAGGTAGTTGGCGGCCCGCCACCAGGCGTCGACGGCTGCCAG
>JAAYCP010000021.1 GCA_012729695.1 Actinomycetales bacterium | reverse complement strand
TGTGTCGGCGGCAACGCGCCGCTGGAGCAGGTCGTGAGCAATACCCTCGCCGTGCTGCACACCGCCGGACGCGACGATGTCCCCGTGGGCGCCGGGGCGGATCGGCCTCTCCTTGCCGAGCCGGTGGACGCCCGGCACGTCCACGGGCAGGACGGCATGGGGGACCTCGGGTGGCCCCGGTCGCCGCACGCGCCGGACCCTCGGCATGCGGTCGAGCTGCTCCGCGACATCCTCCGCGCAGCGGCAGGAATCGGCGAACGGGTGACGCTCGTCCCACTCGCACCGCTGACGAACATCGCGCTGCTGCTGCGGACCTATCCCGACGTCGCGGCCGGCATCGAGGAGATCTGCTTCATGGGAGGGGCAGCCCACGTCGGGAACGCCACTGCGTCAGCGGAATTCAACGTCTTCCATGATCCCGAAGCGGCTGCCGTCGTCATCGACGCCTGCGCCGACCTCGACATCGCAGTGCGGATGTACGGCCTCGACGTCTTCTATGCACCGGCCGTCACCCGGGAGCAGGCCCGCTCGCTCATCGAGCGCGACCCGAACGGCCCGGCCGGCCTCGGTGGCCGGCTCATCGACTACCAGTGCGACCGCTTCGGGTCCGAGAGCGGCACCATCGGGGACGCCGGCGCCGTCTGCGCGGTCATCGCTCGGGAGGCGCTGAAGACCGAGCGACTGCCGGTGCGCGTCGAGCTCGGCGGCACGTGGTCGCGCGGTCGCACGGTCGTCGACCGCCGCGACTGGGGCGGCGACCTCACACACGACCCGCACGGCCAGGCCAATACCCTCGTCGAGGTCGGCCTCGAGGTGGACGCCGAGGCGTTCGTGCGGCTCTGGCTCGACACGCTGTCAGCCGGGATCCGCTGATGGGCCGGGTCTTCGTCGTCGGCTCGCTCAACGCCGACCTCGTCACCTCGGTGCACACCCACCCGTCTCCCGGCGAGACGGTCCTGGGCAACGGCCTGGACCGGTATGCGGGAGGCAAGGGCGCCAACCAGGCCGCCGCGGCGGCCCGGGCCGGGGCGGAGGTGCTCATGCTCGGACGGGTCGGTGCCGACGAGGAGGGTCGGCAGTACCGCAGTCGCCTGGAGCGGCTCGGGGTCGATGTCACCTACCTCGTCACGGACGAGGAGGAGCCGACGGGGCACGCCCTCATCGTCGTGTCGGAGGATGCGGAGAACACGATCGTCGTCATCCCCGGCGCCAACGGCCGCGTGTCCCGGGGCGACCTCGCCCCGCTCGAGAACTGCACGGAGAACGACGTCCTGCTGATGCAGCTGGAGATCCCGCTCCCCACAGTGGCGCTCGCCGCCCGGATCGCGCACGACCGCGGGGCCAGGGTCGTCATCAACACGGCTCCGTATGCGTCGCTCCCCGCAGACATCATCGCCCTCGCCGACCCGCTCATCGCCAACGAGCACGAGGCCATCGCGCTCGCGGATGCCGGTGGGGCGCCGAGCTCACTGCTCATCACCTTCGGTGCACACGGGGCGGGCTGGGACGGGGTCGAGTACCCCGCGCATACCGTCCCTGCGCATCGGGTGCGGGACACGACCGGTGCGGGCGACGCCTTCTGCGGAGCACTCGCCGCGGCGCTCGCGCGAGGCGCGGACCGGGCCGAGGCGATGGAGGTCGCGCTCGCAGCTGGGGCGACTGCCGTCCAGCACCACGGTGCTCAGCCGGACCCGCACCTGTTCGCCGGGAGCTAGCCACGCGGTCGCCGGTCGCAGCCAGTGAGCCCTGGGACACCGAGGGGCGCCTGTGCCTGCGCCCGATCCCGGACGTCTGGTGAGATAGGGCCATGGCAACGACGCACACCATCGGCCTCGGCATCGACATCGGCGGCTCGGGCATCAAGGGCGCACTCGTCGACCTCGTCAAGGGCGAGCTGATCGGCGAGCGGCACAAGATCCTGACTCCTCAGCCCTCGACCCCCGAGGCGGTCGTCGAGGTCGTGGGGCAGATCATCGAGCACTTCGTCGAGGGGCTGCCGGCCGACGCACCCATCGGCGTGACCGTCCCAGGCGTCGTGCAGCGCGGGGTCGTCAAGTTCGTCGGCAACCTCGACGAGTCCTGGGTGGAGTACGACGCCGACACCGGGATCGAGAAGGCCGTCGGACGAGCAGTGCACGTGCTCAACGACGCCGACGCGGCTGGTGTCGCGGAGGCGCGCTTCGGCGCGGCGAAGGGTCAGGACGGGCTCGTGCTCGTGACCACCCTCGGGACGGGCATCGGGGTGGGGATGATCTTCAACGGGGTCCTCGTGCCCAACGTCGAGCTCGGCCACCTCGAGATCGACGGCCACAACGCCGAGTCCCGGGCGGCGGCGAGCGCCAAGGAGCGAGAGGGACTCTCCTACGAGGAGTGGGCGACGCAGCGGCTGCAGCGGTACTACTCCCACGTCGAGAACCTGCTCTGGCCGGACCTCTTCGTCGTCGGCGGCGGGGTCTCGCGCAAGTCCGACAAGTTCCTCCCGCTGCTCGAGCTGCGCACCCCGATCGTGCCGGCCGCCCTGCGCAACATGGCCGGGATCGTCGGCGCAGCCGCTGTGGCGGCCGAGCACGCCGCAGCCTCGGCAGGTTCCACCGACTGACCCACCACGTCACAGTGCGTACACGAACGTGACAATAGGAACGTTCTGGTACGCCCGCTGCGGTGGGTGTACTCGAGCAGCCGGCTCGGGCGCCGTACACGTACGTGACAATAGGAACGTTCTGGTACGCCCGCTGGCCGGCGGATCGTGGTCAGTCGGGGTGCACGACAAGGACCGCCGGCGTCCCGGCGACCCGGGTCAGCACGATGGTCGCCTGCTCCCCGGAGCCGGCCTTACGCCCGATCCGCAGCTCCCGACGCAGGCGGTCCTCGTCGAGCCGGATGCCGCGCTTCTTGATCGTCACGCCAGTGATCCCCCGCGTCCGCAGCCACGACCGCAGCGACTTGACGTTGAACGGCATCGCCTCGCTCACCGTGAACCGGCGGGCGAACTCCACCTCAGCGAAGCGGTCCGAGGTCACATAGCCCAGCCCCGGCTCGATCTCGGCCCCGCCCGTGCGCGCCGTCACCGCACCGAGCAGGCCGGCCCGGGTCACGGCGCGGTCGGGCTCGTAGAGCCACGGGCCGAGGGCGGACAGCGACATCGGTGAGGGCTCCAGCGGTGCAGCCATCGACTCGTCGACCCGCACGGGGGCAGCCGGACCGGACGACAATACGAGGGCGTTGCGTCCGCGGCGGCGCACGAGCGGCCCGAACCACACGACGCACTCGAGCAGCTCGCCGTCGAACGAGACCCACTGGGCCTCGGTACCCGGGGGTTGGTCGCTGTGCGAGAAGGTCGGACTCAGCTTGACCCCCGTCGCCGGTACGACCCTCGCGAGCTCCTGGACGAAGCTCCAGGACGGCGATATCTCCTCGAGACGGAACACTCTGCGCGTCCGCCCGTTGACGTCCGCGACTCCCGGGCGGCGGCGTGCGGGATCCAGCCAGACCCCCACCCGGTCGAGGACCGGGTCCACCGGTGGCTCGAAGTCCTCGGCGAACCCGTGGTGGGCCCGGGAGTCCGGCCAGGGGCGCAGGTTGGTGTCCGCGATCCGCGCGGTCACCGGGTCGGAGTCGATCGCCGACACAGTCACCCCGAGGACCGACAGGGCCATGGCGTCCGAGCCGATCCCGCACCCGAGGTCGTGGACGGTCGCGAGGCTGGCCCGCGCATACCTCTCCGCGTGCTGGGCCGCGAGCTCGAGGCGGGATGCCTGCTCGAGGCCGTCCGGGGTGAAGAGCATGCCCTCGGCGAACTCGCCGAACTTCTCGCGCGCGCGGGCGCGCAGCCGGGACTGGAGGAGCAGGCCGGCCGACTGCTCGGGGGTGTATCCGGCCGCCCGCAGCCGCGACTGCATCGCGAGCTCGGTGGTGGGGTCGTAGGGAGGGAGGTTGCGCAGCGCCTCCCAGCCTTGCGGCGAGGCGAGCCAACGTACGGTCGCCACATCCATGCGGTGAATCCTCGCACGGAAGTAGCGCGCTCGCGTACGCGGTCCCGCCCGGCCGCGGTCAGGTCGGATGCGGGACGGCGGGCGACGACCGAGCCCCGGCGGCCGACCCGTGCCCGGGGGAGCACGCCTCCGCGGCCCTTCCGCAGGCGACTCCGGCGCGCACCGCCCGCACGGCCGACACCCGTTGGCACTCGGCTTGACCGAGTGCTAACGAGCGACCTAGATTCATCCTTGGCACTCTCATATCGCGAGTGCCAACCGTGTCACCGGTCCTGGTCCCGGCCCCCGCGACGGCGGGACCCGCGTCCGAGGCACGACTCGTATTCGTCAGATCGACTCACCCCAGAAGGGGAGGACCACAGAACCATGTCGGTTTCCATCAAGCCGCTCGACGACCGCATCGTCGTCAAGTCCCTCGAGGCTGAGCAGACCACCGCGTCCGGTCTCGTCATCCCGGACACCGCGAAGGAGAAGCCCCAGGAGGGCGAGGTCGTCGCGGTTGGCCCCGGCCGCTGGAACGAGGACGGCGACGAGCGCGTCCCCATGGACATCAACGTCGGCGACCGCGTCATCTACAGCAAGTACGGCGGCACCGAGGTCAAGCACGGCGGCGAGGAGTACCTCATCCTGTCGTCCCGCGACGTCCTCGCGATCGTCGGCTGAGCTGAGCGCAGCGGATCCCGCCTGACACCCGGGTATGCGGTGCGCGGCTCTCGCTAGCCGCGCACCGCATCCCGGGCCAGCAGCGACTTACCTCAGCACACAACACACCAAAGGACACCAATGGCAAAGGAACTGGAGTTCAACGACGCCGCCCGCAAGGCGCTCGAGCGTGGCGTCGACGCACTCGCCAACACCGTCAAGGTGACGCTCGGCCCCAAGGGCCGCAACGTCGTCATCGACAAGAAGTGGGGCGCTCCGACGATCACGAACGACGGCGTCACCATCGCCCGTGAGGTCGAGCTCGAAGACCCCTACGAGAACCTCGGCGCCCAGCTCGCCAAGGAGGTCGCCACCAAGACCAACGACATCGCCGGTGACGGCACCACCACCGCGACCGTCCTCGCCCAGGCGATGGTCAAGGAGGGCCTGCGCAACGTGGCCGCAGGAGCCGCTCCCTCGGCGCTCAAGCGCGGTATGGACGCAGCCGTCTCGGCCGTGTCGGACGAGCTCCTGAAGAGCGCCCGCGAGATCGAGGACAAGGACGAGATCGCCTCCGTCGCCGCCCTCTCGGCGCAGGACACCGAGATCGGCGCGATCATCGCCGACGCGTTCGACAAGGTCGGCAAGGACGGCGTCATCACCGTCGAGGAGTCCTCGACCGCCTCGACCGAGCTCGAGTTCACCGAGGGTATGCAGTTCGACAAGGGCTACATCTCCCCGTACTTCATCACCGACGCCGAGCGCATGGAGGCCGTCCTCGAGGACGCCTACGTGCTCATCAACCAGGGCAAGATCTCGGCCATCGCCGACGTCCTGCCCATCCTCGAGAAGGTCGTCCAGTCCGGCAAGCCGCTCCTGGTGATCGCCGAGGACGTCGAGGGTGAGGCCCTGTCGACGCTCGTCGTGAACAAGATCCGCGGCACCTTCAACGTCGTCGCCGTCAAGGCCCCCGGCTTCGGTGACCGCCGCAAGGCGATGCTGCAGGACATGGCGATCCTCACCGGTGGCCAGGTCATCGCCGAGGAGGTCGGCCTCAAGCTCGAGGCTGCCGAGCTCGACATGCTCGGCCAGGCGCGTCGCGTCGTCGTCACCAAGGACAACACGACGATCATCGACGGCCACGGCAAGCCCGAGGACGTCGAGGCCCGCGTGCGCGAGCTGAAGGCGACCATCGAGACGACCGACTCCGACTGGGACCGCGAGAAGCTCCAGGAGCGCCTCGCCAAGCTCGCCGGCGGCGTCTGCGTCATCAAGGTCGGCGCGCACACCGAGGTCGAGCTCAAGGAGAAGAAGCACCGCATCGAGGACGCCATCTCGGCGACCCGCGCGGCCATCGAGGAGGGCATCGTCGCCGGCGGTGGCTCCGCCCTCATCCAGGCCGTCAAGGTCATCGACGGCCTCGACCTCGAGGGCGACGAGCTCGTCGGCGCCCGAATCGTCCAGCGCGCCGCGGCCGAGCCGCTGCGCTGGATCGCCGAGAACGCGGGCCTGCAGGGCTACGTCGCCGTGGCGAAGGTCCAGGAGCTCGAGCCGGGCATGGGCCTCAACGCCGCCACCGGCGAGTACGAGGACCTCGTCAAGGCCGGCGTCATCGACCCGGTCAAGGTCACCCGCTCCGCCCTGCGCAACGCCGAGTCCATCGCCTCCATGGTTCTGACGACGGACACCCTCGTCGTCGAGAAGCCCGAGGACGAGCCGGAGCCGTCTGGTGGCCACGGCCACGGGCACGGCCACTGAGGCCTGACACCGAGG
>JAAYCP010000162.1 GCA_012729695.1 Actinomycetales bacterium | reverse complement strand
GGCCGAGACCAAGAAGGCCGACGACGCCGCCGAGGTCGAGGAGCTCACGCTCGACGACCACGCGACCGAGGAGGCCGCGACCGCTCCTGCCGGTGCGCTCGAGCTGCCGGAGGGTGCCGTTGCCTCCAACGAGGACGGCTCCGCACCGGAGGGGTACGAGGTCAAGGGCAACGCCAACAGCGGCCTGTACCACGTCCCCGGCTCGCAGTGGTACGACGCGACCGAGGCCGAGTTCTGGTTCGCCTCTGCCGAGGACGCCGAGAAGGCCGGCTTCAAGCCTGCCGGTGGCGCCGAGAAGCAGCAGGTCGAGGACGACGCCTGATCTACGTCGACCGACGCTGAACACCGAAGACCCCCGCCCGACATCGTCGGGTGGGGGTCTTCGGTCTGTGCGGGGCGGCGCGCGCTCCTGGCGGCAGGTCGGTGTGGCTCCGGCCTACCCCACGAGCTGTGGGTGGTGGCGAGCGGCGACGTCCGGGTGGGCACGCAGTCGCGCCTTGAGCATGTTCGCGCCGAAGGTGGCGTGCAGGATGTTGCGCTCGTCCTGGGTCACGCCGCGGGCCCGCTCGGCGAGGTCCGGTGGCAGCTCGAGCACCGGCAGCCGCTCGCCGAGCGCCGGGTTGAGGAAGAACGGGATGGAGATGCGCTCGGTCCCAGCGGCCGGTGAGAGGACACGGTGGTCGGTCGCGGTGAGTAGGCCGTTCGTCGCGATCTCGAGCATCTCGCCGATGTTCACGACGAACGCGCCCGGCACCGGATCGGCCTCGATCCATCCGCCGTCGTGGGCGACCTGGAGGCCGGTGGACCCCTCCTCGAGGAGCAGCAGAGTCAGCACACCGGGATCCTTGTGCGCGCCGACTCCCTGCTCGCCCTGCGGGCTGGGGTTGTCCACCGCCGGGTAGCGCACGAGCTTGAGCAGTGGTGACGGATCCTTGGCGAACGCGGCGTCGAACACGTCCGGCTCCTGGCCGAGAGCCAGCGCCCACTGGCGCAGCAGCCGGCGGCCCACCTCGGTGAGGTCCTCGACCCAGGCACTTGTCGCATACCGCAGCTCGGGCAGCGAGGCCGGCCACGAGTTCGGTCCGTCCAGGACCCGCCACGGCTCGTCCTCGGTGGCCTGCCCCTGGGGGCGTTCCGGGCCGATGTCGATCTGCTCGCGCCAGTCCACCTTGCCCTGCGTGAGCTCACCGCCGAGCCGCGTCCAGCCGTGGAAGGCCGGAGAGTCCAGCATGGCGACCGACTGCTTCTCCTCCAGAGGCAGGGCGAAGAAGCGCCGCGCGACGTCGAACATCTGCGCCATCCGGTCAGGACCGATGCCGTGCCCGACGAGGTAGAAGAAGCCGACCTCGATCGTCGCCTCCCGCAGGGCGGTGCGGAACTCCTCGGCCGTCTCGGGGTTGTCGGCCCGGCTCAGGTCCAGGATGGGCAGGCGATCGATCCGGGTAGTCATGGGGTCAGTCTTGGAAAGCCTGGTCGGTCGGGCAACCGTGAGTCAGCACGTGGACGCATAGGCTTGGCGAATGATCCGCCTGCGTCTCGATCTCGGCTACGACGGGACCGACTTCTCGGGCTGGGCGAGCCAACCGGGCCTGCGGACCGTCCAGGGCGAGCTGACAGCGGCCCTCACGACGATCACGCGCTCACCCGAGCCCGTGGTCATCACCTGCGCCGGCCGGACCGACGCCGGGGTCCACGCCCGCGGGCAGGTCGCCCACGTCGACCTCCCCGACGAGCTGTATGCGGCACTCCCGGGCCGCAGCGACCGCACCCCGGAGGCGGCGCTGGCCAAGCGTCTGCGCTCGTTGCTTCCGTCGGACGTCACGGTGCGCTCGGTGACGATCGCACCCGAGGGGTTCGACGCCCGCTTCTCGGCGCTGTCCCGCCGGTACCGCTACGTCATCTGCGACAACCCGGCCTACCTCGACCCGTTGCGGGTGCGCGAGACGGTCGTGCACCCCCGGGCCCTCGGCGAGGTTCTGATGGGGGAGGCATCAGGTCGGCTCACCGGACTGCACGACTTCGCGGCATTCTGCCGGCGGCGCGAGGGAGCCAGCACGGTCCGCAGCCTGCTCCAGTACGACTGGACGCGGGTGGGTCCCGGCATCCTCGAAGCCACCGTCGTCGCAGATGCGTTCTGCCACAGCATGGTCCGCTCCCTGGTCGGCGCGGTCGTGCCCGTAGGGGAGGGGCGCGAGCCGGTCGACTTCCCCGCCGAGGTACTCACCGCGCGCGTGCGGGACCCACGGGTGAAGGTCATGCCGCCGCACGGGCTGGTGCTCGAGGAGGTCACGTACCCGCCGGACTCGGAGCTCGCGGCCCGGGCCGCGGAAGCGCGGGCGTACCGCTCACTCTGACCAGAG
>JAAYCP010000020.1 GCA_012729695.1 Actinomycetales bacterium | reverse complement strand
GAACCCGCTGAGGCGCGCGACGCATACCCTGCGGGCTGGCGGTCCTGACCTCGGGAGGCGCGGTCGGTCCGCTTGGCCTTCGACGGGCGGACGCGGAAGAAGCCGGTCTCGAGGTCACTTGTGCGCTCGAGGGTGACCTGGATCGGACCGGCGGGGGTGTACGCCTGGTCCTCCACGTGCTGCTCGGCCGAGACGACGAGCTCCTCGACGACGTCCTCCTCGAACTCGCTGAGGCGCTGGTAGTCGCTGTCGGAGAGGCTGACGGTGAAGATATTGGGGACGAGCACGTGGCCCCGGCTCGGGGTGACGGCGCGGTCGTCCATCGCCTTGCGGATGGCGCTCGCGAGCTCCACAGGCTGGACCTCGGCCTTGAAGGCGCGCGCGAACAGGCCGTTGACGCCCCGCTCCAACCGTCGTTCGATCCGGTCGAGGAACCCCACGTTCGCGCACCTCCTTCGCTCGTCCTGCGACGGGACCCAGGTGTCCCGTGCGTCCCGCCAGTACCCCGTGCCCACCGCCCCGACGAGGCGTCGGGGCATCAGGACAACGTCGTACCGCGCGCGGGAGTGCCCGCACGTGCTGCCATATGCTATCCGGCCGATCGCCCGGTGCCCGGGAGCCCGGAAGGGCGGGCCCCGGATTTCTCAGGTCGGTGTGCCGGGTCAGCGGGTCGTCGCCGGTCAGAGCTCCGTGTCAGAGCTCCGTGTCAGAGCTCCGTGTACAGAGCTCCGGGTCAGAGGTCGCGGTGGAAGCTCGGGTCACCCGGGTTCTTGCTGTTGAGCAGCAGCACGACCGCAACCGCCAGCCCACCCCAGACGACGAGGATGGCGATGATCATCATGATGATCGCTGAGACGCTCATGACACCTCCTCAGCTCTGAGCAGCGGCTCCTTGAGCGAGGTGTCCTCCCGCCACGGGACCCGCGCCGCGAGCCAGCCGAGGATTGGTAGCGAGATCGCCATCGCCCAGCCGAAGACGATGAGCATCCACTGCGGGTAGTCGCCGCCGCCGTAGGGCTCCTTGAGCACGGCCCACAGCTCCTGGAGCAGCACGAGGGAGAGCACGACGGGGACGACGACCTGCAGCAGGACCACCCAGAGCTGTCCCAGACGGACGTTTCCGGTGTAGTTCATGTGGTTCGCGAGGTCCCTGAGCCGGCGGACACCCCAGCCGACCATGAACAGGCTGACGACCGCGACGAGGAGGATGCCGAAGCGGTTGACGAAGTGGTCGACGATGTCGAGGACGTGCAACCCGCTCGTGGTCGAGAAGAACAGCAGGCTGATGACCGTCATCGGGACGAGCACCGCGGTGGTCGCCCCCCTGCGACTCATCTCGAACTTGTCCCGGATCCCGGAGATGACCACCTCGATGACGCTGATCAGTGAGGTGAGGCCGGCGACGACGAGGGACAGGAAGAAGAGCACCCCGAGGAGCGCGCCGCCTGGCGCCTCGCTGATGATCGCCGGGAAGGCGATGAACGCGAGGCCCACACCGGAGGCCACGACCTCGGTCACCGCGACCCCGCTCGCCTGGGCCATGAAGCCGAGGGCGGCGAAGACACCGATGCCCGCGAGGACCTCGAAGCTCGAGTTCGCGAAGCCCACGACCATGCCCGAGCCGGTCATGTCGGTGTCCCGGTTGACGTAGGACGAGTACGTGATCATGATCCCGAAGCCGATCGACAGCGAGAAGAAGATCTGCCCGAAGGCCGCTGCCCAGACCCCGGGATGGGCGAGTGCCCCCCAGTCAGGGGTGAAGAGGGCGTCCAGTCCCATACCTGCTCCGGGGAGCATGAGCGCGCGGATGACGAGGAGCAGGAAGACGACGACCAGCAGCGGGATGAAGACGGCGGAGGTGAGTCCGACCCCCTTCTGCACGCCGAGGACCATGACGATGCCCACGATGAGCCACACCGCGAGGAGCGGGATGAGGACCCCGGGGACGACCGAGATCTGGACGCCGGCATCGCCGACCTTGAGGTACTCGCCGATGAAGAAGCCGGCCGGGTCGTCACCCCAGCGCTTGTTGAACGAGAAGAAGGTGTAGCTCAGGGCCCACGCGAGCACTGCGGCGTAGTAGACGGCGATGACGAAGCAGATGAGCACCTGCCACCAGCCGAGGAACTCGGTGTGCCGCTTGAGTCGGGCGAACGTCAGT
>JAAYCP010000019.1 GCA_012729695.1 Actinomycetales bacterium | reverse complement strand
TGGCTGTGGACAACGGTCCTCATCATCGGCCAAAGCATGTTTGTATGGGTGTGCATCGCTCGGCAGGGAGCGCTGCAGGCAGGGAATCTGGGGAGGGTCAATGGACGCGGTGTCGACCGTGGAGCTGGAGGTGCGCGAGCTCATCCGCCGGAGGGGGATCGATCCGGTCAAGGACATGACGGCTGCCCGGGACATCGTCCACGAGGCCGTGGCGGACTACGACGAGCGCTCGATGTCCGGAGGTCTGCCGCAGCTGCCTGATCTCGCCGATGCGGTCAAGACGATCACGGACGCGGTGGCCGGATTCGGACCCCTGCAGCAGTACCTCGATGACCCTCGGGTCGAGGAGCTGTGGATCAACTCCCCGAGTCAGGTCTTCGTGGCTCGTGACGGCGTCGCGGAGCTGACGAGCACGCTGCTGACCGCGGACGAGGTGAAGGATCTCGTCGAGCGGATGCTGCGCACCAGCGGCCGGCGGGTCGACCTCAGCTCGCCCTTTGTCGATGCCGTCCTCCCTGACGGTTCACGGCTCCACGTCGTCATCCCCGACATCACCAGGGAGCACTGGCTGGTCAACATCAGGAAGTTCGTCGTCAAGGCCGACCGGCTCGAGGACCTGGTCCGCTTGGGGTCGCTCACCCGTCCGGCGGCGCGCTTCCTCGAGGCCGCTGTCGCCGCCGGTCTGAACATCCTGGTCGCCGGAGGAACCCAGGCAGGCAAGACCACCCTCCTCAATTGCCTCAGTTCCGCGATCCCGCCACGGGAGCGCATCGTCACCTGTGAAGAGGTCTTCGAGCTGAAGATCATGCAGAGGGACGTGGCAGCCATGCAGTGCCGGCAGCCGAATCTCGAGGGAACCGGCGAGGTACCCCTCCGACGCCTTGTCAAGGAGGCGCTGCGGATGCGTCCCTCGCGGATCATCGTGGGGGAGGTGCGTCAGGAAGAGAGCCTCGACCTCCTCATCGCGCTCAACTCGGGCCTGCCCGGCATGGCGAGCATCCATGCCAACAGTGCACGCGAGGCCATCACGAAGATGTGCACCCTTCCGCTGCTCGCCGGCGAGAACGTCGGGTCGCGCTTCGTCGTGCCGACCGTCGCCTCCTCCATCGACCTCGTCGTCCACGCTGCGCTGGAGCGGGACGGCACGAGGCGGGTCCGGGAGATCGCCGCCATCCCGGGGCGGGTCGAGGGCGATGTGGTCGAGATGGCGGACATCTTCACCACTCGCGAGGGAGCCCTCACGAGAGCCGACGGGTTCCCGCCGCACCTGGATCGCTTCGAGCGGGCCGGCTTCGACGTCGCAGCCCTGCTCTCCGATCGGGACACCTGATGGGCCTGCTCGTCGGACTGTCCGCCGGGGTGGGCCTCTTCCTCATCTGGTGGTCGTGCTGGGTGCCGGAGGAGACGCCGACGGAGGCGCCGCGACGCGAGACCCTGCGACACCGCCTTAAGGACGAGCTGACCCAGGCGGGCTTCGAGCAGACCGGACCAGGCTCACTCATCGCCGGCTCACTGATGGCTGCCGCACTCACCTGGCTCGTCATCTTCGCCCTGAGCGGCGCGCTCGCAGTCGCCGTCAGCTTCGCCCTGATCGCTGCGTATGCGCCCCTCGCCTTCGTCCGCTTTCGCGCCCGCAAGCGTCGCCGGGCGCTGCGGGAGGTCTGGCCGGACGCGGTCGACAACATCACCTCTGCGGTTCGGGCCGGCATGGCGCTGCCGGAGGCACTTGCCCAGCTCTCGATCCGAGGGCCGGTCGAGCTGAGACCAGCGTTCGCGTCATTCGCAGAGGACTACCGCGCCACCGGACGGTTCGCGCCGAGCCTCGACGCCCTCAAGGAACGGCTCTCCGACCCCGTCGCCGACCGGCTCATCGAGGCCCTGCGCCTTGCTCGGGAGGTCGGGGGTAGCGACCTCGGTGGTCTGCTCCGAACCCTGTCCTCCTTCCTCCGCGAGGACGCCCGCACCAGAGCCGAGCTCGAGACGAGACAGACCTGGACGGTCAACGCTGCCCGCCTCAGCGTGGCCGCCCCCTGGATCGTCCTGGCGATTCTCGCCACCCGCGGTGGTGCCATCGACGCATACGACACCCGCGTCGGCGTCCTGGTCCTGATGGGAGGTGCCGCGATCTGCCTGGCCGCCTACCGGCTCATGATGCGCATCGGGCGTCTCCCGGAGGAACGGCGGGTGCTGAGATGAGCGGTCTCTGGTCCCGACCCGGGGCGCTCGTCGGTCTCGTCGCGGGCCTGGGTCTGCTACTCATCTGGGCCGGGCTGCCGATGCGCCGGCGGATCGGTCTGATGCACCGGGTCGCCCCCTACCTGCGTGACACCCCACGCCCGTCGCGCCTGCTCGCCGTCACTCCCAACGATGCCCGCCTCGCCCACCTGCTCGCTCCGGTCATGGCCGAGATCGGCAGTCGGCTCGACGTCGTCCTCGGCGGCTCCGAGTCCGTCCGGCGGCGGCTTCAGCGCGCGGGGCTGCCCTCTGATGTCGACAAGTTCCGGGCCGAGCAGGTGCTCTGGGGAGTCGCAGGAGGGGTATGCGGCGCTCTCCTCGGTGGACTCGTCATCCTGACCGGTGGGTCACCGGTGCGCGCCCTGCTCTTCATCGGGGTGGGCATGGGCGTCGGGGTGGTCGCACGCGACATGGCCCTCAGCCGCGCGGCGAACCGGCGTGAACAGATCATGCTCGCCGAGTTCCCCACCATCGCAGAGCTCCTCGCCCTGTCGGTCGCTGCTGGTGAGGGCGCCGTCGGATCCCTCGACCGGGTCACCAGGCTGTCCCAGGGCGAGCTGGCAGGGGAGCTCGGGCGGTGCCTCGCCGATGCGCGCGCCGGGGCCAGCCTGCCCAACGCTCTCCAAGGTCTGGCGGATCGCACCGGCCTGGCGAGCCTGAGCAGGTTCGTCGACGGAATCGTGATCGCTGTCGACCGGGGTACACCCCTTGCCGAGGTGCTGCGCGCCCAGGCTCAGGACGTCCGCGAGGAAGGGCGCCGACTCATCATGGAGGCCGGGGGCAAGAAGGAGATCGCGATGATGGCGCCCGTGGTGTTCCTCATCCTGCCGGTAACCATCGTCTTCGCCGCATTCCCAGGCTTCTCGTTCCTCAACTTCACGATCTAGCAAGGGAGCCGGCACACCTCATCAGTCACCAGACCCAAGAACACCGACCGGAGCAGGACTCCACAGACACAGCAATGAAGGCAGGACACCCTCATCATGACCCGTTCCACGACCAGAGCTCTCACCCGCA
>JAAYCP010000161.1 GCA_012729695.1 Actinomycetales bacterium | reverse complement strand
CAGCACATCAGAGGGATCCGAGGGCGTACCAGAACGTGACAATAGGAACGTTCTGGTACGGGGGAGCAGGGAGGCGGGATGAGTGGCAGAGGAACCAGGGGAGAGGACCAGAGGGTCAGGGAACCCGGCGAACCCGGTAGATGCGCATACTCGCCGGCGCCATGCGGACCTGGTCACCGGGTGTCGCCCAGTCTCCTGCCGCGGCATCGGGGGTCGCGGTCTCGCCGTCCCCCTCGCCGGTCGGGCGCTCCCACAGCGAGCTCCACAACAGCTCGTAGCCCTCGACCCAGGGCGCCAGGGGCAGTGTGATCTCGGACCTCGAGCCCGAGCCGTGGAAGACGAGCAGGATGCTGTCGGCGTCGATGTAGGAGCCGTCCAGGAGCATCGAGATGACGTGCTCTCTTCCCGACTCCCACTCCGCCGCTGTCAGCTCACCTCCGTGGCGGCCGAACCAGGCGACGTCCATCGTCCCGTTGTCGTCGACGGGCTCTCCCCTGAAGAAGGTCCGCCGTCGCAGCACCGGCTGCTCGTGCCGCAACCGGATGAGGTGCCGGACGGTGTCGAGCAGGTCGCGTTGCCACGGCTCGTGGTCCCAGTGGAACCACATCTGCTCGATGTCGAGGCAGTAGGGGTTGTTGTTGCCCCACTGGCTGCGGCCGAACTCGTCGCCGCCGTTGATCATGGGCACGCCCGTCGAGACGAGCAGCGTCGCCATGAGGTTGCGCATCGAGCGCCGCCTCGCCGTGAGGACCTCCTCCGTGGCCTGGGCCCACCCCTCGTGGCCGTGGTTGTGCGACCGGTTGTCGTCGGTCCCGTCCCGGTTGCCCTCACCGTTCGGCCCGTTGTGCTTGTGGTTGTACGCCGTCAGGTCCGCCACTGTGAAGCCGTCGTGGGCCGCGACGAAGTTCACCGACGCCAGCGGTCCCCGGTCACGGGCGTGGAAGAGGTCCTGGCTCCCGGCCAGCCGCGTCGCGAGGTCGCGCACGCCGTGGCCGATGTGACCGTGGCCGCTGGCGCGCATGTCGCTGAGCCAGAAGGTGCGGACGCTGTCGCGGTAGCGGTCGTTCCACTCCAGGAAGGGCGGGGGGAACTGACCGGTCCGCCAGCCTCCCGGCGCGACGTCCCACGGCTCGGCGATGAGCTTGACCCGGGACAGGACCGGATCCGCCCGCACGGCGACGAGGAAGGGATGTTCAGGGTCGAACTCACCGGTCCGGTCCCTCCCGAGGGTGACGGCGAGGTCGAAGCGGAAGCCGTCGACCTGGCACTCGGTGACCCAGTAGCGCAGGGAGTCGAGCACCATCTGCGCGACGATGGGGTTGTGCAGGTTCAGCGTGTTCCCGCACCCGGTGACATCGATCGAGTCCCCGCGGTGATCGAGCCGGTAGTACGTCCGGGCGTCCAGGCCCCGCCAGGAGTAGGTCGGTCCGCTCGTGTCGCCCTCGGCCGTGTGGTTGTAGACGACGTCGAGGATCACCTCCAGGCCGGCCTCGTGGAGAGAGCGCACCATGGCCTTGAACTCGTCGAGCACCCCCTGCGGGTCCCGGGTGGACGCATAGCCCGCGTGCGGGGCGAAGAAGCCCAGGGTGTTGTAGCCCCAGTGGTTGGTGAGCCCTCGCTGGACGAGGTGCGGCTCGTGGGTGAAGGCGTGCACCGGCAGTAGCTCGACGGCGGTCACCCCCAGGCTCAGCAGGTGGTCGATCGCCGCAGGGTGGGCGAGCCCCGCATACGTCCCGCGGAGCGGCTCGGGCACCCCCGGGTGTAGCGCCGTGAAGTTCTTCACGTGCACCTCGTAGATGACCGAGTCCGAGAGCCTCGTCTTCGGCCGGGTGGTCCCGCCCCAGTCGAACCCGTTGCCGAGCACGACGCACCGGGGCATGTGCGCCGCCGAGTCGAGCTCGGAGGGGATCTCGCTGTCTCCGCTCCAGTCGCTCTTGCGCACCCGGTGGGCGAAGGACTCGGGCCCGAGCCGCACCTCGCCCTCGATGGCGCGCGCGTAGGGGTCGAGGAGGAGCTTGCGCTCGTTGTAGCGGTGCCCGATCTCCGGCGCCCAGGGACCGTGGGCGCGCAACGCATACCGCTGGCCCGGCCGCAGGTCCTCGAAGAATCCCCACCACCAGCCGTGCGCCCGCTCCGGGATGGGTATGCGTCGCTCGCTCTCCCCGGTGAGGTCACCCGGCTCGAAGAGGCAGAGGTCCACGGCCGTCGCGTGCGCGGCGTAGACGGCGAGCTCGGAGCCACCCTCGAGGACCGTCACCCCGGGGCGTGGTGGCAGGTCGCGGGTCGGCTGGGGCGCGGGAGAGCGGAGGGACACGGTCGTCATCCTAGGAGTCCAGCCCGTCCCTGCTGACCGGTGCCCGTCCGGCGTCGCCTCCGTCTCGATGGCCCCGTTCGGGACCGCGTCGTATCTGACCGCGTCGTCCGTGGCCACGTGTTCCGGCATGGCGTCGTCCGGCATGGCGTCGTTCGTTACGGTGGACCCATGAGTGATCCCACCGCCCTGCCGAACTTCCCGCCCCCGAGCGATGAGCATCCGCTTCGTGGCCTCGTCATCGATGCTCTCCAGGACCTCGGTCTGGAGGCCAACATCGACAAGGACGGTGACGTCTCGTTCAAGGCCAACGAGCAGACGATGTTCGTGCGCTCACTGGAGAACAGCGGCGTGCGGATCATGCGTGTGTTCGGCCAGTGGCAGATCGGGGAGCAGGTCCCGCAGGACAAGGTCATGCAGCTCTCCGTCTGCAACGACCTCAACCTCAGCATGACCATGGTCAAGACGGGACTCGGGAAGGACAACCTCGTCGTCACGTCCGAGCACCTCGTCACCTCGGACGACGCCGTCAAGGACCTCCTCGGCACGAGCATCCAGATCATCCTCGCCACGGTCCAGCAGTGGCACGAGCGGGTCACCAAGCTCGCCGAGCGCATCGCCCAGCAGCGGGCGGCGGCGCAGGAGCAGGGGGCCGCAGGCGGGGCGGGCACGCCCGGAGCACGCACGCCCGAGGCAAGCACGGACCCCGCGGCAAGCACGGACAGTGACAGCCCCGGGGACGGCGGCGGATCGGACGACAGCGGAACACGTGAGGGAGAGACGCCGTGAGTGACTTCGTGAGGATCGAGACCGGGGACGGGATCGCCACCATCCGGCTCGACCGTCCACCGATGAATGCGCTGAACGCCGAGATCCAGCGCGCTCTTCTCGCGGCCTGCGCCGAGGTGAGCGCGGACTCCTCCGTCGGAGCCGTCATCGTCTACGGCGGGGAGAAGGTCTTCGCGGCCGGCGCCGACATCAAGGAGATGGCGGGGATGTCCTACACGGACATGGCCGACCACTCCGTCCTGCTCCAGGACTTCACCCGGGCGCTCGCCCAGATCCCGAAGCCGACCGTTGCCGCCATCACCGGGTATGCGCTGGGCGGCGGCTGCGAGGTGGCGCTGGCGTGCGACTTCCGGGTCGTCGCGAAGAAGGCCCGGCTCGGGCAGCCCGAGATCCTCCTCGGCATCATCCCCGGTGCCGGCGGCACCCAGCGGCTCGCCCGTCTCGTCGGGCCGGCCAGGGCCAAGGACCTCATCTTCTCCGGACGCTTCATCACGGCCGACGAGGCACTCGCCATCGGTCTCGTCGACGAGGTCGTGGACAGCGAGGAGCCGGACGCCGTCTACCAGGCGGCACGGGCGCGTATGGCGCCCTACGTCGGTGGACCGGCCTACGCGCTGCGCGCCGCGAAGGAGGCGATCGACCGCGGTCTCGAGGTCGATCTCGAGACCGGGCTGCAGATCGAGCGGATGCTGTTCGCCTCGCTCTTCGCCACCAAGGACCAGAAGATCGGGATGGACTCCTTCATCGAGCACGGCCCCGGCAAGGCGAAGTTTTCCGGTTCCTGAGCATTGCACTCGCGAGGACGCTCTACCGGCGCCGCGCAGCGACGATAGAAGGGCCAGCGATCGCGGGGTCACCGACCGGACGTGGGCACCGTCACGTGGGCAGTATCACGTGCTCACGGCATGGGCGTGCGGGCCGACGCCTGCGAGGATGGACCAGATTGCCGCCGCCCGCGACCACGAGCTGCGGGCCGCGGCTCTGCCCCTACAACACGACAAGGAAGGACGCCGAATGAACATCGTCGTCTGCGTCAAGTACGTTCCGGACGCACAGTCCGAGCGGGGGTTCGCCTCCGACAACACGACCGACCGCGTGAACGTCGACGGCCTGCTGAGTGAGCTCGACGAGTACGCCGTCGAGGAGGCCCTCAAGATCGTCGAGGCCGGCGAGGGTGAGGTCACCGTCGTGACCGTCGGCCCGGACCAGGCCGCCGACGCCGTGAAGAAGGCCCTGCAGATGGGCGCCGACAAGGGCGTGCACGTCAGCGACGAGGCGATCAGCGGATCCGACGCACCGGCGACCTCGCTGCTCCTCGCCGAGGCGATCAAGAAGCTCGGTGACGTCGACCTCGTCCTCACCGGTATGGCCTCGACCGACGGCACGATGAGCGTCGTCCCCGCCATGCTCGCGGAGCGCCTCGGCCTGCCGCAGGTGACGTTCGCCTCCGAGCTCACCGTCGACGGCGGGTCCGTAACCATCCGCCGGGACGGCGACGCGGCCTCCCAGACCATCACGGCCTCGCTGCCCGCGCTCGTGTCGGTCACCGACCAGATCAACGAGCCGCGCTACCCGTCCTTCAAGGGCATCATGGCGGCCAAGAAGAAGCCGGTCGAGACCTGGGGTCTCGCCGACCTCGGCGTCGACGCCTCCCAGGTCGGCCTCGCCGCAGCCTGGACCACGGTCGACGCGATCACGAAGCGTCCGCCGCGGGAGCAGGGCACGATCATCACCGATGAGGGCGACGGCGGCACCAAGCTCGCCGAGTTCCTCGCCTCGCGCAAGTTCATCTGACGGCCGAGACTTTTGAAGAAGGAAGTGAAGTAAGACATGGCAGAAGTTCTCGTTCTCGTCGACCACGCGAACGGCGAGGTCCGCAAGACCACCGCCGAGCTCCTCACCATCGCCCGCCGCTTCGGTGAGCCGTCCGCCGTCTTCATCGGCGACGGCCTCGACGCGGCCCGCGAGACCCTGGCCAAGTACGGCGCCGAGAAGGTCTACGCCTTCTCCGGTGACGACATCACCGGTCACCTCGTCGCCCCGCAGGCCGAGGTCCTCGCCGCCATCGTGCAGCAGGTCTCGCCGGCGGCGGTCCTCATCCCCTCGAACGCCGAGGGCAAGGAGATCGCAGCCCGGCTCGCCATCAAGACCGAGTCCGGTGTCATCACCGACGCCGTCGACGTCGAGGCAGGCCCGGACGGCGAGGTCGTCACGACCCAGTCCGTCTTCGCCGGCTCCTACACGGTCAAGGCACGGGTCACCAAGGGCACCCCGATCGTTGCGGTGAAGCCGAACTCCGCCGCTCCGGAGGAGGCCCCCGGCGCCGCCGCCGACGCGAGTGTCGAGGTCACCATCTCCGACGCCGCCAAGGCCGCGAAGATCGTCGAGTCCAAGGAGAAGCAGGCGTCTGGCCGTCCCGAGCTCACCGAGGCCGCGATCGTGGTCTCGGGTGGTCGAGGCACCGGCGGTGACTTCTCCAAGGTGGAGGAGTTCGCGGACTCCCTCGGTGCGGCCGTGGGTGCGTCCCGCGCCGCCGTCGACGCCGGTTGGTACCCGCACTCGAGCCAGGTCGGCCAGACCGGCAAGCAGGTCTCCCCGCAGCTGTATGTCGCGTGCGGGATCTCCGGCGCCATCCAGCACCGGGCGGGCATGCAGACCTCGAAGACCATCGTCGCCATCAACAAGGACGAAGAGGCGCCGATCTTCGAGCTCGTCGACTTCGGTGTCGTCGGTGACCTGTTCGCCGTCCTGCCGCAGGCGACCGAGGCTGTGAAGGCCGCCAAGGGCTGAGTCCGCAGGACGCCCTGACACCAGGGCTCTCCTGACGACGAGGGGTCGATCCGTGACGGATCGGCCCCTCGCGCTATGTCATGGGGCGGCGTCTGCCCGTAGCGGCCGGCGTGGCGTCCGGGGGGCGTCTGCTCCCTATCGGTCGGCGACGAACGCGAGGCGGTGGGCAGCATGCGGACCGGCGGTGCCGGATCTGGCAAGCGCTCGCTAGGGTCATCCCGTGCCCACCACCTCCACCCCGGCAGACCGCACGCACGCTGCCCGGCGTTCCACGAGCACCGACGTCGCGCTCATCTCGTGCTTCGCCGCGCTCATCGCCGTCCTGGGGATCGTGCCGCCGATCGCGGTGGGTCTGCCGGTTCCGATCACTCTGCAGACGATGGGCGTCATGCTGGCCGGACTGGTCCTCGGTGCGCGCCGGGGAGCCCTCTCCGTCCTCGTCCTGCTCGCGCTCGTGGCCGTGGGACTGCCCCTGCTATCCGGTGGTCGTGGCGGCCTGGGGGTCTTCGCCGGGCCGTCGGCCGGCTACCTGGTCGGGTTCGTCCTCGGCGCATACGTCACCGGGTGGGTCAGTGAGCGCCTCGAGGGCAGGATCCCGCCGCTCGCCGGCTATCTGACGGCTGCGGTGGTAGGCGGCATCGGAGCGGTCTACCTCATCGGGATCCCGGTGCTGGTCTGGCGCACCGGAGCCGATCCGCTCGCCTCCCTGGTCTTCCTTCCCGGCGACCTCGTCAAGGCCTCTCTCGCGGCGGTCGTGGCGGTCGGCGTCAGACGCGCGCTCCCGGACCGGTGAGCTGGCAGCAGGCTCTGCGCGCCGCCGGGTACTGGGACGGCGGTGACGTGCTGCGCGTCCCCACCTCGGGCACCAGCGGCGGCGCGCCTCGCACCGTCCTGCGGACGCTGCGGTCCTGGACCGACTCGTTCGAGCCGTTCGCCGACGCGACCGGGATCGACCCTGGCGATGTGGTGCTGGCGGCCGGACCGTCCACGTCGTTGTTCGTCTACGCTCGCGCCCAGGCGGCAGCGCTCGGTGCCCGGGTCATCGACGAGCCCCGGTGGCGTCCCGAGTACGTCCGCGGGGCCACCGTGGCGCACCTGACCCCCACGATGCTCGGCGACGTGCTCCAGGTGGAGGACCTCGACCTGCGGGTCGCCATCGTCGCAGGCGCAGCCCTGGCGCCCACCCTGCACGAGGAGGCCCTCCGGCGTGGTGTCGACGTGGTGGAGTACTACGGGGCGAGCGAGCTGAGCCTCGTCGCCATTGGGCGAGGGGAGCTGCGTCCGTTCTCCTCGGTAGAGGTGGAGTCGCGAGACGGTGTGCTGTGGGCCCGGAGCCCGTGGACGGCGCTCGGCTACGCCGACGGGGCGGACGGGCCGCTGCGCCGCGCGGGCGACTGGTGCACGGTGGGGGACACCGGCGAGGTGACCGATGGTGTGGTCCGCGTGTATGGCCGAGGCGATGTCGTCTCCACCGGAGGGGCGACGGTTCGGGTCGGTGAGGTGTCCACCGCCCTGCGTGCGGCGCCGGGTGTCGTGGACTGCGTAGTCCTCGGGCTCCCTCACCCGCGACTGGGGGAGGTCGTCGCCGTCGTCGTCGTCGGCGGGGACCGGCGCGCCGTCCTCGACCATTGCCGCTCGATGCTGGAGAAGGTGCAGCGGCCGGTGCGCTGGTACACCGCTGACCGACTGCCAGTGGCGGCGACCGGCAAGCTCGGGGCCGCCGAGCTCGAGCGGGCGATCGACTCCGGGACGGTACGGCGGTGGACGTGACCACCAGGTTGCACGATCCGCGCACGCCGGTCATCGTCGCGGCGAGGCGCACGCCTATCGGCAGTGCCGGGCACGCCCTCAAGGACGTCACCGCGGAAGTCCTTGCCGGAGAGGTGATCTCGACAGTCGTCGGTGACCTTCCCGGTGGGACCACGGTGGACGAGGTCGTCCTCGGCAACTGTCTGGGGCCGGGCGGCAACCTCGCGCGGGTGGCCGCGCTCCGCGCCGGCCTGGCGGTGGAGATCCCGGCGCGCACCATCGACGTGCAGTGCGGGAGCGGCCTCGCGGCCATCGTGGCGGCGGCTGACGCAGTGCGTGCGGGCCGGTGCGGGATCGCACTGGCTGGAGGGGTGGAGAGCGCCTCGACGGCTCCCACCCGCACCTGGCCCGACGGCCGGACGTATGCGCGGGCACCCTTCGCCCCGGAGGGTCACCCCGATCCGGACATGGGGGAGGCCGCGGACGAGCTGGCCCGCAGGAGCGGCATCACCCGGGAGAGAGCGGACGCCTACGCGGCCCGCTCGCACGCGCGGGCCTGGGCTGCCCAGGAGGAGGGGCGCTTCGAGCCGGAGCTGGTTCCGGTCGCAGGCCTGACCAGGGACGAGCGGGTCCGCGACGGGATGACCGTCGAGCGGCTGTCACGGTTGCGGGCGACCTTCGGTGCGGACGGCACGGTGACGGCCGGCAACGCGACCGGCATCAACGACGGGGCAGCGATCGTGGCTGTCGTCAGCGAGGAGGTGCGCGCGTCGCTCGGACTGCCGGGTCTGGCGATCACGGCAACGTCCCAGCGAGGGTGCGACCCCGCGCTCCCCGGCCTGGGCCCCGTGCCGGCGGTACAGGCCCTCGGTTCCCTGCCGGTGGGTGTCCGGGGAGTCGACTGGTCCGCCGTGGACCGGGTCGAGATCAACGAGGCCTTCGCTGCGCAGGTCCTCGCCTGCTGCGATGTGCTCGCGCTGGACGAGCACCGCGTGTGCCCGGACGGTGGGGCCCTCGCGCTCGGGCACCCGTGGGGCGCCTCCGGTGCGGTGCTGGTGGTGCGTCTGTTCAGCGCACTGGTCCGTGCGGATGGAGGGCACACGGGAGTCGCGGCGATCGCCGTCGGCGGTGGGCAGGGGATTGCCATGTCGGTGGAGCGGGTCGGATGACGGGTTCCACGGACGACGCGACGCCGGGGGGAGTCCCACCGGAGCCGGTCATCGATCTGCTGGACGTGACGGTCGTGCTGGGCGACCGTCGGGTCGTCGACCGCGTCTCCCTGCATGTCACGGAGCACCGGCTCGGGGTCATCGGCGCGAACGGCTCAGGGAAGTCGACCCTCGCCCGCGTCATCGCGGGGCTGGTGACCGCGACCTCCGGACGGGTGCGGGTCGCCGGACTCGACCCGGCGCACGACGGTCGGGCGGCTCGTGAGCGGATCGGGTTCTGCTTCGCCGACCCGGACGCCCAGATCATCATGCCGACCGTGCGTGAGGACGTGGAGTTCTCCCTGCGTCGGTCCGGCCTCGACAAGGCCGCCCGCGCCGCCCGCGTCGCGCAGGAGCTGGAGCGCTTCGGCCTGAGCCACCTGGCCGATGCGGCAGCCCACCGCCTCTCCAGCGGCGAGAAGCAGCTCCTCGCCCTCGCTTCCACCCTGGTGCGAGAGCCGGCGCTCGTGATCTGCGACGAGCCGACAACGCTGTTGGACCTGCGCAACGCCACGGAGATGGCCGAGGTGCTGTACGGCCTGCCCGAGCAGCTCGTCATCGTCTCCCACGACCTGGCGCTCCTCGAGCGCTGCGAGCGCGTCATCCGACTCGATGACGGCCTCCTCACCGACGACGGCGCGCCGGGCGAGGTCATCGACCGCTACCGCCACGACATGTCGAGGCTGCGATGACCGGCGGCACCCCGCACACCGTCGGAGCGATGCCGGTGGGTGTCCGGCTGGCCCTCATGCTCGTCGCAGAGGTCCTCCTCGTCCTCCTCGTCCGGTCCCTCCCCGCAGCCGCGGTGGCGACAGGGATGGTGAGCGCCGCATACCTCGTCGCCGGGGTGCGACCTGCTCAGGCGTGGCGGACGCTCCGGGTGGTCCTCCTCTTCGCGGTCGTGGTCGCCGGGCTCCAGGCGATCGTCCTGCCTGTGGAGCGTGCCCTGCTCATCGGCATCGTCATGGTGCTCGCGGTCGCCATCGCCGCGCTCGTCACGCTGACGACGTCGACGACCGACCTACTCGACGCCCTCGAGCGCGGGCTGGGTCCGCTCCGGCCTGTGGGGGTGGACCCGGAACGGGTGGCCCTCACCCTCGCGCTGACCATGCGGACCGTCCCCGTCATCGGTGGCTTCGGGAGGCGCCTGCGGGAGGCGGGACGCGCGCGGGGCGCTCGCGTCGGGGCGATCACGTACGCGATCGGTCTGGTCGTCCTCACGCTCCAGCACGCAGAGCGCGTCGGTGACGCGCTGCGTGCCCGCGGCGTCGACGACTGACCCGGCGCGGAGGCGGGCTCCGCCGGTCACCGGCAGGTCAGGCGTGTGCTTCCTGCTGGGGAGATCCCGTCCGCCCACCCGGGAGGCGAGGGCCGGCACCGGCCCTCGCCTCCCTCGTCAGTGGTCGATGCCCTCGGCGAGCAGCCTGGAGCGAAGCTCGCGGCGGGCCGCCTGCTCGTCCGGGTCGGGCACGGGGACAGCGGCGAGGAGCCGCTTGGTGTAGGCCTCCTTGGGGGAGCGCAGGATGGTGTCGCGGTCGCCCTGCTCGACGATGTGGCCGTCCTTCATCACGCAGATGCGGTCCGCGAGAGCGTCGACGACCGCCAGGTCGTGGGTGACGAAGAGGCAGGCGAAGCCCATCTCCTCCTGGAGCTCGCGGAAGAGCTCGAGCACGCGGGCCTGGACCGAGACGTCGAGGGCCGAGGTCGGCTCGTCGGCCACGAGGAGGGAGGGACGCAGCGCAAGGGAACGGGCGATGCCGACGCGCTGCTTCTGGCCGCCCGAGAGCTCGTGGGGATAGCGGTTGCGGTAGCTGCGGGGGAGCTGCACCTGGTCGAGGAGGCCCTCGATCCGCTTCTGCAGCTCCTTGCCCTTGGCGACACCGGCCAGGAAGAGCGGCTCACCGATGGACTCACCGATGGGCAGCCGCGGGTTCAGCGAGGAGGACGGGTCCTGGAAGACCATCCCGACGTCCTTGCGCACCTTGTTCAGCGTCGTGCGGGAGGCTCCCCGCAGCTCGATGCCGTCCACCGTGAGCGAGCCCTCGGCGACCGGCAGCAGACCGGTGGCCGCGCGGCCGATGGTGGTCTTGCCCGAGCCGGACTCGCCGACGAGGCCGACGATCTCGCCCTTGCGGATGAGCAGGTTGGCGCCCTCGACTGCCCGGAAGGCCGGCTGGCGGCCCTGCTTCGGGTACTCGATCGCCACGTCCTTCAGCTCGAGGACGACAGGGGCGTCGGTGGCGATCGTCGAGGTCTCCCTCGCGACCAACCCGACGACGTGATCGTCACCAGGGACCAGTGCCTCTGCAGCCAGGCTGTCCGACTCGGCCAGGACCTCCTCGACCTGCTCGTCGAGGACGACCTCGCCGCCCTCCCGCTGGCCGAGGTGGGGAACCGCCTCGAGCAGCTCGATGGTGTAGGGGTGCTGGGGCGCGTGGAAGATCTCGCGGGCCGTGCCCTGCTCGACGATCCTGCCGCGCCGCATGACCGCGATCCGGTCGGAGAGGTCGGCGACGACGCCCATGTCGTGGGTGATGAGGATGACGGCGCTGTCGAGCTTGTCCTTGAGGTTGCGCATGAGCTCGAGGATCTCGGCCTGGACCGTGACGTCGAGGGCCGTGGTCGGCTCGTCCGCGATGAGGAGCTTGGGGTCACACGACAGCGACTGGGCGATCATGGCACGCTGGCGCTGACCGCCGGAGAGCTGGTGAGGGAAGGAGTCGAACGCCTTCTGGGGGTCGGGAAGCTCGACGAGCTCGAGCATCCGCTTGGCCTCGATGGCCGCCTTGCTCGGGGAGATCGGCTTGTGGAGTCGCAGCGTCTCGACGATCTGCTCGCCCACGGTGTACACCGGGTTGAGAGCCGTCATCGGCTCCTGGAAGATCACGGCGACCTCCGAGCCGCGGACCGAGCGCAGCGCGCTCGAACGCAGTCCGAGGAGCTCGCGGCCAGCGAGCTTGACGCTCCCGCGCACCCGGGCGTTGCTCGGGAGGAGGCCGAGGAGCGCCATCGAGCTCGCGCTCTTGCCGGAACCCGACTCACCCACGATGGCCAGCACCTCGCCGGCGTCGACGTGGTAGTTGAGGTCGATCGCGGCGGGCACCCACTCCTTGTTCACCCCGAAGTCGACCGACAGGTTGGTGACCTCGAGGACCCGTTGGCCCCGCTTGAGGTTGTCCTCGATGTCCACCCCGTCGACGTGCGCCTCGGGTGCGGACTCGAGATCGCGCCACTTGCTCAGCAGTCCCTTGATCATTGACGTCGCTCCTTGCGGGTGGTGCTCAGGTCCGGCTCGGTGCGCCGGGTGGTTTCGTACGGGGTGCAGGTTCGGCTTGGTCGTTTGCGAGGATGGGGCCCATGGCGAGTCGGTGGTTCCCCCAGGGTGAGGTCCGAGCACGCAATCGCACCGGCTGGCTGTTCGTCGTGCTCATCGCCGTGGTGGCGGTCCCGACCGCGGTCGCGTCCATCGCTCAGGCTTCTGCACTGGCGCCCGCCGTGGCGGTCTCCGCCCTCACCGCGCTGGTCATCGCCTACATCTACTTCGTCAGTCCGCAGGTGGTGGCGACCGAGGAGGAGATCCTGGTCGTCAATCCGTGGCGTCGCCACGTCGTGCCGTGGGGCGCTGTCATCGACGTCGACACCCGGTTCAACCTCACCCTCGTCACCCCGCAGAAGCGGGTGCCGGCCCTGGGCGCGCCGAGTCCAGGAGGATTCGCGGCGATGCGGAGCAAGGCAGAGCGCGATGCCGCCACCCGGCGCGTCGAGAAGCAGCGGGGTGGTCAGATCCGCCCGGGGGACCTGCCGGCCACCCAGTCGGGTGCGATCGCATCGGTGATCCGAGGACACCTGCGCGACCTCGCCGAAGCGGGCAGCCTCCGCGTCGGGGAGCAGGTGCGGACCGATCCCCGCGTCGGGTCCTTGGCGGTGACCGGTGGCCTGCTGACCCTGACCGCCGTCCTCTGGCTCGTGGTCGCCTAGCCGGTCTCCTCGCAGGACCCACTCCCACTGCCGCACAGGTGTCTGCGGGAGAGGAGCGGACGAGCGGCGCCGGAGGGAGGCGACCGGAGTGGAGCTGGGCTGCATCAGACCGGCTTCTGCGGCCCCGGCGCGGTGCCCTCATCGTCAGCGCCCGACCGGGCGATGTCCCGAGGCAGATCCTTCTGGTGCGCCCCGGCGTCCACGACCGAGTAGCCGTCGGTCTCGTCGAGCATGTGTCCTGAGGCCTCGGTCGCCTTCTTCGGGTTGAACTTCTTCTGTCGCGGGTCGAAGGCGTCCCGCAGGCCGTCACCGATGAAGTTGATCGACAGGCAGATGAGGATGATGAACAGGCCTGGGAACCAGAACAGCCAGGGCCGGGTGGTGAAGGCCTGCTGGTTGGCGGAGATGAGTCTCCCGAGCGACCAGTCGGGTGCCTGCACGCCGAGATTGAGGTAGCTGAGGGCGGTCTCGAGCAGCACGGCAGCGGCGAGCAGCAGGGTCAGGTTGACCGTGATGACCCCGACGCTGTTGGGGAGGATGTGCTTGAAGATGATGCGGCGGTCACGTGCCCCGGCCAGCCGCGCGGCGTCGACGAACTCGCGCTCGCGCAGTGAGAGGATCTCGGCCCGCACGAGTCGGGCGAGGGCCGTCCAGGCGAACAGACCGATGAGCACGCCGAGCGCCACGACCCGCCAGATGCCCGGGCCGACGTAGGTCATAGCCGTACGGCCGAGGACCGCGGCCAGGACGAGGAGCGGGATGATGATGATGACGTCGGTGACCCGCATGAGGAAGGCCTCGAGCATGCCTCGGTAGTACCCCGAGACGGCGCCGATGACGGTGCCGATGATGCCGGTGAGGATGCCGATGATCGTCATGACGAGCAGGGTCATCTGCGTTCCGCGCATGGTCATGGCGAACAGATCGCGGCCCAGGTTGTCCTGCCCGAAGGGGTGCTCGCCGAGCCCGGTGAAGCGCAGGGTCGGGCGGCCACCGTCGACGAGGGGCGGTTGCTCGATGAAGCCCCACTTCCACCAGCCGGGGATCGGGCCGAAGCCGATCGAGGTGATCGCGAGGAGGACGACGAACAGCAGAACCACCACGGCGATGACAGCCGCGGTGTTGTGCATGAAGCGCTTACGGACGAGCTGACCCTGGGACAGGCCCTCGGTCTCTCGCGCCAGGCCGTCGATGCCTTCCTCTGCCACCTTGGCGACGGCGTCGTCGTGCTGGGTGTGGCCCTCGGGAGGGGGAGTCTGAGTGGTCATGCCTTCACCCGCACTCTCGGGTCGAGGACGGAGTAGAGCAGGTCAGCGATGAGATTGAACACCATGGCGAGAATTCCGGTGATGAGGAAGAAGCCCATGAGGGGGTTGAGGTCGACGACATTGAGCGCCTGGATGAACAGCTGGCCCATACCGGTGAACGCGAAGACGTTCTCGGTGATGACTGCACCACCGATGAGTCCGCCGATGTCGAAGGCGATGAGGGTCGCGAGCGGGATGAGCGCGTTCCGGAACGCGTGCTTCATGACGACCGCACGCTCACTGACACCCTTGGCCCGGGCCGTGCGGATGTAGTCCTGGTTCATGATCTCGAGCATCGAGGCGCGCGAGTAGCGGCTGTAGCCCGCAAGGGCCACGAGCATGAGGGCCGCCGTCGGGAGGATGAGGTGGGTCAGGGTGTCGATGCCGGTGAGCCAGAAGCCCTCGTTGAACCCAGGCGTCGAGGAGCCCACCGTCGCGATCGGCCGGCCCCGGATGCGGCCGTGGGAGACGTACGCGGGCCAGGACTGGAAGTAGCGGTCGAGGAGCACGAGGCCACCGGCCCAGAGGGCGGTCAGACCTCCGACCCGCATGCCCTGACCCCGGTCGTAGCCGCCGAAGGCGTAGCCGATCCCGAGGCCGACGACCAGGGTCACCAGGCCGAGGGCGAACATCTTCGGCCACGTCATCGAGTCGTCGAGGAAGCCCTGGATCGGGAAGTAGACGATCACGGCGACGAGCACCGAGGTCAGTCCCGAGTACAGCGCCCGCTTGTTGCGAAACCCGGAGATGAGGAAGGTGAAGACCACCGCACCCAGGAGGCCGAGGACGAGGATGCCGGGGATGCCGAGGAACGGCGCCTTCAGCCATCCTGTGGCATCCACCCCCACCATGAGCAGCATGACGGCGAGGGCTGCGCCACCGGAGATGAGCGCCTTGGTCCTGGTCGCGCCGTACGCGGCGCTGTAGAACGCGAGGGCGGTGACGATGTCGACGAAGACGATCGTGAAGGGGGAGAAGCCGGCGTCGCGGAGGAAGTCGTTGAAGCGGATGGCCCCGAACTCCTTGAGGAGGACGGCGACCCAGAACACCGGAAGGCTGAAGAACAGGAAGGCCATGAAGGTGATGCCGTAGTCGAGCCCGCTGTACTGGCGCAGCGCCGAGACGATGCCCAGCGTGATCCCGATGATGATCGCGAGAATCGTGGCACCGGTGACAAGGAGGATCGTCTGGGCCATCGCCCGCGCGAGCAGATCGGTGACCTGGAAGCCCTGCAGGTTGGTCCCGAGGTCGCACTGGGCGATGAACGGCGCGGCGCAACCAAGGGCTCCGCGGATCCACAGGAAGTACCGCAGGAAGGGCGAGACGTCGAGGTTGAGGCGCTCGGTGCGCTGCGCCATGAGCGCCTCGCGGTTGGGGTCGCGACTCTGTCGCAGGTCCTCGAGGGGGTCTCCGGCAAAGGCCGACAGGACGTAGACCAGGTAGGAGGAGGCGAAGAGGATGACGACCGCCATGAGGAGCCGTCGGATCACGTATCCGAGCATCTGTTCCTACTTCTTCATCATCGAATGAGCTGACGGTGGATCGCACCGCGAATCAGCATGGGACGCCGGTGTCCGGTCGGCCCAAGTGTTTCTGGAGCATAGCCGCATGCGGGCCCAGTCCAGGGTGAACCGGATCGGTCAGAGCCGACCGAATGAGCGTTCAGGGGTTGCCTGAGGGCGTGGCGTGGGGGCGCGGGTGAGTGGCAGGAGCCACGGTGCCGCACTGGCCGTGGACTGCTGAGCGGCTGTGAGGACTGCATTGCTGCTGAGTACTGCATTGCTGTGAGGACTGCACCACTGTCAGGACTGGGCGCCTAGGGGTGAGCCGGCCGGGGGTGAGGTGTCCCGGACACAGCGGTGGGCGCGCCACCCTTGAAGGTGACGCGCCCACCAGGTGTAGAGATCAGGTCAGGTCACTCGTTGACCGACCACTCCCAGAAGTTCCACCAGACACCGGTCTGGTTCGGCATGTACTCCACCCCGCCGATGTTGTCGGCGTGGACGATCATGCCCGGGCTCTGGAAGAGCGGCAGACCATACGCGTCCGCGAAGAGGTGGGTGTCGATCTGGCGCTTGATGGCCTCGGCCTCGTCGGAGTCCGTGGTGACCATCAGCTGGGTCGCCAGAGCGTCGACCTCGTCGTTGGAGTAGGCGTTGTAGTTGCCGCCACCGTTGGTCGAGAAGATCTGCGGGACGCCGGCGCTGCCGACACCACTGCTGATCCAGCCGAAGATGGAGGCGTCGTAGGTACCCGTGCCGAGCTCGGAGCCCCACTCAGCGGAGCCGCCGTCCTCGATCTGGAAACCGGCCTGGGTGGCCGAGTCACGGATCAGGGAGAAGGTGTCGACGCGGATCGGGTTGTTGATGTTGTAGAGGATCCTCACGGTCGGGGTCGCACCGGCGAGGAGCTCCTTGGCGCCCTCGATGTCGACCTCGGCGTAGGCGTCCGAGCCGTTCTCTGCCACAGCGGCGGTGTAGAGGTCACCCTCGCTCGGCAGGTAGATCTGGCTGTTGAGGACCTCGGCGTTCTCGTTGAGCGGCTTCTGGAGACGGTCGATGATGACGTCGCGCGGGACGGTCTTCAGGAAGGCCTCACGCACGTTGGCGTCGGCGAACACCTCGGAGTCGAAGGACAGGTCGAGGTGGTCGTAGGAGAGCTGCGAGCCCTGCAGGACGGTGAAGCCGTCCATGCCCGTGACCTCCTGGACCGAGTCAACGGTCGGCTGCGGCGCGATGATGTCGACCTCACCGTTGCGCAGCGAGGAGATCGCGGCGGCGGCGTCGCCGATGAAGCGGACGGTGATCTCGTCCACGTTCGGGACCAGGTCGCCGGCGTAGTTCTCGTTGCGAATCAGGGTGATGGACTGGTCGGCCACCATCTCGGAGACGATCATCGGACCGTTGGAGAGGTAGATGCCCTCGTTGCTCGGCAGCTCCTTGGTGACGAAGCCGGTGTTCCAGAACTCGGCGACGGCCTTGAGCTCGTCACCGGGCTGGCCCTCGGTGCCGCCCTCGATGAGCTCGATGAGCTGGGCCTCGTCGATGCCGGCGGCCTCAGCGACCACGTGGGCAGGCATGGCGCCGGCCATGGAGAAGGCGATCTCCCAGTCGACGTAGGGCTCGGTGTAGGTGACCGTCATGGTCCGGTCACCCTCGAACTCCGGCATCCCGGTCAGGCCGAGACCCTCGGTGGAGCCGGCGTACTCGAAGAGGACCTCGTCGCCGTCGAAGTAGCCGGACTGGACCGCCCAGCTGAGGATCATGTCGCCCTTGTCGACGGCGTTGCCGTCGGACCACACGACGTCGTCGTTGATGGTGTACTTCACCTGCAGCGGGTCCTCGGAGAGCACCTCGTAGGTGCCGAAGGACTCATCCGGGACGATGTTCAGCTCGTTGTCCAGGTAGATGAAGTCGGCGCGCATCGTGCCCAGGATCTTGCTGTTGATGTCCAGGTTGTTGGCACCGACCGAGGGGTTGAACGACGTGAACGCGTTCGTCTCTGCGACGCGGACCGTGCCACCGCTGGCTGCCTGCTCGTCTGTGCCCGTGGTGGTGTCCGTGCCCGTGTCTGCGGGCGTATCCGTGTCCTGGCTGGCGCACGCCGTGAGCGCGAGGGCTCCGGCGGCGACGATGCCCAGGATGCGAGTACGTCGTCTCGTCATCGTGTGACTCCTTAGTAGGAAATAGCTGCCTCATCAGGATCCGAGGCGCGTTTTTGGCCGTGCGGGACCGCACAGCCGGGTGTTCGTAAACGGTAGGCAATAAGGGTCCGCACCAGAAACTCGGGCGCCGTTTCGTTACAGTCTCGATATCAACTCGTGAGAAGACTCGCGATTTCGGGCCCTCGGTTGCAGGATTTGCGCACCGAGCCCTTAGAATGCCCCACCACACTCTCAGGCTTCCCGGGCCGCTGCCCGAGCCCAAGGGTGGTGTCGTCGCAGGTCCGTACCATGGATGGATGCCTGAGACGTCCGTCCGGACCTACCTCGACCACGCAGCCACCACCCCCATGGTGCCCGCTGCGGTCGAGGCCTGGCTTGCTGCCACGGCGCAGGTGGGGAACCCGTCCTCGCTGCACGCGTCGGGCCGGCGCGCCCGTGCCCTGCTCGAGGAGTCCCGCGAGCGGGTGGCCGCTGTCCTCGACGCCCACCCCAGCGAGGTGGTCTTCACCTCCGGTGGCACCGAGGCGGACAACCTCGCCATCACAGGGACGTATGCGGCGCGCACCGCTGCGCACCCGCGCGCCCGGGCGGTGGTGACGAGCTCGATCGAGCACCACGCCGTCCTGGAGGCCGTCGAGGCCCTCGAGCCACGCGGGGCGGTGGTGCGCCTTGTCGCCCCGGACGGGCACGGAGAGGTCAGGGTGGACTCGGTGGCGTCCGCGATCGAGGAGATCGAGGCAGGTGGTGCCGCGCCGGCCCTCGTCACCGTGATGTGGGCCAACAACGAGATCGGCACGATCCAGCCGGTCCAGCAGGTCGCTGCACTCGCCCGTGAGCGGGGGATCCCGGTGCACTCGGACGCCGTGCAGGCAGTGGGGCCCTGCGGGCTCTCGTTCCGGCAGAGCGGTCTCGACCTGCTGTCCCTCAGCGGGCACAAGCTCGGTGGGCCGATGGGGATCGGTGCGCTGCTCGTGTCGAGGGACGCGCGCATCGACCCCATCGTGCACGGAGGCGGGCACGAGCGTGGCCTCCGCAGTGGCACCGTGCCCGTCGCCCTCGTCGCGGCACTCGCCGCAGCGCTCGAGGACGTCGGTGCACGTCGGGCACACGAGACCGAGCGCCTCATCGCCCTGCGGGACCGGCTCATCGGCGGTGCGCTCGACCTGGACCTCGGGATCGTGGTCGGGGGGGCATGGACCGCAGGCTCGGCGCGCGACCGCCTCCCCGGCAACGCGCACCTCATCGTGCCCGGCTGCGAGCCCGACTCACTGATGTTCCTCCTCGACGCCGCCGGGATCGAGGCCTCGACCGGGTCGGCGTGCCAGGCCGGGGTGCCCGGACGCAGCCATGTCCTCGACGCCCTCGGCGTCGACTCGACCCAGCCGGTCGGCGTCGTCCGGCTCACGCTGGGTCACTCGAGCACGGCCGCCGATGTCGACCGGGCAGTGGACGCCTTGGCGACCTGCGTGCCCCAGGCGCGCACCGCATACACCGTGAGCGCGTGAGGTGACCTCATGAGAGTCGTCGCCGCGATGTCCGGGGGAGTGGACTCCGCCGTCGCTGCAGCGCGGATGCTCGACGCGGGCCACGAGGTGGTCGGCGTGCATCTGGCGCTGAGCCAGAACGCAGCGCGCCTGCGGGAGTCGGCGCGAGGGTGCTGCACGATCGAGGACGCGGGCGATGCGCGCCGGGTGGCCGACCGGCTCGGCATCCCGTTCTATGTGTGGGACATGGCCGCGCGGTTCAGGCGGGACGTCATGGACGATTTCGCGGCGGAGTACGCGGCAGGACGCACGCCCAACCCCTGTCTGCGCTGCAACGAGCGCATCAAGTTCTCGGCGCTCCTCGACAAGGCGGTCGCCCTCGGCTTCGACGCGGTCGCGACGGGGCACTACGCGCGGATCGTCGAGGGCCATCAGGGCCGCGAGCTGCACCGCGCGGTCGACCTGGCCAAGGACCAGTCCTACGTCCTCGGGGTGCTCACCACTGATCAGCTCGCGCGGGCGTTCTTCCCGCTCGGTGACACGACGAAGCCGCAGATCCGGCTGGAGGCGGCCGAGCGTGGCTTCTCGATCGCGAAGAAGCCGGACTCGCACGACATCTGCTTCATCCCCGACGGTGACACCCGCGGGTTCCTCACCAGGCACCTCGGGGAGCAGCCCGGCGAGCTCGTCGACGCCGTGACCGGAGCCGTCGTCGGTGAGCACTCCGGTTCCTACGGCTTCACCGTCGGTCAGCGGCGAGGGCTGGGCCTGGACCGCTCCGGTCTCGACGGCAGCCCGCGCTACGTCGTCGGCGTCGATGGCCCGCGCAACCGGGTGCTCATCGGCACCGCGGACCTGCTCGGCGTCGATGTCATCGTCGGCGACCACGTCCGGTGGTGCGGTCCGCCGCCGGAGGGGGCTGCCGCGGTCGGTGCCCAGATCCGCGCCCATGGGGAGGAGGTGCCGGCCACCGCATACGTCGAGGGGGGTGAGCTGCACGTGCGCCTCGCCGAACGCATGAGGGGAGTCGCACCTGGCCAGTCGGTCGTGCTCTACGAGGGCACGAGGGTGGTCGGCTCCGCGACCATCGCGCGCACCGCCACAGCACGATCACAGGACTAGTTGACGTATCAATTATCAGTGTGGGACCGTGGACGCACCGATCCGAGAGGAGTGCGCCATGCCGGCCGTCACCGTCCCCGACATCACCGTCCTGCCCCGGGTGACCGCAGCGCCCGATCTGCGCTCCCGGCCCGTGCGGGCCATCACGACCGCGCCGTCCGGCTACGAGGGGGAGGGGTTCCCGGTCCGCAGAGCCTTCGCGGGCGTCGACCTGGCCCTCCTCGACCCGTTCATCCACATGGACCAGATGGGCGAGGTCGAGTACGCGCCCGGTGAGCCCAAGGGCACGCCGTGGCACCCGCACCGGGGCTTCGAGACCGTCACGTACATCATCGACGGCACCTTCTTGCACCGGGACTCGCACGGCGGCGGCGGTGAGATCACGAACGGCGACACCCAGTGGATGACCGCCGGCTCGGGACTGCTGCACATCGAGACCCCTCCGGAGGAGCTCGTCGTGAGCGGTGGCCTCTTCCACGGCCTGCAGCTGTGGGTCAACCTGCCGAGCCGCATGAAGATGACGGCTCCGCGGTACCAGGACATCCGCGGCGGCGAGGTCGCCCTGCTGTCCTCCGCCGACGGCGCTGCGCTGCTGCGCGTCATCGCCGGGGAGCTCGACGGGCACCAGGGACCGGGTGTCACGCACACCCCGATCACGATCGTGCACGCGAGCGTCCATCCCGGAGCGCGGGCCGAGCTGCCCTGGCGGCCGGACTTCAACGCCCTCGTGTATGCGCTGGCCGGCTCCGGCACGGTCGGTCCCGATCGGCGTCCGGTCCACAAGGGCCAGCTTGTCGTGCTCGGTCCCGGTGACGTCATCGAGGCGACTGCCGACGACCGGCAGAGCAGCGCCGAGCCCAGCCTCGAGCTCTACGTCATGGGTGGGCAGCCGATTCGCGAGTCCGTTGCCGCCTACGGCCCGTTCGTCATGAACACCCGCGCCGAGCTCATCCAGGCGTTCGAGGACTTCCAGGCCGGACGGCTCGGGACGATCCCGACCGATCCCCTGCCGGGGCACGGGGTCCTCTGAGGTCGGCTCTCGACACTGGGGCCCGGGGTCGAGGCGGGTCAGCCGCGTCGCTGACCCCCGCGGGTCCGCAACCGGCCACCGGGCAGGGTGGGCGCTGGCAGCCTGTCCAGGCCGCCCGGCCTGGGGAGGTATCCCTCGACCTGACCGAAGCGCTCCGAGCGTGCCTGCCACTCCTCACGGAAGCGCGCGACCTCGTCATGGTCGCGGCCGATGAAGTTCCACCACATGACGATCTGCTCGCCGTACGGCTCGCCCCCGAGCAGCATGAGCCGCACCGGCTGGGGTCCCGCCTCGAGCACCAGGGACGAGGCGCCGGCGTCACGGATGGCCAGGTCGCCGATGGTGAGGGGACGGCCGTCGACGACGAGGTCGCCGGTGTCGAGCAGCACGCCGTGCTCGTATGCGGGATCGACCTCGACCTCCCAGGTTGCCCCCGGGTCGAGGTGGACCTCGGCGCCGAGGAGTGGGGTGAAGGTCCGGACGGGGGAGTGCTGGCCGGCCAGCGAGCCGATGAACACGCGGGCCCGCACCCCCGCGGCGACCTCGGCGAGGGGGGCGGCGTAGTTCTCGAAGGCCCTGGGCGCGTCACGGTCCGCCTCGGGCAGCACGACCCAGAGCTGCACCCCGTGCAGCGTCCGTGTCTGCGGGGTCGAGACCTCGGAGTGGGCGATGCCGCCGCCGCTCGTCATGAGGTTGACCTCGCCGGGTCGGACCATCGCGTGGTACCCCGCGCTGTCGCGGTGCTCGATCTCGCCCTCGAAGAGCCAGCTCACCGTCTGCAGGCCGGTGTGCGGGTGCGGAGCGACGTCCATGCCACCCGTCTCGCCGACGTCGTCCGGGCCGTAGTGGTCGACGAAGCACCAGGCCCCGACGAAGGGCCGGTCGCGGTGCGGCAGGGTGCGCCGTACCGTCATCGCCCTCGGCCCACCGAGGGGGACCTCGCGAGGAGCGAGCACCAGCAGCTCGCTCGCGCGCTCGTGCTCACCGCTGCAGTGCAGCTCCGGCGGGTCGGGGTCGGGATTGCTCATGGTCGCCATTGTCCCGCAGGAGCAGCCCGTATGCGGGGGCGCCGAGAGCGGGTATCTCCCGCGGGTGGCACACAGCTGGGCGGTTGCGGGGTTCAGGTGTGTCGTGCGCGGCTTCTGTCCCGCGGGTGGCACATGGCTGGTTCGCCGGGAAGACCACGTGTGCCGAGCGCGTCCGGCGTCCCCGTCGATGGCCCGTCGGTGCCATGCGCCATGATGTCCCCCGTGATGACGTCAGCCACCCCCGAGACCCAGCGCGTGCGTGCCACCGGCATGGGCTCGTGGCCGGGGACCTCCTCCCGGGAGGCGATCATCACGGTGCGCGACCTCCTGCTCGAGAGCGGCGACGGACCCGACGGGCTCGGACTGCCGTACCTGCCGGAGACGCCCGCCCGCGGCCCTGGTGCCGACATCATCGGTCGCGGCGCCGGCCTGCTGACCGACCTGCCGGTCGAGCTGTACCCGAGCGGCTGGCGACTCGCCGGTCGACCCGGCAGGGACCTGGAGCGGACCACGTCACTCTGGCGCGAGGACCTCGACGAGCTGACCGAGGCGTACGACGGGTATGTCGGTCCGCTCAAGGTCGCCGTCGCCGGCCCCTGGACGCTCGCCGCCTCGATCGAGCTGCCCGGCGGCGAGCGTGCGCTCGCGGATCTCGGAGCAGCTGTCGAGATCGCCGAGTCGCTCGCCGACGGGATCACTTCTCTCACAGGGAAGCTCGCGTCGCTGGTCCCCGGAGCCTCGATCGTCCTACAGCTGGACGAGCCGTCGTTGCCGAGCGTGCTCGAGGGCTCGATCCCGACCGCGTCCGGCTACGGCCGGCTAAGAGCGATCGACGTCCAGCACGTGCTGCGCGGCCTCGAGACGGTGACTGGAGCGTATGCCGGGGAGACCCTCGTCCACTGCTGCCACCCGAGCGCGCCGATCCCGGTGCTCCGCCAGAGCGGCGCGGACGGACTCGCGCTCGACCTCACCGAGGCCTCGGCCGCGAGGTGGGAGTCCATCGCGGCCACGCTGGAGGCGGGCGTGCGTCTCTATGCGGGGCTGCTGCCCACCGACGGGGGAGCCTCGGTGTCGGCGTCCGTCGTGACGAGGGCGAAGGCTGTCGTCGAGCAGGCGGACCGGGTGGGGATCGACACCGATCTCCTCCAGCGGATCGTCGTCTCTCCCGCCTGTGGGCTCGCCGGTCTCGACCGGGAGGCAGCGATCACGACCCAGCGCGCAGCGCTCGAGCTCGCGGGCGAGCTGAGCAGCCTGCTCGAGTCGCGCTGAGGAGGTCTGGTGACGATGACTGGACCCCGTGTGCCCTGGCAGCTGAAGTTCCTCGCCCTCGCGGTGATCTGGGGCTCGAGCTTCCTCCTCATGAAGGTGGGGCTGGACGACCTGCACCCCCTCCAGATCGTCGCCTTCCGCATCGTCCTGGCCGCCGCGACCCTGCTGCTCCTCCTCCGGATGACCCAATCGGCGCTACCGCGCGAGGCCCGGGTGTGGGGCCACCTCTTCGTCTGCTCCCTCTTCCTCACGGTCATCCCGTTCACCGGCTTCGTGACGGGCGAGCTCTTCGTCAGCTCGGCGCTCGCGGGGATCGGCAACGCCACGACTCCCATCGCCACCGTCCTGTTCGCGCTCGTGCTGCTCCCGAGTGAGCGGCTCACCAGCCGCAAGCTCACGGCCGTCCTCCTCGGCTTCGTCGGTGTCCTCGTCATCGCCGAGCCGTGGAACATCTCCGGTCGGCCGGACCCGCTCGGCTTCCTCCTCGTCGTCCTCGCCGCTGCCTCCTACGGCGTGGGGTGGACCTACAACCGGCGCACCCTCGCCCACGCCGACCTCGGCGGCCTCGCCCAGCCGGCGGCTCTGCTGCTCTGCGGGGCGGTCGCGATCGTCCCGGTGCTTCTCGGCTGGTGGCTCATCGATCCCTCGGCAGGGTCGGCCCCGTGGTCGCCGGTGCCGGCGCAGGTCGGGGTGAGCGACGCATACCCGCTCTGGCTGTCGGTGGGAGCGATCGTCGTCCTCGGCGTCATCGGGACCGGGGTCGCGTACATGTTCCAGTACGACGTCGTGCGGGCCGCCGGGACGGTCGTGGGGTCCACGGTGACCTACGCGATCCCGGTGGTCTCGGTCCTCCTCGGCGTCCTCGTCCTGGGGGAGCGGCTGGGGCCGGCCCAGCTCGTGGGGTTCGCGATCGTCCTGGCCGCGGCGGTGATCATCAACCGGGTGCCCACCCGTCAGGTCGCGACGGCGGGCGCGGCAGCAGAGCAGAGCAGCCGCTGATCTCAGCCCTCGAGTCCGGGCCGGCGAGCCTCGCAATGAGATGGGCGTGGATGGGGGGTTCGCGACGTGCCCGGGCAGGGTAGGTTCTCGGGTCATGTCGACAACGCGGCGTCGGATCCTCAAGGTCCTCGGTGGTCTTCTCGTGGTCGTCATGGTGGCGCTGGTCGCCGCCTACTGGTACGCCCGACCTCTCCTGCTCACCGGCACCGGGTATGCCGCGCACAACGCCTGTGCGCTCAAGGTGCTCGCCGGGCGCACCGACGCCGCGAGTGACCTCCCGCCGAACCCGCTCGTGCCTTACCTGCGCACCTCGGTGGCGGAGGACGGTACGGTGAGCACGTCCATCCTCGGTCTCCTCGCGCGGCAGACCGCGACGCCTCGTCCGGGGCACGGCTGCACGCTCGGTGAGCCGGCCGATCTGCCGGAGCGGGCGATGATCGACCCGGCGGACAACATGGTCGCCGAGCAGGACGTCTTCGCCGAGCCCGAGGTCCAGCGGCTCATCTCGCACGCCTTCGGCGAGGGCCTCGACGCAGATGGGGTCCACCAGCTCGGCACGCGCGCGATCGTCGTGCTCTCCCGGGGACGCCTCGTGGGCGAGCAGTACGCCGATGGCTTCGACGAGCACACCCGGCAGCTCGGTTGGTCGATGTCCAAGAGCGTCGCGAGCCTGCTCACCGGGCGGCTGGTTCAGGAGGGGGTCGTCGACCTCGACCGGGCGGGGCTGCGGAGGGAGTGGACGGACGAGCGCTCCAGGATCACGGTCGAGGACCTCCTTCGGATGCGCTCCGGCCTCGCGTGGGACGAGACCTACGACCTGGGGACGCCGATCACCGAGATGCTCTACCTCGAGCCGGACATGGCCGGCTTCGCCGCCTCACAGCCGCTCGCGCACGAGATCGGGTCGGTGCAGCAGTACTCGAGCGGCAGCACGAACATCCTCTGCTCGGTGCTGCTCGACCTCGCAGGGTCCGATGTCGGCCTCGTTGACGAGCTGCTCTTCCGTCCCCTCGGTCTCACCTCGGCCGTCTGGGAGACCGACGGCGCCGGCAACCCGGTGTGCTCCTCCTACCTGTGGGCGACGCCGCGGGACTGGGCGGCACTGGGTCAGTTCGCGCT